>NZ_JBJGZA010000014.1:0-101696 GCF_054050255.1 Geodermatophilus sp. SYSU D00700 | reverse complement strand
CCCCCCCCCCCCCCCCCCCCCCCCCCCCCCCCCCCCCCCCCCCCCCCCCCCCCCCCCCCCCCCCCCCCCCCCCCCCCCCCCCCCCCCCCCCCCCGGGGGAGTCAGCCGCCCCAGGGGAAGCGCGGGGCGCGGCGCTCGGTGAAGGCGGCGACGCCCTCGGCGAGCTCGCCCGCGGCCGCGGTCTCCCGGTACCAGCGGCCGGCGAGCTCCTCGACCCGGTCCTCGTCGTCCCGGTCGGCGAGCGCGGCGGTGATCTCCTTGGCCGCCCGCTGGGTCAGCGCCGAGCGGGCGGCCAGCACCTCGGCGAAGCGCCGCACCTCGCCGGCGAGGTCACCGGCGGGCAGCAGCCGGTCGACCAGGCCGGTGCGCAGTGCGGTCTCGGCGTCGACCAGCTCGCCGGAGTAGAGGAGGTAGCGGGCCGTCGCCGGTCCCACCAGCCGGACGAGCTGGCGGGTCGACGTCGGGGTGAAGACGATGCCCACCTTCGCCGGGGTCACCCCGAAGACGCCGGTCGGGTCGGTGAACCGCAGGTCGCAGCAGGTGGCCAGCTCCACCCCGCCGCCGATGCAGTAGCCGCGGATCATCGCGATCGTCGGCTTCGGGAAGTCGCGCAGCGCGGCCTGCGCGGCGAGGTTGGCCTCGCGCACGTGCGCCATGGGGTCGCCGGCGTCGGGCCCGCCCAGCAGGTCGGCGATGTCGGCGCCGGCGCAGAAGACGGGCCCGGTCCCGGTGACGACGAGGACCCGCACCTCCGGGTCCTCGGCCAGCCCGGCCAGGATGCCCGGCAGCGCCGCCCACATCTCCGCGGTGAGCGCGTTGCGCTTCTCGGGACGGTCGATGGTGAGGGAGGCGACCGCGCCGTCGCGGCCGGTCCGCAGGGTCCCGGTCACCGGCTCAGCCCAGGTCGTCGGTGGCGAAGGTGTCGCACTGCGCCGGGTCGCCGGTCTCGTAGCCGGTGGTGAACCAGCGCCGGCGCTGCTCGGAGGAGCCGTGGGTGAACGCGTCCTGGTCGACCGTGCCACCGCCCAGGTTCTCCTGGATGAAGTCGTCGCCGATGCGCCCCGCCGCGTCCAGTGCCGCGTCGATGTCGGCCTGGGTGATCTCCTCGATCAGCGGGGCGCCGGACTCGTCGGGCACCGTCTCGGCGTGGTTGGCCCACGCCCCGGCGAAGCAGTCGGCCTGCAGCTCCAGGCGCACCGTGCCGCTCGTGGGCCCGGTCTCGCCCGGGGTCACCTGCTGGTTGGTCCCGAGCAGGTTCTGCACGTGGTGGCCGTACTCGTGGGCGATGACGTAGGCGTTGACGAACAACCCGCCCTGGGCGCCGAACTGGGTGCGCAGGGTGTCGAAGAAGGTCAGGTCGATGTACACGAGCTGGTCGGCCGGGCAGTAGAACGGTCCCGAGCCGCTGGTCGCCCCGCCGCACCGGGTCTGCACCTGGCCGGAGAAGAAGACCGTGTCGGTGGGCACGTACCGGTCGCCCAGCGTCAGGGACCAGTAGTCCTGGATTGAGTCGATGTCGGCGACGACGGCGCACTCGACCGACTCGTTGGCGTCGCCGCTGTCGTCGCAGGACTGCTCGAGCGCGGTGTTGTCGGCCGTCTCGCCCTCGGCCAGGCCGCCCGAGAGCGCCCCGAGCCCGGCACCGGCGCCGCCGCTCCCGCCGCCGAGCACCTGGATCAGCACGATCACGAGGATGCCGACCAGGCCGAGCCCGCCGCCGCCGACGGCGATCCCGCGCCCGCCGCCGAGCCCGCCGCGTCCGCGCCGGTCCTGGACCGACGACGTGTCGAGCCGCCCACCCTCCCTGTACCGCATCGCTCGACCGTGCCACCGGCTCCCGGGCCCCGCGACCGGGGAGCGGCTCAGCGGCGACGCCGCCGCTCAGGCGCGCTCGGCCGGCTCCGCTCCGGTGCGCGGGGCGGCGTCGCGGTCCTCGCGCAGGAACAGGTACCAGTACGACGTCCCGACGAAGACCACCGCGCCGACCAGGTTGCCCAGGCCCGCCAGCAGCCAGTTGGTCAGGGTGTCACCCCAGTTGGCCCCCTCGACGCCGGCGAACTGCGCGGCCGGGAGGAAGAACATGTTGGCGACGACGTGGTCGAAGCCCATCGCGACGAAGGCCATGACCGGGAAGAAGACGGCGAGGATCTTCCCGGCGACGCTCGTGGCCGACAGCGACATCCACACCGCGAGGCAGACCAGCCAGTTGCAGCCGACGCCGCGCAGGAAGACCTCCCACGCGGTGTGGGAGGTCTTGCCCTCGGAGATCTCCGCCAGCCGAGCGAAGGTCAGCCCGGCGCTGCCGGTGCTGTCCGGGTCGCCGATGACGCCGGTGGAGACGGCGAGGAAGTAGGCCACGAACAGCGCGCCGAGCAGGTTGCCGCCCAGCACCAGCGTCACGTTCCGGACGACGTCGGCGACGGTGATCTTGCCGTTCATCGCGCTCAGCGGGACCAGCATCATGTTGCCGGTGGCCAGGTCGGAGCCGGCGATCAGCACCAACACCAGGCCGAGGGTGAACGCCGCGCCCATGAACAGGGTGGGCAGCGTGCCCCAGGTGTCGGCGTCCAGCCCCGAGGAGACGGTGATCGCGACCAGCGCCCCGAAGGAGATGTAGGCGCCGGCGAGGAAGGAGCTGACCAGCACCCGGTCCCAGCTGCGGTGCACCTTCTTGGCGCCGGTCGCGGCGGCGACCTTGGCGATCTCGGCGGGTTCCCTGGCGGTCATCGCGCCTCCCCGGGGACGACGGCGTCGGTGCCCGGACCGTAGCGGCACAGGACCGTCCGCGCCGCCCGGCGGCCGTGCGCGGGCACGACACGCCTAGGGTCGGGGCGTCCACCGACGCGGGAGGGGTCCATGGCGTTCTCGAACCGGGTGCGCAGCGCGTTGACGACGACGGTGCTCGCCACCGCCGCCACCGGGTTCCTCGCCGGCTGCGGCAGCGACGAGGCCGACGAGCAGGTCGCCTACTGCACCGACGAGGACGGCGAGATCGTCGACGACGACTACTGCGACGACGACTACCGCGGCCCGGGCCTGTTCTTCCTCTACCTCGGCGCCTTCCGCACCGGCCTGCCCGTGGGCACGGTGCTGCCCGCGGGCGGCACCCGCGTCGACCCGCGCGACACCGTCGCCCGCCAGCGCTACGGCCTGCCGGCCGCCGGCGCGGTGGTGGCCGGCACCCGGGTGGCCGGCGGCATCGGCTCGGGCACCGCCGGCACCGGCAGCTCGGGCTCCTGAGGCGCGGAGCGTGCGGCGCGTCGAGAGCGGCGTCGTCCGGCCCGGCTGGGAGGCCGAGATCGAGGCGCAGGGGCTGGTCTACAACCGCACCACCACCCCGGGCGGCGAGGTGCGCAGCTACTGGCGCGAGGGCCCGTACTACGACTTCACCTCCGACGAGATCGCCCGGCTCGAGGGCTGGGTCGCCCAGCTGTTCGAGATGTGCGTCGCCGCCGGCGACCACGTGATCGAGCACGACCTGTTCGACCGGATGGGCATCCCGCTCATCGCCCGGTCGGGCATCCGCGCCACCTGGGAGTCCGAGCCGCCGAGCGTCTACGGCCGCTTCGACCTGCGCTACGACGGCTCGGGACCTCCCCGGCTGCTGGAGTTCAACGCCGACACCCCGACCGGGCTGGTCGAGTCGGCGGTCACCCAGTGGAACTGGCACCTGTTCACCGGGCAGGGCCGCGACCAGTGGAACGCGCTGCACGAGAAGCTGGTCGCCGCCTGGCAGCGCAACCTCACCCGCTGGGAGCGGCGCACCGGGCTGCGCCCGCGGGTGCACCTGGCCTGGAGCAGCGCGGACGCCTCCGGCGAGGACCGGATGACCGTCGCCTACCTCATGGACACCGTGGTGCAGGCCGGCTACGAGGCCGTCGAGCTGGTCGTCGAGGACATCGCCCTGGACTCCGGCGACGGGCGCTTCTACGACCCGGCCGGCCGCCACCTCGACGTCGTCTTCAAGCTCTACCCCTGGGAGTGGCTGGTCGACGACGAGTTCGGCGCTGCCGTCCTCGCCGACGCGGCGCGGCCCGGCGGCACGACGTGGATCGAGCCGGTCTACAAGATGCTGTGGAGCACCAAGGCGCTGCTGCCGGTGCTGTGGCGGCTCTTCGGCGGCGACCCCGTGCTCTCCGAGCTGCTGCTGCCGGCCTACTTCGCCGACGAGATGCCCTCGAGCTGGCGGGACTACGTGCGCAAGCCGCTGTGGGGCCGCGAGGGCGCCAACGTGCAGATCGTGCGCGACGGGCAGGTGGTGACGGCGCTGCCCGGCCGCTACGGCACCGAGGGGTTCGTCGTCCAGGAGTTCGCGCCGCTGCCCGACTTCGCCGGCGTCGACGGCCCGCACCACCCGGTGCTCGGCGCCTGGGTGGTCGACGGCGAGCCCGCCGGCCTCGGCATCCGCGAGAGCGACGGGCTGATCACCGACAACCTCAGCTTCTTCGTCCCGCACACCGTCGACGCCCGCTGAGCCCCCGGCTCACGCCGGCCGGTAGGTCAGCAGCGTGACGCCCGAGCGGAACGTGCGGCTGCCGGTGGCGGTGAGCCGGACGTCGGTGCCCTCGGGGAACAGCCGCCGGCCGCGGCCGAGGACCCGCGGGAAGACGAACAGCCGGTACTCGTCGACCAGCCCGGCGGCGACCAGCGCGTGGCAGAGGGTGATGCTGCCGGTGACGCCCACCTCGCCGTCGCGCTCGGCCACCAGCCGGCGCACCTCCTCGACCGGGTCGCCCGACAGCACGGTGGTGTTCGCCCAGCCCGGCTCGGTGAGCGTCCGGGAGACGACGGCCTTCTCCACCGCGTCCAGGTGCACCGAGATGCCGGTGGTGTCACCGGTCTGCTGCGGCCAGAAGCCGCGCATCTCCTCGAAGGTGCGCCGGCCGACGAGGAACACCGACTGCCCGGCCATGTGCCCGCGCACGACGTCGAGCTGGTCGTTGGCGTCGGCGCCGTCGTCCTGCGGGGCGAACCAGCCGCCGGTGGCCTCCACGACGCCGTCGAGGGTGGTGTTCTGCGTGATGACGAGCCGGCCCACGGGGCCTCCTGTCGGTCGGGGTCTGCCGAGGGGGGACCGGCCCGGCGTCGCGGACTCATCGGTCCTACGGTCGCGGCATGCCACTCGAGGGGGAGTACGAGCCGAGCACGCAGGGCTGGGTCCGTGACCAGGTGGAGCGCTACGAGGCCACCGGTGGCCGGGAGGCGAACACGCTGCGCGACACCGGGCTGCCGGTGGTGGTCTTCTCCACCCGGGGCGCGCGGACGGGGAAGGTGCGCAAGCAGCCGCTCATGCGCGTGGAGCACGAGGGCGCCTACGCGATGGTCGGCTCCCAGGGTGGCGCGCCGAAGGACCCGGCCTGGGTGGCCAACCTGCGCGAGCACCCCGACCAGGTGACCGTGCAGGACGGCCCGGAGCCGTGGGACGGCGTGGCCCGGGAGGTCACCGGTGAGGAACGGGCGCAGTGGTGGGAGCGGGCCGTGGCCGCCTACCCGGCCTACGCCGACTACCAGCGCCGGACCGACCGGGTGATCCCCGTGTTCGTCGTCGAGCGGAAGCGGTGACGAGCCTTAGGTGAGGCTGCCCTAAGGTCCTTTCCCGGTGCCGGACGGTCCGGCGCCGGGAGGAGGGCAGTGGTGCTCTGGGGACGGACGGGACGCGGTCGGGTGGCCGGCGCGGTGCTGGCGGTGGCGGTGCTCAGCGGGTGCGGGTCGACGGGGGCCGTGGCGGGAGCCGAGGCGGCGCCCGCCGAGGAGACGCGCACGGTCGAGCACGCCATGGGCGAGACCGAGGTCGCCGGCACCCCCGAGCGGGTCGTCGTCCTGGACACCGGCGAGCTCGACGCCACCCTGGCGCTGGGCGTCACGCCGGTCGGCGCGGTCCGCACCGACGTCAGCGACGAGCTGCCCGGGTTCGTGACGGCGGCCGGTGCCGACCCCGCCGACATCGCCGCCGTGGGCACCATCGCCGAGCCGGACCTGGAGGCCATCGCGGCGCTCGAGCCCGACCTCATCCTGTCCAACTCGGTGCGGCACGCCGACGTCTACGAGCAGCTGGCGGGCATCGCCCCCACCGTCTTCGCCGAGACGATCGGGGAGAGCTGGCAGGAGAACCTGCTGCTGGCCGGCGAGGCGCTCGGTCGCGAGGAGCAGGCGCAGGAGCTGCTCGACGCCTACACCTCCCGGGCCGCGGAGGTCGGCGCCCTCTACGGGGACCCGGCGGCGACGGAGGTCAGCGTCGCCCGGTTCCTCGACGGCACGCTCGTCCGGCTCTACGGCGAGGGCTCGTTCATCGGGTCGGTGCTGGCCGACGTCGGCTTCGCCCGGCCGGAGGTGCAGCGCACCGCCGAGACCTTCGTCGAGGTCTCGCCCGAGCAGGTCACGCAGGCCGACGGCGACCTGCTGTTCCACGGCGCCTACGGGGAGGCGGGGGCGACGGCTGCCGCGCAGGTCACCGGCGGGCCGCTGTGGCAGTCGATCCCCGCGGTCGCCGAGGGGCGGTCCTTCGCCGTCGACGACGACCGCTGGTTCCTCGGCCTCGGCCCGCTCGGCGCCGGCCTGGTCCTCGACGACCTCGAGGAGCTGGCCGGCCGGCCGGCCTGACGCTCCCGCGCCGTCGCCGGCGGCTCAGAACCCGGCGACGGCGTGCGGGGTGTAGGGCTCCTCGAGGCGCGCGACCTCGTCGTCGGTGAGGTGCAGGTCGACGGCGGCGACGGCGTCGTCGAGGTGCCCGACCTGCGTGACACCGACGATCGGTGCGGTCACGACCGGCTTGGCGAGCAGCCAGGCCAGCGCCACCTGCGCCCGCGGGACGCCGCGCTCGCGGGCCACCTCGGCCACTCGCTCGACGATCGCGCGGTCGCTGCGCTCGTCGTAGAGGCGGTTGCCGAAGGCGTCGTTGCGCGAGCGGTGCGTCGTCTCGTCCCAGTCGCGGGCGAGCCGGCCGCGGGCCAGCGGGCTCCACGGGACCACGCCGATGCCCTGGTCGGCGCACAGCGGCAGCATCTCCCGCTCCTCCTCGCGGTTGAGCAGGTTGTAGTGGTCCTGCATCGACACGAAGCGGTGCCAGCCGTGCTCGCCGGCGGTGGACAGCGCCTTGGCGAACTGCCAGGCCCACATGCTGCTCGCACCGAGGTAGCGGACCTTGCCCGAGCGGACACACGCGTCCAGCGCCTCGAGCGTCTCCTCGACCGGTGTGTGCGGGTCCCAGCGGTGGATCTGGTAGAGGTCGACGTGGTCGACCTGAAGCCGCCGCAGGCTCGCCTCGAGCTCGCGCAGGACGGCCACGCGGGACAGCCCGCCGCCGTTGGGGCCCGGGCGCATCCGGCCGTGCACCTTGGTGGCCAGGACGACGTCGTCGCGGCTGGTGAACGCGCGGATCGCCCGCCCGGTGATCTCCTCGCTGGAGCCGGCCGAGTAGACGTTGGCGGTGTCGAGGAAGGTCACGCCGGCCTCGAGGGCGCGGCGGATGAGCGGCATCGCCTCGTCCTCGGGCAGGCTCCACGGGGTCATCCCGCGCTCCGGCTCGCCGAAGCTCATCATCCCGAGGCAGATCCGCGAGACCTCCAGGCCGGTGGCGCCCAGCCGCGTGTACTGCATGCGCCCACCCTGCTGCGGCGGCCGGTCGCCCGCGACCGCGCCCACGTGCGCCTTGCCGGGGTCGAGGGCGGCGCTCCTGCGGACATCCGTCGGCGCTCCTGCGGTGTTCTCGACACTCCTGCGGTGTCACAGCACCGCAGGAGTGCGCGCAGCACCGCAGGAGTCGGCGTGGACCCTGCGGCGGCCGGTCGCCTGCGACCGCGCCCGCCCGGGTGCGCGTTGCCGGTGTTCCTCGTGTATTGCCGGCCCTGCAGCGCCCGCAGTGCACGAGGAACGCGGGCAGTGCGGTGCTCAAGGCAACCGCCCGGGCAGTGCGGCGCTCCGGGCAGCTGCGCGGGCAGTGCGGTGCTCAGGGCAGCTGCGCGGCCAGCTTCGGCACCCGCTCGGCAACGCCGTCGGGGAAGGCGGTGAAGGGCTCGGCGGTCACCGTCCGCTTCGCGCCCGTGCCCGTCCACCGCCACGTGCCGACCGCGCAGCCGCCGGTGATCACGGTGGGGCGGAAGACACCGTTGCCGCCCGGGACGATCCGGTCGGCGTGCTCGGCGGGCACGGTGCAGGTGCGGTCGGCGTAGCCCAGCACCACCTCGTCGAAGCCGGGGAGCAGGTGCACGCCCTCGGCCTCGGCGCGACAGGCGGCCAGCCGGTCGGGGGTCTCGGGGTCCATCAGCATCTCGGTGCCGTCGACGTCGACCGCCGCCAGCCGGTCGCGCACCAGCGCGAGGCCGGCCCGGACGTCGCGCACCGTCGTCCCCGCCCAGCGGACCAGGTCGGCGACGGTGGCCGGCCCGTGCCCGGTGAAGAAGCGCAGCGCCAGCTCCCCCCGGGCCTCCTCGCCGGTGAGCCGCCGGGGCCGCGGCACCCACTCGTCGAGCAGCACGAACGCCTGGTCGCCGCCCTCGGGCGGGCCGAGGACCAGCGTTCCCGTCTGCGCGAGGTACCACAGCGTGTGGTAGCCCTTCTGGCCCGCGACGTCACAGCCGCCCTCGGCCAGCGCGGCCAGCAGCTCCCGCCGGCCCAGCCGCCGCCCGCCGGTGAGCGCGGCCACGGCCGTCCCCCGCGAGCGCTCGAGGTCGGCCTCGGTGAGCCCGACGACCGCCCGTCGCCTGGCCGCGCCCGCGAGCGGGCGGGCGCCGAGCAGGTCGAGCATCCAGTGCAGGTCCTCGGCGGCAGTGAGGTGCAGGGTGCCGCGCATCGGCCACGAGCGGACGACGGCGCCGGTCTCCAGCGCCGCCTCGACCCCGGCCCGCGACCGGTCGGCGGTGCGCAGCGCCACCGACGTCACCGCGCCCGGCCAGTCCTGCCCCTGGACGGCGAGCAGCCCGCGGACGGCGGCCGCGGCATCGGGGAACGGCGCACCGGCCACCCGCTGGGCCACCAGCCGCAGCAGCGCGACCTCGCTCAGCGGGACCGACGGCGTCGTCATGGCGCGACCCTGCCACGGGGCACCGACGCACCGGCGCGGTCAGCGCACGAGGTGCAGGTGGACCATGTCCTCCGCGTCGGGCTCGGTGGTCAGCGGCGTGAACCCGGCGGCGGCCGCCGCGCGCAGGCTGGCGGTGTTGTCCGGCTCGATGCCGAGGACGAACTGCTCGACGTCGGCGGTCGCAGGTGCTGCGACCAGGGCCCGCAGCGTGGCCGCGCCGATCCCGCGGCCGCGGCGGGACGGGGCGACGACGTAGGCCGCGCCCATCGTGCGCCGGGGGTCGGTGGACAGGACCCGCTCGGCCGCCGGGTCCCACTCCGTCCAGCGGTCGTAGACGTCGCCGCCGACCTGCGCGACCACCACGCCGTCGCCGTCGAGGGCGACGAAGGCGCACGAGCGCAGCACCCGCCGGCCGCGGAACTCGTCGGTCCACACGGTGCTGCGCAGCGCCAGCTCCCGGGCGGGCCAGTCCCGCCCGCCCAGCCGGCGCCGGGTCTCCGCGTCGTCGAACCACGGCAGCGCCCCGGGCAGGTGCTCCGGCTCGAACGGGACCAGCCGGACGGTGTCCACCCGTGCCAGCGTGGCCCGGGCCCGCACCGCCCGCACCCGCGGCGCTGACAGACTGCCGCCCGTGCAGGCGGAGGACTGGGACGCGCGCTACGCCGAGCGGCAGCAGTGGTCGGGGGAGCCCAACCCGCTGGTCGCCGAGCTCGTGGGGGACCTGCCGTCGGGCGACGCGGTCGACCTGGCCGCGGGGGAGGGGCGGCACGCGCTGTGGCTGACGCGGCTGGGCTGGCGCGCCACCGCCGTCGACTTCTCCGCCACCGGGCTGGCCCGCGGGCAGGCCCAGTCCGGCGCCGACCGGGTCACCTGGGTGATCGCCGACGTGACCACCTGGTCGGCGCCGCCCGGATCGACCGACCTCGTGCTGGTCGCCTACCTGCACCTGCCGGACCCGGCGATGACCGACCTGCTGCGGCGCGCCGTCGGCTGGCTGCGGCCCGGCGGGCGGTTCCTGCTGCTCGGCCACGACGTCGACAACCTCGCGCACGGCGTCGGCGGGCCGCAGGACCCCGCGATCCTGCACAGCGCCGCCCGGCTGGCGCCGGTGGCCGGGCTGCTCGACGTCGACCGGCTCGAGCAGGTGCGCCGGGAGACCCCGGCCGGCACCGCCCTGGACACCCTGCTGTGGGGCCGGCGACCGGGCCGATCCGTCGGCTCCGGCCGGTAGCG
Organism: Geodermatophilus sp. SYSU D00700; assembly: GCF_054050255.1. NCBI lineage: Bacteria > Bacillati > Actinomycetota > Actinomycetes > Geodermatophilales > Geodermatophilaceae > Geodermatophilus > Geodermatophilus sp. SYSU D00700. The sequence continues at coordinate 91,444 of NZ_JBJGZA010000014.1, read as the reverse complement.
TCGCGGGCGTGATGGGGATGGGCGGGGCCGGCGGTCCGGGAGCCGAGCGGCGACGGCGGCTGGTGGCCATCGTCGTCGTCGTCGCGCTGGTGGTGGCCGCGGGCGCCACCGTGCTCAGCCTCGTCCTGCAGTGAGGAGGTCTGCCGTGACCGACCCGATCGAGGAGTGGTTCGCCGCGGCCGGTCCGCGGGCCGACGAGCTGCGCCGCGTCGACGCGCTCGTGCGGGAGGCCGCGCCCGGGCTCGACCGGCAGCTCGTGCCCGCGGGCTCCGGGCGGGTGCTCGGCTACGGGCTGATGCCCTACCGGCCGCGGTCGGCGAAGGAGACGACGTCGTGGCCGCTGGTCGCCCTCGCGGCGCAGAAGCGGCACCTGTCGCTGTACGTCTGCGCCGTCGTCGACGGGCAGTACCTGCCCGAGACGCGCGCCGAGCGGCTGGGGAGGGTCTCGTGCGGTCGCAGCTGCGTCCGGTTCACCTCCCTCGACCGCGTCGACGCGGGGGAGCTGAGCGCGCTGGTCCGCGACGCCGCGGCGGTCACCGCGGCCGGCGACAACGCCTACTTCTCGATCTGATCGCCGCCGGGTGGACCTTGGTCCCTGGTGCCGCTGGGACAGGAGGGCCAGTCTGGTCCCACGGGGAGTAACGGAACCGCAACGGACGAGAGGGCGCGCCTGCGCATGACCGCGAGCACCGAGCACGCTCCCGCCGTCGACACGTCCGTCGTCGAGGCGGTCGCCCGTCTCGTGGAGGAGTTCCGTCCGCGGGTGCGACCGCACGTCGTGGGCTCGGTCGTGGCGTCCTGCCGCCGCGACCTCAGCGGCGTCCCGGTCACCGCGCTGCCCGAGCTGGTCGAGCGGCTGGCGCGCACCCGCCTGGAATCGGTCCGCTGAGAGCCGTCGGCTGAATCCGCTTGCCCCGTCGCCGACGATGACCGGGTGGGTTCCGTCGACGTGAGCGGGGTCCGGCACACGCTGCCGGACGGCCGGGTGCTGCTGGACGACGTCTCCTTCCGCGTGGGGGACGGCGCCCGCGCGGCGCTGGTCGGGGAGAACGGCGCCGGGAAGACGACGCTGCTGCGGATCATCGCCGGGGACCTCGTGCCCGAGGCCGGGGCGGTCGCCCGCAGCGGCGGCCTGGGCGTCATGCGGCAGTTCATCGGCTCGGTCCGCGACGACACCACCGTGCAGCGCTTCCTCGTCGACCTGTCCGCCCCGGCCGTGCGCGAGGCCTGGCACGCCGTGGAGGCCGCCGAGCTGGCCCTCATGGAGACCGACGACGAGCCCGCGCAGCTGGCCTACGCCGACGCGCTGGCGCAGTGGGGCGACGCCGGCGGCTACGACGCCGAGGTCACCTGGGACACCGTGACCGTCGCGGCGCTCGGCGTGCCCTACGACCGGTGCAAGTACCGGGAGCTGTCCACGCTGTCGGGCGGCGAGCAGAAGCGGCTGGCCCTCGAGGCGCTGCTGCGCGGGCCCGAGCAGGTGCTGCTGCTCGACGAGCCGGACAACTACCTCGACGTCCCGGGCAAGCGCTGGCTGGAGGAGCGGCTGCTCGAGACCCGCAAGACGGTGCTGTTCGTCAGCCACGACCGCGAGCTGCTCGCGCGGGTCGCCGACCGGGTGGTCACCGTCGAGGGCGGGACCGCGTGGGTGCACGGCGGCGGCTTCACGACCTACCCGGAGGCCCGCGCGGCGCGGCACGAGCGGATGGCCGAGCTGCGGCTGCGCTGGGACGAGGAGCACCAGCGGCTGATCGACCTGGTGCGCACGCTGCAGCAGCAGGCGGCCAACTCGCCGGACATGGCCTCGCGCTACCGCGCCATGCAGACGCGGCTGGCGAAGTTCGAGGCCGCGGGCCCGCCGCCGGACCGGCCGCCGGAGCAGAAGGTGGCCATGCGGCTGCGCGGCGGCCGCACCGGGCAGCGCGCCGTCATGACCGAGCAGCTGGAGCTGACCGGGTTGATGCAGCCGTTCGACCTGGAGGTCTGGTACGGCGACCGGGTCGGCGTGCTGGGCGCGAACGGCGCGGGCAAGTCGCACTTCCTGCGGCTGCTGGCCGGCCAGGACGTCGCGCACACCGGGTCCTGGCGGCTCGGCGCCCGCGTCGTCCCCGGCTTCTTCGCCCAGACCCACGCGCACCCCGAGTGGCTCGACCGCACGCCGGTGGACCTGCTCTGGCACGGCGAGCCCGGCCGGCCGGGCGTCGACCGCGGCCGGGCGATGGCGGTGCTGCGCCGCTACGGGCTCACCGACTCCGCCGACCAGCCGTTCCGCACGATGTCGGGCGGGCAGCAGGCGCGGTTCCAGATCCTGGTGCTGGAGCTGTCGGGCGCCACGCTGCTGCTCCTCGACGAGCCCACGGACAACCTCGACGTGATCTCGGCGGAGTCGCTGGAGGAGGTGCTGGCCGCCTTCGACGGCACCGTGCTCGCGGTGACCCACGACCGGTGGTTCGCGCGCTCGTTCGACCGGTTCCTGGTCTTCGGCGCCGACGGCCGGGTGTACGAGTCGGCCGAGCCGGTGTTCGACGAGACCCGGGTCGTCCGCGCCCGCTGACCGCTGTCAGGCTGCCTGGACAGTCAGGGCAGCCTGACGGATGCTGGGGCATGGACGTCGACGAGCTCGAGCGGCAGCACACCCTCGCCAGCGCCGTCCGGCGGTACGACGAGCTGCGGGCCCGCGACTCGCTGGCCGACCCCGACGACCCGGCCGGCCCGCGCCCGCTCACCCGCGGGGAGGCGCTGGAGCTGCTGGCCCTGGGTGAGGTCATCGCCCGCCGGGCCGCCCAGGGCCGGCAGCTCACGGTGCGCACGGCGCGGGCCACCGGTGCGTCGTGGGCGCAGATCGGCCGGGCGTTGGGATCCACCCGCCAGTCGGCGTGGGAGGCGCACCGCCGGTGGATCGACACCCAGGTCCACCACCCCGAGGGCTCGGGCGGGTTCACCGAGGACGAGGCCGCCGAGGCGAGGGCCCTGCTGGCCAACGACGCCGATTGACGAAGGCGTCTCGTCGATCATCGGGTGTGTGCACGTCCGAGCGGCGTGTCCGGCCGTGTCGCGTGCACGCATCCGATGATCGACACGGAGGGCCACCCGCAGCGTCAGCCGAACGCGCGGCCCTCGCCCCGGTAGGTCGGGACGGCGCCGGTCAGCCGGTCGCCGGCCAGCGTGTGCAGGACGTCGACGTGCTCGCACAGCTCGCCGGCCTTGGCGTGCCGGAACCACACCCGGTCGCCGACCGCGAGCCCGCCGGCGCCCGGACCCCGCAGCGGCGTCTGCACCTCCCCGGCGCCCTCGGTGCCGAGCAGTCGCAGCCCCGCCGGGTGCACCGGGCGCGGGGAGCGGTCGGGGCCGGGCGGGCCGGACGCGATCCAGCCCCCCGCCGCCACGGTGACGATCCCGGGTGCCGGGCGGCGGGTGACCGGCAGCGCGAACAGCAGGGCCGGCTGGCCGCGGACGGCGCGGTAGCCGTCGAAGAGCGTCGGCTGGTAGAGCCCCGACCCGGCGGCCACCTCGGTCACCGACGGGTCGGCCGCGGTCCGTTCCAGGCTGCCGGTGCCGCCGCCGTTGACGAACTCGAGCGGCGCCACCGCCGACACGGCGGCCACCATCGCGGCGCGCCGCCGCACCAGCTCGCGCATCGACAGCGCCTGCACCCCGCGCACCGCCAGGGCGCGCACCGGCCGCCCGGGCGGGGCGTCGGGGACCCCGGCCACCTGCGCCTCGTAGGCCATCAGCCCCACCAGCGTGAACCCGGCCCGGCCGTGCACCGTGCGGGCCAGCGCCGCGGCACCGGCCGGGTCGTGCACCGGCGACCGGCGCACGCCGAGGTGGACCCGCCCGCCGCCGGCGCGCAGCGAGGCGTCGAGGTCGAGGCACACCCGCACCGGCGGGCGGGTCCCGGGGGCGGCGAGGGCGTCGACGAGGTCGAGCTGGTCGGGGGAGTCGACCACCAGCGTCACCCGGGCGGCGAGCGCCGGGTCGGCCACCAGCCGGCGCAGCGCGGCCCGGTCGGCCGAGGGGTAGCCGACGACGACGTCCTCGCACACCGGGTCCTCGCCGCCGGCCAGCCACAGGGCCTCGGCCAGCGAGTAGGCCAGCACGCCCGCGAAGCTCGGCCGCGCCAGCACCCGCCGCAGCACCGCGCGGCTGCGCACGGACTTGCTCGCCACCCGCACCGGCCGCCCGCCCGCCCGGCGGACCAGCGCGGCGGCGTTCGCGTCGAGGGCGTCGAGGTCGAGGACGGCGAGCGGCGGGTCGAGGTCGGCGGTCGCGGCGTCGAGCCGGGCCCGCGCCGGGGCGGTCACGGCACCGGAGCCTCCCGGGCGGGAGCGGAGCGGGGCAAGGCCCTCGACGGGTGGAGCCGGGCCGGACACACTGCCGCGGACACCGGAGGAGGACGACGTGGCGGGCAGCCGACGCACGGGCACCTGGCGCAACTGGGCGGGCGACCAGCGGGCGACCGGGCTCACCGTCGTCACCCCGGCCGACACGGAGGCGATCGCCGCGGAGCTGCGGGCGGCCGGTGGCGCGGGCCGCCGCGTGACCGCCCTGGGCAGCGGCCACTCGTTCAGCGGCATCGGCCGGCCCGAGGACGTCGCGCTGAGCCTGCGCCGGCACGCCGCGCTGCTCGACGTCGACGACGCCGGCCTGGTCACCGTGCAGGCCGGCATGTTGCTGCACCGGCTGGGCGCCGAGCTCGCCCGGCGCGGCTGGGCGCTGACCAACCTCGGCGACGTCGACCGGCAGACCGTGGCCGGCGCGGTGTCCACCGGCACGCACGGCACCGGCGCCCGCTTCGGCGGCCTGGCCACCCAGCTGCGGGCGCTCGAGCTGGTCACCGCCGACGGCGCCGTGCTGCGCTGCTCACCGGCCGAGCACCCCGACGTCTTCTCCGCCGCCCGCGTGGGGCTCGGCGCGCTGGGCGTGCTGAGCACGGTGACGCTGCAGGCCGTGCCGGCCTTCGCGCTGCGGGCCGAGGAGGGCCCGGCGCGGCTGCCGGACCTGCTGGCCGCCTTCGACGAGGTCATGACCTCGACCGACCACGTCGAGTTCTACTGGTTCCCGCACACCGACCGGTGCGTGACCAAGCGCAACACCCGGGTGCCACTGTCGGAGCTGGCGCCACCGTCCCGGGTGCGGGCGCTGTGGGACGGCGAGGTGCTGGCCAACGCCGGGTTCGCCGCCGTCGTCGCGACCGGTCGCCGGGTGCCCGCGCTGGTCCCGCCCCTCGCCCGCCTCTCGGCCGGCGCCTTCAGCAGGCGCCCCCGCACCGACCTCGCCCACCGGGTGTTCGTCGCGCGCCGGCGGGTCCGGTTCCGCGAGATGGAGTACGCCGTCCCGCGGGCGGCCGCCCCGGGGGTGCTCGCCGAGCTGCGCCGGGTGGTCGACGCCGGGCCGTGGCGCATCCCGTTCCCCGTCGAGGTGCGGGTCGCCGCCGCCGACGACGTCCCCCTGTCGACCGCGTTCGGGCGGGACACCGCCTACGTCGCCGTCCACGTGCCCGCCCGCAGCGAGCCCGGCGGTTACTTCTCGGCGTTCGAGGCGATCGCCGCCGCGGTCGGCGGACGGCCGCACTGGGGCAAACAGCACGGCCTGGACGCGGCCGCGCTGGCCGCCCGGTACCCGCGGTTCGGCGAGTTCACCGCGCTGCGGGCCCGGCTCGACCCCGCCGGCGTGCTCGGCAACGCGCACCTCGACCGGGTGCTCGGCCCGGTCGCGCAGCCCGCCGGGCGGACCTGAGCGCCTCAGAGGTCGACGTCGGGCTCGCCGGTGCCGCCGATCCGGTCGAGCTCCTCCATCTCGGCCGGCCCGAGCACCCGTGCCGCGGCCTGCAGGTCCTCCTCCAGGTGCGCCACCGACGAGGTGCCCGGCACGAGCAGCAGGTTGGGGGAGCGGGCCAGCAGCCACGCCAGCGCCACCTGCTCCGGCGTGGTCTCCAGCCGCCGGGCCACGGTCTCCAGCGCCGCCGTGCGCAGCGGCGGGGACCCGCCGAGCGGGCCGCAGGGCACGAAGGCGACGCCCTCGCGGGCCAGCGCGTCGACCATCGGGTCGTCGTCGCGGTGCAGCAGGTCGTAGCGGTTGTGCACGCACACCACCGGCGCGATCGCCCGCGCCTCGGCGAACTGCTGCGTCGTCACGTGGGAGACCCCCAGGTGGCGGACCAGGCCCTCCTGCTGCAGCTGCGCCAGCGCCCCGAACGGCTCAGCCAGCGAGCGCTCCACGGGCCCGGCGGAGCCGGGCATCCGCAGGACCACGACGTCGAGGACGTCGGCACCGAGGTGGTCGAGGTCGTCCTGCACGGCCGAGCGCAGCTCCTCCGGGGTGAGCGCCTCGTGCCACGCGCCGTCCGGGGTCCGCCGGGTGCCCACCGCGGTGACGATCGTCAGCTGCTCCGGGTACGGGTGCAGCGCCTCGCGGATGACCTCGTTGGCGACGTGCGGGCCGTAGGAGCCGCTGGTCGCGACGTGGTCGACGCCGAGCTCCACGGCCCGGCGCAGCAGGGCGACGGCGGCGTCCCGGTCCGCGGGCGGGCCCAGGGCATCCGGTCCGACCAGCCGCATCGCGCCGAGGCCGATCCGGTTGACCGTGCGGTCCCCCAGCGGGAACTGCCCTGACCTCTCGGCGTGGAAGACCGTCATGGCCCACGTCCTACCCGGTCGGCGCCGCCCGACCCGCGGTGCTCAGGCGGCCCGGTCGAGCCGGTCGCCCACCTCCTGGCGCCACCGCCGGACGTCGGCGGTCACCCGCGCGCGCTCGCGGCGGTCGGCCCGCCGGACCGCCAGCGCCAGGCCGCTGCCGACCAGCGCCAGCCCCGCCCCGACCCACATCGGCGCGGCGTAGCCGAGGTCGAGGGACAGGACGAGCGCGCCGAGGGCCGCTCCGAGCGCGTTGGCCACGTTGAACGCCGCCTGGTTGGCCGCGGACACCAGGCTGCCACCGCGCACCCGGGCCGCCTCGATGACGCCGTTCTGGACGACCGGGCCCATCGCGAAGGCCACGGTGCCGAAGAGCACCAGCAGGGCGATCGCCGCGGCGGGCGTGCGGGCGAGCAGCGCGAACGCCCCCAGCAGCACGGCGGTGACCAGCAGGCCGGCGGCGACGAAGGAGAACCCGAAGCGGTCGCCCAGCCGCCCGCCGGCCAGCGTGCCGACGGTCGTGCCGACGCCGAACAGGGCCAGCACCGGGGTCACCCAGCCCTCGGGCAGGCCGGCCAGCTCGGTCAGGATCGGGCTGACGTAGCTGTAGACGGCGAACAGCGCGGCGAACCCGACCATCGTCAGGGTCAGGACCAGCCACACCTGACCGCGGCGGAAGGCGGCCAGCTCCGAGCGCAGGTCGCCGCGCTCGCCGGTCCCGGCCGGCAGCCAGGCCAGCAGCCCGGCGATGGTGACCAGGCCGATCCCGGCGATGGCGCCGAGGACGAGCCGCCAGCTCAGCTGCTGGGCGACGAAGGTGCCCAGCGGCACACCGACGACGTTGGCCAGCGTCAGGCCGGTGATCATCAGGGAGATGGCCTGCGTCGCGCGCTCCGGTGGCACGAGGCGGCGGGCCGCCACCGCGCCGACGCCGAAGAACGAGCCGTGCGCCAGCGCGGTGACCACCCGGGCGGCGACCAGGGTCTCGTAGGTCGGGGCGAGCGCCGACAGGGCGTTGCCCACGACGAACACGCCCATCAGCGCGACCAGCGTCTGCCGGGGCGAGAAGCGCACCCCGAGCGCGGTGAGCGTCGGGGCGCCGAGGACGACGCCGACCGCGTAGGCGGAGATGAGCAGGCCCACCGCCGACACCGACACCCCGAGACCGTCGGCGATCTCGGGCAGCATGCCCATGACGACGAACTCGGTGGTGCCGATGCCGAAGGCGCCGATGGCGAGGGCGAGCAGGCCGCGGGGCACGGGAGGACTCCAGGGGACGACGGCGGGCGAGCGGGAACGTGCGGACGTCGTCGTCCGTGCGGGTCCTACCCGGGGACAAGGAACCGGCCGCGCGGGACATGCCCCGCGCGGCCGGTGGGTCCGGTCACAGGACCGGTCAGGGCTGCAGGAGCACCTTCACCGCGCCGTCCTTCTTCTCGCGGAAGTCGGCGTAGGCCTGCGGTGCCTGCTCCAGCGGCACCCGGTGGGTGGCGAAGTCGTCGACACCGAGCGGGTCGCCCTCGACCAGCAGCGGGAGGATGTCGGGCACCCAGCGCCACACGTTGGCCTGGCCCATCCGCAGCTGGATCTGCTTGTCGAACATCTTCGACAGCGGCATCGGGTCGGTGGCCCCGCCGTAGACGCCCGACAGCGAGATGGTCCCGCCGCGCCGGACCGCCTCGATGGCCGTGTTCAGCGCGGCCAGCCGGTCGATGCCGGCGACCTTCATCACCGGCGCCATGATCGCGTCCGGGACGACGGCGGAGGCCTTCTGGGCGATCTGCGCCAGCGGGGAGCCGTGCGCCTCCATGCCGACGGCGTCGATGACCGCGTCGGCGCCGCGGCCGTCGGTGCGGTCGCGGATCTCGGCGACGACGTCGTCCTGGTCGGTCGAGCGGATCACCTCGGTGCCGCGGGCGGTGGCGCGGGCGAGCCGCTCGGGGACGACGTCGACCCCGACGGCCCGGACGCCGAGGTGGGCGGCGATCCGGGTGCACATGTCGCCGATGGGTCCCAGCCCCAGCACCAGCACCGTGCCGCCGGGCGGCGTCGCGGCGTACTGCACCGCCTGCCAGGACGTCGGCAGCACGTCGGAGAGGTAGACGAACCGGTCGTCGGCCGGCCCGTCGGGGACCTTGATGGGCAGCGTGTTGCCGAAGGGCACCCGCAGGTACTCCGCCTGGCCACCGGGGACCTGCCCGTAGAGCTTGGTGTAGCCGAACAGCGAGGCACCGAAGCCCTGGTCGCGGTTCTGCGTGGTCTCGCACTGCGACTGCAGGCCCTGCGAGCACATCCAGCAGGTGTTGCAGGAGATGTTGAACGGCACGACGACGCGGTCGCCCGGCTTGACGGCGGTCACCGCGGACCCGACCTCGCGGACGACCCCCATCGGCTCGTGGCCCATGACGTCGCCCTTGGACATGAACGGCGCCATCACCTCGATCAGGTGCAGGTCCGACCCGCAGATCCCGCTGGAGGTGATCTCGACGACGACGTCGGTGTCCTCCTGGATCGTCGGGTCGGGGACGGTGTCGACCTGTACGTCGGCACGTCCGTGCCAGGTGACTGCGCGCATGAGTGGGCTCCTCAGTTCCTCGTCAAGGGGTTCCGCCACGGGCTCCTGCCCCACGTGAGGCTCGTCGCGCTGGTCGTGCAGCCTCGGCGGCGCGTCCCTCACCATCCGTAGAGGACCGGTACACCCTCCGTCGAACGACATCCGTGCGATCTCGTGACCCACGCCACCAAACCGAGTATCGATACCCCTCGACTCAGATCACGAAACCATCACGGCGTGTTTACATGGGCCCCGCCCGCTCCCCCGGGCACCGCACGACGACCCCGTCCCCGACGAGAGCCAGGTGTATGTCCGAGCGCCACCCCGACCGCCTCTCCGACGGAGGGACCCCGCGCGACCCCGCGGGCAGGCCCTCCCGACAGGCCGCAGCGGCATCGCCCTCCCGGCGACGCGCCCCGGCCGGGAAGGCCCAGCGGACGGCCCCGGAACGGCGTCAGGGGGAGACGTCGCCGGCCGGGAAGACCACCGCCACCCGTTCCGCCCGCCCCCGGCCCACATCGCGCCCGCGCTCCAGCGCCGCGGCCGGCTCCACTGCCACCGGCCTCGAGGTCCGCACGGTCGTCGTCACCGGCAACACGGTCGTCGACGACCGCGTCCCGGCGCCCGCCGACGTCGTCGAGGAGGTCCTCGCGGCCGAGCCGGTGACCGCCGTCGCCGACACCACGGAGCTCGTCGAGGCCGCCGACGCGCAGGCCCTGGCCGCCGTCGTCGTCCCCCGCGAGGAGTCCGGGCCCGAGACGGCCGGGTGCGAGACCGCCGAGTACGAGGCCGCCGAGCCCGAGGACGGCCGGCCCGCCGTGGTCGGCGGCCACACGAGGCGCCGTACCCTCCGCCGGCTCCGGCCGCCGCGCCGCCGCCCGGCCTTCTACCTGGCCGCCGCGCTCGTCGGTGCGGTCGGTCTCGGCACCTCCGCCACCGGTGACCGGGCGGCCCAGGCCGTCGGCACCGAGTCGGTGAGCTCCTCGGTGAGCGTCGCCCAGGAGCTCGGCCTGGACCGCGAGGAGTCCGCCGGGGCCGCTGAGCTGCGCTCCGATGCCGCCCTGCTCGGCGAGCTGGCCGCCAGTCGCACCGCGCGCGAGACCGAGGAGGCCGCAGCCGCCCAGGCGCAGGCCGAGGCGGAGCGGGTCGCCGCGGAGGCGGCCGCCGCCGCGGCGGCGGAGGCAGCCCGGCCCGAGGCGGTCCTGCCGGTGGAGGGCGGTCGGCTCACCAGCGGCTTCGGCGCGCGCTGGGGCAAGCTGCACGCCGGCATCGACCTGGCCGCCCCCATGCTCACGCCGGAGTACGCGGCGGCCGACGGCGTCGTCCTCGAGGCCGGCCCGGCCAGCGGCTACGGCAACGTGGTCTACATCCAGCACGACAACGGCGACGTCACCGTCTACGGGCACATGGAGGAGATCCTCGTGCAGCCCGGCCAGGTGGTCCGCGCCGGCGACACCATCGCGCTGCTGGGCAACCGCGGCCAGTCCACCGGGCCGCACCTGCACTTCGAGGTGCACGTCGGCGGCATCGACGGGCAGAAGATCGACCCGCTCCCGTGGCTGCGGGAGCGCGGCGTCGCCATCTGAGCGAGGACGCCTCGACACGCCCCCTCCCGGTAGGTCCGGGCAGGGGGCGTGCTCGTGCGGGGACACTGCCGGGGGAGGGGAGGTGGCGCCGATGGGAGCCGGGCACGCGCACGGCCACGGCACCGCTGCAGGCGCGTCCCGCGGCCGGCTCGCGCTGGTCCTCGCGCTCACCCTCGCGGTGGCCGGGGCCGAGGTCGTCGGCGCGCTGGTGTCCGGGTCGCTGGCGCTGCTCGCCGACGCCGGCCACATGGTCACCGACGCGCTCGGGATCGGTCTGGCCCTCGGCGCGGTCACCCTGGCCCAGCGCCCGGCCCGCGGCCGGCGCACGTTCGGCTGGCAGCGGGTGGAGATCCTGGCCTCCGTCGCCAACGGGCTGCTGCTCACCGGGGTCGCCGTCGTCGTCGTGGTCGAGGCCGTCCGCCGCATCGGTGACCCGCCCGAGATCGACTCCGCGGTGGTGCTCGCCGTCGCCGCCGCCGGCCTGCTGGCCAACCTCGTGGGGCTGGCGCTGCTGCACCGGCGCCGCGGGTCGCTCGCGGTCCGCGGCGCCCACCTCGAGGTGCTCGGCGACGCGCTCGGCTCGGTGGCGGTCCTGGTCGCCGGGGGCGTCGTCGCCCTGACCGGGTGGACGCCGGCCGACACCGTCGCCGCGCTGCTGGTCGGCTGCCTGGTGCTGCCGCGGGCCTGGGCGCTGCTGCGGGAGTCCCTCGACGTGCTGCTCGAGGCCGCACCGCGCGACGTCGACCTCGACCGGGTCCGCGCCCACCTGCTCGGGGTCGAGGGCGTCATCGGCGTCCACGACCTGCACGCCTGGACGATCACCTCGGGCCTGCCGGTGCTCTCGGCGCACGTCGTGGTCACCGACGAGGTGCTCGCCGACGGGCACGGCGGGCGGGTCCTCGATGCGCTGTGCGCCTGCCTCGGCGACCACTTCGACGTCCCGCACTGCACCTTCCAGATCGAGGCCGAGGCACATGCCGGCCACGAGGCCCCCGTCCACGATTGACGAAGGGCCCCGCTGCAGGGCCCGCCACTCGCACGCTCGCGGCGGGGCCCTGCAGCGGGGCCGTTCCATCCCGTCACCTGGTGGGACAGTGGGGTGGACGACCGCGGAGGACCGGAGGTACAGGTGGAGCACGGGCACCACTCGGGCATGTGGGTGCCCAGCGAGCCACCCACGTGGGGACGGCTGTTCCTGCCGCACCTCGACGCCTGGTCGGTGCTGCCGGTGCTCGCCCTGCTCGGGCTCGTGGTCTACCTGGTCGGCGTGGTCCGGCTGCGGCGCTCGGGCGTGGCCTGGCCGTGGTGGCGGACCGCGACGTGGGTGGCCGGCTGCCTGTCGCTGTTCGCCGTCACCGGGACGTGGCTGAACGGCTACGGCATGGTGCTGTTCAGCGTGCACATGGCCCAGCACATGGTGCTGTCGATGGTCGCGCCGCTGCTCCTGCTGCTCGGCCGCCCGGTCACCCTCGCGCTGCGGTCGCTGCCGCGGGGGAGGGGACTGGCCGGGGTGCCGCGGGCGCTGCTGCTCGACGCCCTGCACAGCAGGGTCGCTCGCTTCGTATCACACCCGCTGTTCACGCTGCCGCTGTTCCTGGTCAGCCTCTACGGCGTCTACTTCACGCCCGTGTTCGACGCCCTCATGGGCGACCCGCTCGGGCACCAGTTCATGCTCGCCCACTTCACCGTGACCGGGCTGCTGTTCTTCGGGCCGATCCTGGCGCAGGACCCGTGGCCCCGGCAGGTCGGCCACGCCGGCCGGATGCTCGAGCTGCTCATCCCGATGCCGCTGCACGCCTTCTTCGGCGTCGCGGTCATGATGTCGTTGTCCCTGGTGGTGCAGTCCTTCGCCGACCCGCCCGCCGGCTGGGGCGTCGACCCGCTCGCCGACCAGAACACCGCCGGCAGCATCGCCTGGTCCTTCGGCGAGCTGCCGACGGTCTTCGTCCTCGTCGTCGTCCTCTACAGCTGGATGGGCTCGGAGGAGCGCCGCGGCCGCCGCATCGACCGGGCCGCCGCGCGCACCGACGACGCCGAGCTGGAGGCCTACAACGCCCGGCTCCGGGCGATGGCCACCCGGCCCGGCTCCTGACGCGACACCGCCCGCGTCCCCGGGGTGGGGACGCGGGCGGTGTCCGCCGTGCCGCGGTTCAGCCGACGTGGACGACGGCGTCGCCGGCCGGGATGTCGTCCTTGGTCGCCTTGATCAGCAGCGCGGCCACGACCGAGCCGGCGACCAGCAGGGCGGCCGCCCAGGTGAACGCCGTCGTGTAGCCCTCGACCTGCCCCTGCAGGCCGACGGCCGGGTCCTGCGGGTCGGCCCCGGAGGTCAGCGCGTCGGCGGTGTAGGCGCTGATCGCGCCGACCGACAGCGAGGCGAGGACCGCGGTGCCGATCGAGGCGCCCACCTGCTGGGTGGCGTTGAGCACCGCGCTGGCGGCGCCGGCGTCGTGCTCCCCGGCGCCCACGAGCGCCAGGTTCGACAGCGGTACGAACGTGAAGCCCAGGCCCAGCCCCAGCAGCAGCTGCCCGGGGAAGGGCAGCGTCCAGAAGCTCGTGTCGAGCCCGACGAACGACAGCGTGAACAGCCCGGCCGCGGCCAGCAGCCCGCCGACCACCATCAGCGGCTTGGGCCCGGTCCGTGGGGTCAGCGCGCTGGCCGCGCCTGCGGAGACCAGGATGCCCAGTGTCGTCGGGAGTGAGGCCAGACCGGCGATGACCGGCTCGTAGCCGAGCACCTGCTGGAAGTACAGGCTCAGGAAGAAGAAGGCGCCGATCAGCCCGGCGCCCACCAGCGTCGAGGTGAGGTAGGCCCCGCCGCGGTTGCGGTCGAGGACGATGGGCATCGGCAGCAGCGGGTTGCGGGTGCGCAGCTCCAGCAGCACGAAGAGGACGACCAGCACCAGTCCGCCGACGATGAACACCCAGGCCAGGCCGTCGGTCCAGCCGCTCTCGGGCGCGACGAACGTCGTGCCGCCCTGTGCCGCCGCCGCGTTGGCGGCCGCCGCCTCCGCGGCGTTGGTCTGCGAGGCCTCCGCGACCCGGGTGAACCCGTACACGATCGACGCCAGGCCGAGGGTCACCAGCACGGCACCGGGGATGTCGTACCTCGTGTCCCCGGGGGCCTTGCTCTCCGGGACGATCGGGACGGCCAGGACGACGGCCAGCAGGGCTACCGGCAGGTTCACCCAGAAGCACCAGCGCCAGTCGGCGTACTCGGTGAGCACCCCGCCGAGCAGCAGGCCGACCGCCGACCCACCGGCGGCGATGGCGCCGTAGACGGCGAAGGCCTTGGCCCGCTCCCGGGCGTCGGTGAACAGCACGGTGATCAGTGCGAGCGACGCGGGCGCGAGCAGAGCCCCGAAGACGCCCTGCAGCGCCCGGGCACCGAAGAGCATCGCCTCGTTCTGCGCGATGCCGCCCAGCGCCGAAGCGAGGGCGAAACCGCCCGCGCCGACGAGGTAGGTGCGCTTGCGGCCCCAGAAGTCGGCGATGCGGCCGCCGAGGAGGAGGAAGCCACCGAAGGTCAGGGTGTAGGCGGTGACGATCCACTGCTGGGTGGCGGCGCTGATGTCCAGCCCGCCCTCGGACTCCGGCGCGGAGACGGCGGGCAGCGCGATGTTGACGATCGTCGCGTCGAGGATGACCAGCAGCACGGTCATCGCGATGACGCCGAGGGCCAGCCAGCGCTTCTCGTAGGGCTCCGCCGCCGCGGCGTCCGGGCGCGGGGGAGTGGACGGGTGGGTCATGGGGGTCCTCGGGGACTCGAGCGGGAGGCGGCCGAGGTCGTCGGCCGGGACGCAACGTAACGCCCTGCGACGATGGGATGGTGCCCCTCTCGCTGGTGGTGACGGCCGACACGCACTGGCCCAAGCGTGCACGTGACCTACCTCATTCCCTGTGGGCCGCCATCGACGCCGCGGACCTCGTCGTGCACGCCGGCGACTGGGTCGACGTCGCCCTGCTCGACCGGTTCGAGGCGCGGGCGCGGCGGCTGCTCGCCGTCCACGGCAACAACGACCACGGGCCCCTCCGCGAGCGCCTGCCCGAGGTCGCCCGCGCCGAGGTGGAGGGGCTGCGCGTCGCCGTCGTCCACGAGACCGGTGACGCGAGGGGCCGCGAGCGCCGCTGCGCCGCCCGGTTCCCGGACACCGACGTGCTGTTCTTCGGCCACAGCCACATCCCGTGGGACACCGTGGCCCCCGCGGCCGGCACCCCGGCCGGCCTGCGGCTGCTCAACCCCGGCTCGCCCACCGACCGCCGCCGGCAGCCGCACGGCACGTTCCTCACCGCCGTCGCCGACGGCGGGGTCCTCACGCGGGTGACCCTCCACCCCGTCCCCCGGTGACCCGGCGGCCCTGGCCACCGCGGGCGGTCGCGCTGCTGGCCTGCCCGGTGTGCGGGGCGCCGCTGTCGGCGCTGCCCGGCGACACCGGCCTGCGCTGCCCGGCCGGGCACGCCTTCGACCGGGCGCGGCAGGGGCACGTGACGCTGCTGCCACCGGGACACACGCCGCCCTCGGGCGACAGCGCGCAGATGGTGGCCGACCGGGCCGAGGTGCTGGCGGCCGGCACCTACGCCGGGCTGACCCGCGTGCTGGCCGACGCGGTCGCCGCGGGCGGGGGGCCGGTCGGCTCCGTGCTCGACCTCGGCGGCGGCACCGGCCACCACCTGGCCGGAGTGCTCGAGCGGCTGCCGGACGCCGTCGGGGTGGTGCTCGACTCCTCGCGCTACGCGGCGCGCCGCGCGGCCGGCGCCTCACCGCGCGCGCTCGCCGTCGTCGCCGACACCTGGGCGCGACTGCCCGTGCGCGACGGCGCCGTCGACCGGGTGCTGGTGGCCTTCGCCCCGCGGAACGGTCCCGAGACCGCCCGGGTGCTGCGGCCCGGCGGCCGGCTGGTGGTGGCGACCCCGGCCCCGGACCACCTCGCCGAGCTGGTGGGGCCGCTCGGGCTGCTGCGGGTCGACCCCGACAAGGCCACGCGGCTGGCGGGGTCGCTGGAGCCGCACCTGGCGCCGGCCGGGGCGGGAGCGCACCGCGAGGAGCTCGAGCTCGACCACCGGGCCGTGGCCGCGGTGGTGGGCATGGGACCGCACGCCCGGCACCTGTCACCCGGGCAGCTGGCCGAGGCGGTCGCCGGTCTGCCGCCGCGCGTGCGGGTCACCCTGGCCGTCGACGTCACCACCTGGACGGTCTGACCCCCCCGCGCACGACGGAGGGGCCCGGCCGACACGGCCGGGCCCCTCCGCACACCGCACCACCGGGCGTGGAGCCCCCAGGGGTCGGGAGCCCCTCGCCCGGTCAGATGCGCGAGCGGGTGCGTCCCCGGGTGGCGAACACGTAGACCAGCAGCACGATGATCGCGCCGACGATCGAGCCGATGATCCCGGCGGTGCCGAGCTCGAAGCCGCGGCCGCTGATCAGGCTCCCGAGCAGGTTGCCGACGAACGAGCCGATGATGCCGAGGACGATCGTCATGCCGACGCTCATCGACTGCTTGCCGGGGACGACGGCACGTGCGATGAAGCCGGCGATGGCGCCGACGACGATCAGCACGATGATGTTCCAGAGGATCTCCACGGTGGACCTCCCACGAGGGCTGGCCGAGGCGGCCGGGGTTCCTGGGATCTCCAGGGCCAGACGGTCCTGTTCCCCCTCTGAGCAGGGCGGAAACCCGGAGTGATCATGATGTGATCCGGGCGTGCCCTGGCCCGGGTCCCCGGGCACCGGCGCGCCCACCGGTGGGCCCCGACGCACCCGGCGTGCACGGTCTAAGCTGCGGCCGTGACGATCGCGCCTGCACCGATCGTGAGCCGGCCGAGCCCGGCTCGCGAGGTCCAGCGGGGTGCGCGGCTCTCGAACCTGCTGCGGACCACGGACCACAAGACCATCGGCCTGATGTACATGGCCACCTCGTTCGCCTGGTTCGTCGTGGGTGGCTTCATGGCCATGCTGATCCGTGGCGAACTGGGGCAGCCCGGCCTGCAGTTCCTCTCGCCGGAGCAGTACAACCAGCTGGTGACCATGCACGGCACGGTCATGCTGCTGATGTTCGCGACGCCGCTGTTCTTCGCGTTCTCGAACCTGATCATGCCGCTGCAGATCGGTGCGCCCGACGTCGCCTTCCCGCGGCTGAACGCCTTCTCCTTCTGGCTGTTCTTCTTCGGCAGCCTGATCGCGGTCTCGGGCTTCCTCACCCCCGGCGGAGCCGCCGACTTCGGCTGGTACGCCTACGCCCCGCTCTCCGACGTGGTGCACACCCCCGGCGCCGGCGTGAACATGTGGTTCACCGGCCTGGCGGTCAGCGGTCTGGGGACCATCCTCGGCGCGGTCAACTTCACCGCCACGATCGTCTGCCTGCGGGCGCCGGGCATGACCCTGTTCCGGATGCCGATCTTCACCTGGAACACGCTGGTCACCAGCCTGCTGGTGCTGCTGGCCTTCCCGATCCTCACCGCCGCCCTGCTGGGCATGCTGGCCGACCGCAACCTCGGCGCCCTCGTCTTCTCCGACGAGAACGGCGGCCCGATGCTGTGGCAGCACCTGTTCTGGTTCTTCGGCCACCCCGAGGTCTACATCATCGCGCTGCCGTTCTTCGGCATCATCACCGAAGTCATCCCGGTGTTCTCGCGCAAGCCGCTGTTCGGCTACAAGGGCATGGTCGGCGCGACGCTGCTCATCGGTGGCCTGTCGCTGACGGTGTGGGCGCACCACATGTACGCCACCGGCGCGGTGCTGCTGCCGTTCTTCGCCTTCCTGACCTACCTGATCGCCGTGCCCACCGGCATCAAGTTCTTCAACTGGATCGGCACCATGTGGCGCGGCCAGCTGACGTTCGAGACGCCGATGCTGTTCTCGATCGGCTTCCTCGTCACCTTCCTGCTCGGTGGGCTCACCGGTGTGCTGCTGGCCAGCCCGCCGCTGGACTGGCACGTCAACGACAGCTACTTCGTCGTCGCCCACTTCCACTACGTCGTCTTCGGCACCGTGGTGTTCGCCGCCTACGCCGGCATCTACTTCTGGTTCCCGAAGATGGCCGGCCGGATGATGGACGAGCGGCTGGGCAAGCTGCACTTCTGGCTGACCTTCATCGGCTTCCACGCCACGTTCCTGGTGCAGCACTGGCTGGGCACCGAGGGCATGCCGCGGCGGTACGTCGACTACCTGCCCACCGACGGGTTCACCACGCTGCACGTGATCTCGACCATCGGATCGTTCATCCTCGGCGCGAGCACCATCCCGTTCTTCTACAACGTGGTGAAGTCGTGGAAGTACGGTCGGCTGGCGCTGCGCGACGACCCGTGGGGCCACGGCAACTCGCTCGAGTGGGCCACGTCCTCGCCGCCGCCGCGGCACAACTTCACCGAGATCCCGAAGATCCGGTCGGAGCGCCCGGCGTTCGAGGCGCACTACCCGCACCTCATCGAACGGCTGCAGCGCGAGGCCCACGTCGGCAAGCGGCACGAGCCCTACGGCGGCGTCAGCGAGCTGGCCGGCGGGACCGGACCCCGGCAGGGCCCGAACGACCCCGACCCCTTCTGAGTCCAGCGCGACAGCACCTCTCGGCGATGCCCCGCCGGCCTCGGGCCGGCGGGGCATCGCCGTGTCCGGGGTCGGGCTCCGCACCGGTCGCCGGACCGGCCGGGGCGGTGCGGCACGATGGCCGCCGTGTCGCTCGACCCCGCGCCCCGTGTCTCGCCGCAGCCCGTCGGGGAGGGGCCCCGCGCGCTGCTCACGGTCACCGGCGCCGACCGGCCGGGGGTGACCGCCCGGCTCTTCGGCGCGCTGGCCGACGGGAGCGCGGGCGTCCCGCCGGTGGAGGTGGTCGACGTCGAGCAGGTCGTCGTGCACGGCCACCTGGTGCTCGGCGTCGTCGTCGGCGCCGCGCCGGTCGAGGGCCGTGCCGCCGGCCCGCTCGACGAGCCGGCCTTCCTGGCCGGCCTGTCCCGGCTGGGCGCCGACGTCGCCGCGGCCACCGGGGTGCGGGTGGCGGTCGAGTCGGCCTCCGACCGGCGTCCCGACCACGGCCGCCCGGGCCGGCCGCACCACGTCATCCTGCTGGGGCGCCCGGTGCCGCCGGGCGCGGTCGCCGGAGCGGCCACCGCCATCGCCGGCGTCGGGGGCAACATCGACGCGATCCGGCGGCTCTCCGACTACCCCGTCACGAGCCTGGAGCTGACCGTCTCGGGCGCCGAGGCGACCGCACTGCGCACCGCGCTCGCCGTCGTCGCCAGCACCACGGGCGCCGACATCGCCGTCGAGCAGGTCGGGCTGGCCCGGCGCAGCAAGCGGCTGATCGTCCTCGACGTCGACTCGACGCTGGTCCGCGGCGAGGTCATCGACGAGCTGGCCGCCCGCGCCGGCCGGGCCGCCGAGGTCGCCCGCATCACCGCCGCCGCGATGAACGGCGAGCTGGACTTCGCCGAGTCCCTGCGCGCGCGGGTGGCCACGCTGGCGGGGCTGCCCGTCGAGGTGCTCGACGAGGTCCGCGAGCACCTCGAGCTCACCCCGGGGGCGCGCACGCTGATCCGCACGCTGCAGCGGCTGGGGTTCCGCTGCGGGATCGTCAGCGGCGGGTTCACGCAGGTCACCGACCCGCTGGCCGAGTCCCTGGGTCTCGACTTCGCCGCGGCCAACACCCTCGAGGTGGCCGACGGCCGGCTGACCGGGGGGCTGGTCGGCGAGATCGTCGACCGCCCCGGCAAGGCCCGCGCGCTGGCCCGCTTCGCCGCCGAGCACGGCATCCCGCTGGAGCAGACGGTCGCCGTCGGCGACGGCGCCAACGACCTGGACATGCTCAACGCCGCGGGCCTGGGCATCGCCTTCAACGCCAAGCCGGTGGTGCGCGAGCAGGCGCACGCCGCGCTGAACCAGCCCTACCTCGACGCCGTCCTGCAGGTCCTCGGCTTCACCCGGGACGAGGTCCTCGACGCCCTGTGACCTGTCGGCCTACCGGCCGACACCGCGTCCCCGGCTCACCTCGCGGGACGGCTCACCTCGCGGAGCGGCTCACCTCGCGGGGCGGTGGACCTCGCCCTCCAGCTCGACGCCGGCGGTGCGGAGCTGCTCGAGCGCGGCGGTGGTGGAGGCCTCGGCGACGCCGGCGGTCAGGTGCAGCAGCACCCTGGCGGCGAAGCCCTCCGCGACGGCGTCGAGCGCGGTCGCCCGCACGCAGTGGTCGGTGGTCAGGCCGGCGATGTCCACGGCGTCCACCCCGCGCTCGCGCAGCCAGTCGGCCAGCGCGACGCCGTCGGCCCGGCCCTCGAAGCCGGAGTAGGCCGCCGCGTACTCGCCCTTGTCGAAGACCGCCTCGAGCAGCGACCGGTCCAGCGCCGGGTGCAGCTCCACGCCCCCGGTGCCGACCACGCAGTGCGCCGGCCAGGTGTCGAGGTAGTCCGGCTCGTCGGAGAAGTGGCCGCCGGGGTCGACGTGGTGGTCGCGGGTGGCGACCACGTGCGCGTAACCGCCGGACCGGACGTGCTCCGTGATCGCAGCGGCCACCACGGAGCAGCCCGACACGGCCAGGCTGCCTCCCTCGCAGAAGTCGTTCTGCACGTCCACCACCAGCAGCGCGCGCCTCACCGCGGACCCCCGATCACGAGCTCACCGTCTCCAGCGCCGGTTCCCCGCGGGAGAGCGCCCACGCCTCGGCCGGCAGCGCCTCGCGCACCCGCCGGTGATGTGCGGCGGCCGCCGACAGCGCGTCGGCCGGCGACGACGGCGCCACCACCGCACCGGCGCGCACCAGCGGGACCACCAGCTGCCGGTCGCCCTCGCGCGGCTCGATCGGCCCGCTGCTGACCACCTCGGCCACGGCCGTGCCGTCGGCGTCGTGCCGGCGGACGGCGGACTTGCGCCCGCCGGTGGAGTTCTTGCCCTCCGAGCGCTTGGCCACCGGCACGCCGTCGCGCTCGACCAGCTTGTACACCATCCCCGCCGTCGGCGCCCCCGAGCCGGTGACCAGCGCGGTGCCCACGCCGTAGCCGTCGACCGGTGCGGCCATGAGCCCGGAGATCGCGAACTCGTCGAGGTCGCTGGTCACGAGGATCCGCGTCCGCTCGGCGCCCAGCTCGTCGAGCTGCTGCCGGGCGGCGGTGGCCAGCGTGGGCAGGTCGCCGGAGTCCAGCCGGATGGCGCCGAGCCCGGGCCCGGCCACCTCGACGGCGGTGCGGATGCCCTGCACGACGTCGTAGGTGTCCACCAGCAGCGTGGTGCCGACGCCGAGGGTGTCGACCTGCGCGCGGAAGGCGGCGGCCTCGTCGTCGTGCAGCAGGGTGAAGGCGTGCGCGCTGGTGCCCGTCGTCGGCACGCCGTAGCGCCGGCCGGCCTCCAGGTTCGACGTGGAGTCGAAGCCGACCAGGTGGGCGGCCCGGGCCGCCGCCACGGCGGCCTGCTCGTGCGTGCGCCGCGAGCCCATCTCGATGCACGGCCGCTCGCAGGCGGCGGCCACCATGCGCGCGGCCGCCGAGGCGATCGCGCTGTCGTGGTTGAGCACCGAGAGCACCAGCGTCTCGAGCAGCACGCCCTCGGCGAAGGGCGCGCGCACGGTGAGCACCGGCGACCCGGGGAAGAACAGCTCGCCCTCGGCGTAGCCGTCGACGTCACCGGAGAAGCGGAAGTCGGCCAGCCAGTCCAGCAGCCGGGTGTCGGTGAGCCCCTGCTCCCGCAGGGTCGCGAGCTCGGCGTCGCCGAACCGGAACCGGGGGAGCAGCTCGAGCAGCCGGCCGGTGCCGGCGACGACGCCGTAACGCCGGCCGTGCGGCAGCCGGCGGGCGAAGACCTCGAAGACGCAGTCGCGGGAGGCGGTGCCGTCGGCCAGCGCGGCGGCGACCATCGTCAGCTCGTACCGGTCGGTGAACAGCGCGGGACCCGTCGGCATGGGACGGGAGCCTAGGTCGGCCGCCGCGACCTCACCCGGGATGACGGGGGCCGGCCGTCCTATGGTGGTCGCGTGGCCGGACCACTCGCCCCGAGCCGGACGACCGAGCCGACGGTCGACGAGGTCGAGGACCTCGACCGTCCGTGGGTGACCATCGTCTGGAACGACCCCGTCAACCTCATGACCTACGTCACCCACGTGCTGCGGGAGCTGTTCGGCTACGACGAGCCGACGGCGACCACCCTCATGCTGCAGGTGCACAACGACGGCAGGGCGGTGGTCAGCTCCGGGCCGCGGGAGCGCATGGAGCACGACACCAGCCGGCTGCACGCCTACGGGCTGTGGGCCACCTACCAGCAGGACGCATGAGGCCGTTCCGGAGGAAGGGCGGCGACGTCGTCGCCCGGCTGGAAGCGGCCGAGTCCGGCGTCCTCGGGCTGCTGCTCGACCAGCTCGAGCAGCTGCTCGCCGCCGACCCCGACGACGTCGAGGGCGACCCGGTGATGACCCGGCTGCTGCCCGCCGGGCACCGCAGCGACCCCGGGCTGGCCGCCGACTACCGGGAGCTCACCGAGGCGGCGCTGCGCAGCGGCAAGACCGACGACCTGGCCGCCGTCCGCGCGACCCTGCCCGACGGCGGCGGGGAGGTGCGCCTGGACCCCGAGCAGGCCGGTGCGTGGCTGCGGACCACCAACGACCTGCGGCTGGCGCTGGGGGAACGGATCGGCGTCACCGAGGAGACCGAGCCGCCGGAGGACCCGACCGGCGACGAGGGCCAGCAGCTGGCCGTCTACTACTGGCTCACCGGGCTGCAGGGGTCGCTGGTCGACGCGGTCGCCGCCGTCCGCGACGCCCGAAGGTGAGCAGCACCAGCACGGCCAGCAGCAGGTCGAGCAGGAAGAACACCGGCACCAGGCCGGGCAGCTCCAGGTCGCGGACGATCGCCCCGACGGCGGACACGAGCGTGACCGCGGTGAGGGCGAACACCAGCAGCAGCACCAGCAGGCGGAGGGTGACCAGCAGCACGAGCGAGGCGCGGTCGGCGGAGGCGTCGCTGCTGTAGTGCCCGGTGCGCAGCGTCAGCCCGCGGACGCCCAGCCACAGCGCCGGCAGTGCGACGAGCAGCAGACCGGCGACGATGAGCAGCTCGAGCAGCACGGGTCGGCACGTTATCGGTCGGCGAACGGGGGGTGTCGGCCCCGGTCGGGCGACCGTCGCCGGGGCCCTCCGCGGCGCCGCCTAGACTGGATCCGTGCTGCGCATCGACCGCGCGACCTACGACGCCATCGTGGCCCACGCCCGGGAGGACCACCCGGACGAGGCCTGTGGCGTCGTCGCCGGACGCGAGGGCAGCGACCGCCCCGAGCGGTTCATCCCGATGCTCAACGCCGCGCGGTCGCCCACCTTCTACGAGTTCGACTCGGCCGACCTGCTGCGCCTGTACCGGGAGATGGACGACCGGGGCGAGGAGCCGGTGGTCATCTACCACTCGCACACCGCCACCGAGGCCCACCCGTCGCGCACCGACGTCAGCTACGCCTCCGAGCCGAACGCGCACTACGTGCTCGTCTCCACCCGGCACCACGGCGGCCGGACCGGGCTCGAGGGCGACGACGTGGAGTTCCGCAGCTTCCGCATCGTCGACGGCGAGGTGAGCGAGGAGGACGTCGAGGTCGTCGAGTCCTACCTGTTCGGCCACTCGCCGACCACCGTCGTCTACGACTGAGACAGGACCCCGTCCTGCCCACCCCTCGCGAGCTCGGGGCGGTGCCCTGGACGGGGCCGCCCGCGGAATGGCCCGTCACCAGCGGGCGTTGCCCGCCACAGACACGCTCACCGAGCGTCCCCGCACGTCCCGTCCTCCCGAGGAGAACCGCACGCCATGGCCATCGAGGTCCGGATCCCGACCATCCTGCGCACCCACACCGGCGGCAACAAGACCGTCGAGGGCAGCGGGGACACCCTGGCCGCCCTCGTCGACGACCTCGACGCCAAGCACCCCGGCCTCAAGGGCCGCCTGGTGACCGAGGAGGGCAAGCTGCACCGCTTCGTCAACGTCTACGTCAACGACGAGGACGTGCGGTTCACCGGCGCCCTCGACACCCAGGTCAAGGACGGCGACCAGGTCACCATCCTCCCGGCGGTCGCCGGCGGCTGCTGACGCCGCACCCCCCGTCCCTCCCGATCTCCCGGAAGAGCTCTGGCATGGCCCGCTTCGCCTCCCTCGTCGACTCGCTCGGCGGCACCCCGCTCGTGGGGCTGCCGCACCTGTCGCCGACCCCCGACGTGCGCCTGTGGGCCAAGCTCGAGGACCACAACCCGACCGGGTCGATCAAGGACCGCGCCGCGATCTCGATGATCGAGGCGGCGGAGAAGGAGGGGAAGCTCGCGCCGGGCGACACCATCCTCGAGCCCACCAGCGGCAACACCGGCATCTCGCTGGCGATGGTGGCCCGGCAGCGCGGCTACCGGCTGGTGTGCGTCATGCCGGAGAACACCTCGATCGAGCGCCGGCAGCTGCTGCAGATGTACGGGGCGCAGATCATCAGCTCGCCGGCCGCGGGCGGCTCCAACCAGGCCGTGGCGATGGCCAAGGAGCTGGCCGCCGAGCACGACGACTGGGTGATGCTCTACCAGTACGGCAACCCGGCCAACGCCGAGGCGCACTACACCGGCACCGCGCCGGAGATCCTCGCTGACCTGCCCTCGATCACCCACTTCGTCGCGGGCCTGGGCACCACCGGCACGCTCATGGGCTGCTCGCGCTACTTCCGCGAGCACAAGCCCGGCGTCCAGGTGATCGCCGCCGAGCCGCGCTACGGCGAGCTCGTCTACGGGCTGCGCAACATCGACGAGGGGTTCATCCCCGAGCTCTACGACCCCGAGCTGCTCGACTCGCGGTTCTCCGTGGGACCCGAGGACGCCCTGCACCGCACCCGCCAGCTGGTCGAGCGCGAAGGCATCTTCGCCGGCATCTCGACCGGGGCGATCCTGCACGCCGCCCTGGGCGTCGCCGACCGCGAGGTCGCCGCCGGGCGCCGGGCCGACATCGTGTTCATCGTCTGCGACGGCGGCTGGAAGTACCTGTCCACCGGCGCCTACGCGGGCACGCTGGAGGAGGCCACCGCGGCGCTGGAGGGCCAGCTCTGGGCATGACGCTGCCCGCCCGCGGGCTGCTGTTCGACAACGACGGCGTGCTCGTCGACTCCGACGCCGCGGTCACCACCTCGTGGTCGCGGTGGGCGCTCGAGCACGACCTGGTGCCGGGGGAGGTGCTGGCCGTCGTCCACGGCCGTCGCGCCGCCGACACCGTCGCCGCGCTGCTGCCCGAGGAGCGGCGGGCCGTCGCGTCGGCGCTCATCGACCGCTACGAGCTCGAGGACGCCGGGGAAGTACCCGCCGTCGCGGGCGCGGCCGACCTGCTGGCGTCGCTGCCGGCCGGCGTGTGGGGCGTGGTCACCTCCGGTACGCCCGCCCTGGCCGCCGCCCGGCTGGCCGCAGCCGGGCTGCCGCTGCCCGGGGTCCTGGTCACCGGACACGACGTGCGCACCGGCAAGCCCGATCCCGAGGGCTACCTGCTCGGCGCCCGCCTGCTGGGCGTGCCGCCGGAGGAGACCGTCGTGGTCGAGGACAGCCCGGCCGGCATCGCCGCGGGCCGGGCCGCGGGCGCGCGGGTCCTGGGCATCGGCGCGCGGGCGCTCGGCGCCGGCGCCGACGCCGTCGTCGCCGACCTCACCGGGCTGTCCTGGGCCGACGGCGTCCTGTCGGTGCCCGCGGACCGCCTGCTCGAGCCCGGCGGCTAGCCTGGCCCCCGCCATGGCGAGCACGCCGGGGACCGTCGGGCGGGAGAGTGTGGAGTGAGGCTCACGGTGGTCGGCTGCTCGGGCAGCGGACCCGGTCCCGCGTCGGCGGCCTCCTGTTACCTCGTCGAGCACGACGGCTTCCGGCTGCTGCTCGACCTCGGCAGCGGCGCGTTCGGGCCGCTGCAGGCGCTGGCCGATCCCGACACCGTCGACGCGGTCTTCCTCTCCCACCTGCACGCCGACCACTGCCTCGACGTGGCCCCGTTCGTGGTCTGGCACCGCTACTCGGGCCGCGCCTCTGGCCGGCGGGTGCCGCTGATCGCCCCCGAGGGTGCGTCCGAGCGGCTGGCGAGGATCTACGACGCCGGCGGCGCCCCGCTGACCGACGTCTTCAACTTCGCCGTCACCCCGGTCTCGGCCGTGCTCGGGCCCTTCCGGGTGCAGACCGCGCGCACCGCACACCCGGTCGAGTGCCATGCCATCCGGCTCACCGCCCACGGCTCCTCGCTGGTCTACACCGGCGACACCGGACCGTCGCAGACCGTCGTCGACCTGGCGTACGGCGCGGACGTGCTGCTGGCCGAGGCCGCCCATCCCGAGCAGGACGGACTGCCGCCGGACCTGCACCTGACCGGCCGGGAGGCCGGTGCGGCCGCGGCCGCTGCGCGGGTGCGCCGGCTGCTGGTCACGCACGTCCCGGCGTGGGTGGACCCGGCCGCACAGTTGGCTGCCGCCCGGTCGGTGTTCCCGGCCGCCGAGCTGGTGCGCCCGGGCGCCACCTACGACGTCTGACGGGCGGGGCGCGCCGGGATCAGGTGACCTGATCGTCGGGCGTCCTCCCTCACGTCCCACCGCGGGGGAGGACGCCCTGCGGTGAGGGAGGACGGCGGGATGCCCGCGCTGCCGGCCCGCGCTTGCCCGGCGCCGCGTCGACCGGCACGGTGGGCCGGTGGTCGACGACGAACGGGACGGCGTCCGGCTGACCAGCCTCGACGCGCCGCTGGGCGACGGGCTCGAGGTCACCAAGGGCGACCTGGTCGAGCACCTCGACGCGTTCGCCGACCGGCTCGTGCCCCAGTTGGCCGGCCGGCCGCTGTCGGTCAAGCGCGTGCGGCCGGGCCAGGAGCCGTTCATGCAGCGCAACGTCGCCAAGGGCGCGCCCGAGTGGGTGCGCACCGTCCCGGTCTGGTCGTTCGGCGCCCACCGCGAGGTGCGCCAGGTGCTCTGCGACGACCGCCGCACGCTGCTGTGGCTGGCCAACCAGCGGGCGGTGGAGTTCCACGTCCCCTTCTTCCGGGCCGGCGCCGAGACCGAGCCGACCGGCATCGTGCTCGACCTCGACCCGCCGGAGGGGGCCGGGTTCGACGTGGTGGTGCGGGCCGCAGACCTGGTGCGGCGGGCGCTGGCCGACGCGGGCCTCGCCGGGGCGGTCAAGACCAGCGGGTCGAAGGGGGTGCACGTCGTCGTCCCGGTGCGCGGCGTGGGACCCGAGGACGCCGCCGCCGCGACCCGCGCGCTGGCCGCCCGCGCGGCCGCGCTCGACCCCGACCTGGCCACCACCGCCTACATCAAGGAGGACCGGCACGGCCGGGTCTTCCTCGACTCCACCCGCTCGGGCTCCTCGACGATCGTGGCCGCCTACAGCCCCCGGATCCGCCCGGACCTGCCGGTGTCGGCACCGGTCGCCTGGGAGGAGCTCGCCGCGATCCGGCCCGGCGACGTCACCGTGCGGACGGCGCCGCAGCGGCTGGGCGACGGCGACCCGTGGACGGCGCTGCTGCCCGACCCGCAGGAGCTGCCGTCCGACGTGGTCAGCGAGGGGCACACCATCCCGGTCGCGCGGGTGGCCGCGATGCACGAGGGCAAGCGGCGGGCGCGGGCGAAGCGGGCCGCCGAGGACTGAGGGGCCGACGATCCGGGCGCCGCCGTCCACAGCCGGTCCCGCCGTCCACCGCCGGGGAACCGCCGCGGCGTCCTGTCGGTGCCCGGCCGCAGGCTGCCGGCATGACGCCCGATCCCCAGACCACCGCCTGGCTCGACCAGGAGGACGCCCACCTGGCCGCGGTCATCCGCCGCGCCCGCTACGCCGTGCAGTACGTGGGGCCCGGTGACCTGCCCGGCGAGCCACCCTTCGGCTACACCATCGGGCTGTTCGGGCTGGGCCACCCGGAGCTGGTGGTCGTCGGGCTGGGTGCCGTGGCCACCCACGCGCTGCTCGACGCGGTCGCCGGCGAGGTCGTCGGCGGCCGGTCCCTGGTGCCCGGCGAGATGCTCGAGGGAGCCGGGGACCGCTGGGACCTCGTGGTCGAGGAGTGCCCGAACCCCGGCGAAGTGCTGCTGGGGGCCAACCGGTGGTACCAGCGACCGGTGGAGCACTCGGTCCCGGCGCTGCAGCTGACGTGGGCCTCCCCGCCCGGGTGCTACCCCTGGGACCCGGGCTGGGACGGCGGGCGCCACGACCAGCCCCGCCCGGGCACGTGGACGGCCTGAGCCGTCCCCGCTGCGCGCGTCCCCGTGCCGGCCGGCGCTCAGGCCAGCCCGAGGTCGCGGCGCAGCTTGGCGACGTGCCCGGTCGCCTTGACGTTGTAGGCGGCGCGCTCGACCCGGCCCTCGGCGTCGATCACGAAGGTCGAGCGGATCACGCCCTGCACCTCCTTGCCGTACATCTTCTTGGTGCCGAACGCCCCGTAGGCGGTGAGCACCCGCTTGTCCGGGTCGGACACCAGGGTGATGCCCAGGCCCTCCTCCTCCCGGAAGCGCTGCAGCTTCTCCGGCGGGTCGGGCGAGATGCCGATGATGTCGAGCCCCGCCTCGGCCAGCTCCCCGGCGGCGGCGGTGAAGTCGACCGCCTGGGTGGTGCAGCCCGGCGTCAGCGCCGCGGGGTAGCAGTAGACGATCACCCGGCGGCCGCGGTGGTCGGCGAGGGAGACCGGTCGGCCGTCGGCGTCGGCCAGCGTGAAGTCCGGCGCCGGGTCACCGGGCGCCAGGCGGACGGGTGCGGGCGCGGTCTCGGTCATGCCCGGCATCCTGCCGTGCCCCGGCGGCGGGTCACAGGCGGGGGCGCGTCAGCCGCGGAGGAAGGACAGCCGCACCTGCCGCTGCGGGTTGTCCCGGTTGGGGTCGACCAGGCAGATGCGCTGCCAGGTGCCCAGCTGCAGCCGCCCCCCGAGGACGGGCACCGTCGCGTGCGGGGGCACGAACGCCGGCAGCACGTGGTCGCGGCCGTGCCCGGGGCTGCCGTGCCGGTGCCGCCAGCGGCCGTCGCGCGGCAGCAGCTCGTCGAGCTGGGCGAGCAGGTCGTCGTCGCTGCCCGCGCCGGTCTCGATGACCGCCAGCCCCGCCGTGGCGTGCGGGACGAACACGTGCAGCAGGCCGTCGCCCTCGTCCCGGACGAACTCCTCGCACTCGCCGGTGAGGTCGACCACCACCGGCTCCCCGCCGGTCCGCACCGTCAGCAGCTCCGATCGCATGACGGCATCGTCGTCCTACCGGACGACACCGCGGCCACGTGCCCTCCCCGGCCGCCGTGGAGCCGGACAGCCGCCTCGTCGCGGGACCCTCCGGGCCCCACTCCTCGACGGCACCGCGCGACCTCGACAGGGGGAGCGGTCACCGCTGGCGTCGATAGGCTCGGCGTCCGTGACCCGCCCCGACGGCCGCGCGGCCGACCAGCTCCGTCCGGTGACCATCACCCGCAACTGGCTCGACCACGCCGAGGGCTCCGTGCTCGTCGAGTTCGGCCGCACCCGCGTGCTGTGCGCCGCCAGCGTCACCGAGGGCGTCCCGCGCTGGCGCAAGGGGTCGGGGCTGGGCTGGGTGACCGCGGAGTACGCGATGCTGCCGCGCGCCACGCACACCCGCGGCGACCGCGAGTCGGTCAGGGGCCGCATCGGCGGGCGCACCCACGAGATCAGCCGGCTCATCGGCCGCTCGCTGCGCGCCGCGGTCGACCTCGGCGCCCTCGGGGAGAACAGCATCGCCATCGACTGCGACGTCCTGCAGGCCGACGGCGGCACCCGGACGGCGGCGATCACCGGCGCCTACGTCGCCCTCGTCGACGCCGTCTCGTGGCTGGGCGACCGCAGGAAGCTGGCGAAGAAGACCCCCATCGTGCAGTCGGTCGCCGCGGTCAGCGTCGGCGTCGTCGACGGCGAGCCGCGCCTGGACCTGGCCTACGAGGAGGACGTGCGGGCCGGCACCGACATGAACGTGGTGTGCACCGGGGACGGCGGGTTCGTCGAGGTCCAGGGCACCGCCGAGGGCGCGGTGTTCGACCGGGCCACCCTCGACCGGCTGCTGGACCTCGCCGTCGCCGGGTGCGCCGAGCTCACCCGCGTCCAGACCGAGGCCCTCGCGCGATGAGCACCCGCCTTCTGCTCGCCACCCGCAACGCCGGCAAGCTCGCCGAGCTGCAGCGGCTGCTGGCCAGCGCCGTGCCCGGCGTCGAGGTGGTCGGCCTGCGCGACGTCCCCGAGTACCCCGAGGCCCCCGAGACCGGCGCGACGTTCACCGAGAACGCGTTGCTCAAGGCCCGCGAGGCGGTCCGGTACACCGGCCTGCCCGCCGTCGCCGACGACTCGGGCATCACCGTCGACGCCCTCAACGGCATGCCGGGTGTGCTGTCGGCGCGGTGGTCGGGCCGGCACGGCGACGACGCCGCCAACACCGCGCTGCTGCTGGCCCAGATCGCCGACGTCCCCGACGAGCGGCGCGGCGCGGCCTTCGTCTGCGCCGCCGCACTGGTCACCCCCGACGGCGCGGAGTCGGTGCTCGAGCGGCAGTGGCGCGGCCGGGTGGTCCGCGAGCCGCGCGGGCGCAACGGCTTCGGCTACGACCCGGTCTTCCTGCCCGACGGCCTCGAGGTCACCTCGGCCGAGCTGGAGCCCGCGGAGAAGGACGCCCGCAGCCACCGCGGGCAGGCCTTCGCCGCGCTGGTCCCCGAGGTCGCCCGGCTGCTCACCCCCGGCTGACCGCCACCGGCCGCACGGCGCTCGGACGCGGCCCGGGAGGTCCCCCCTCGACGTAGGGTGCCGCCCGCGACGGGCAGCGGCGTCCGCGGCAGGAACGGGGGACACGTGGACCGGCGGGTGTGGATCGGGGCGCTGCGCCCGGGGCCGGTCGGCTACCGGCGCACCGAGGTGCTGCGCGGCGGCCTGGGGGCGCTGCTGGGCATCGCGCTGGCCGGGGCGACCGCGCACGCCGTCCCGGGCGGTCCCGCGGGCCTGCCGTGGATCGTCGCGCCCATGGGCGCCACCGCCGTCCTGCTGTTCGCCGCGCCAGCCAGCCCGCTGGCCCAGCCGTGGCCGGTGCTCGCGGGCAACACGGTGTCCACGCTCGTCGGCGTCGGCGCCGGGAAGCTGGTCGACGACGTCACGCTGGCCGCCGCCGTCGCCGTCGGGGTGGCGATCCCGGTGATGATGCTGCTGCGCTGCGTGCACCCGCCGGGCGGGGCGTGTGCGCTGTTCGCCGCCGTCGGCACGGCCGCGGTCGCCGACCACGGCTGGGCGTTCGCGTTGTGGCCGGTCGGCGTCGACACCGTCGTGCTCCTCGCGGTCGCGGCACTGGTCAACAACCTCACCGGCCGGCCCTACCCGCACGTGCCCGAGCCCCCCGCGCCGCCGCCGGGCACCGACGCCCCGCCGACCAGCCGGGTCGGGCTGCAGACCGAGGACGTCCGCGCCGCGATGGACCGCCTCGACCGCGGCCTCGACGTCATGCCCGGCGACGTCCTCGCGCTGGTCCGCGACGCCGAGGCGCACGCGCTCGACCGCCGGCTCGGGCAGCTGCGGGTCGGCGCGCTCATGGCCCGCGACGTACGCACCGTGCAGCCGCAGGAGACCCTCTACCGGGCGCGGATGCTGATGAACCAGCACGCGGTCAAGGCGCTGCCGGTGGTCACCGACGACGCCCGCGTGGTCGGGATCGTCACCGTGCACGACCTGTTCAACACCGACATCGTGGCCTTCACCCCAGTGGCGGAGGTGATGACCAACCCGGTGGCCACCGTCGGCGTCGACACGCCCGTCTCCGAGCTGGTCGGCCTCATGGCCGACCGCGGGCTGCGCCACCTGCCGGTGGTCGACGAGGACGGCCGGCTGGCCGGGATCGTGACGCGCGCCGAACTGGTCGCCGTCCTGCACCGGGCGCTGGTCGGCTCCTGACCCGATCGGGTGGTCCCGCCCGGCCGGGCTCCACCGCGGCCGGGCGGCTGCCGAAGCCATCCCGACGACCGACGTCGGAGGGACCGGGCATGGCGGAGGACAGCGGGACGGCGAGCACCCGCCTGGTGGTGCTGATCCCGGCGCACGACGAGGCCGCGAACATCGGGGTCACCCTGACCGCGCTGCGGCAGCAGACCCGGCGCCCCGACCGGGTGGTGGTCATCGCCGACAACTGCACCGACGACACCGCCGGGATCGCCCGTGCGCACGGCGCCGAGGTCTACGAGACGGTCGGCAACACCGACAAGAAGGCCGGCGCGCTCAACCAGGCGATCGTGCAGCGCTTCCGCCGCACCGCCGACACCGACCGCCGCGGGACCTCCGAGGACCCCCGGCGCGGTCCCGACCGCCGCAGCCGGCCGACCTGGACGGCGGCGGACGACGACGTCCCGGCCGGCCCCTCACCCGACCTGCGCGACGACGACTTCGTGCTGGTCATGGACGCCGACACCGAGCTGGCCCCGCGCTTCCTCGAGGCGGCCGCGGCCAGCCTGGAGAGCTCCCCGCGGATCGGCGCGGCCGGCGGGCTGTTCTACGGCCACCCCGGCAGCCGGGTGCTGGGCCAGCTGCAGCGCAACGAGTACCTCCGCTACAGCCGCGACGTCTCCCGCACCGGCCGCGTCATGGTGCTCACCGGGACCGGGACGCTGTTCCGGGTCCGGGCGCTGCGGGAGGTCGCCGCCGCCCGCGGCAGCACGCTGCCGGGCGCCCGCGGCCAGGTGTACGACACCCTCGCCCTCACCGAGGACAACGAGCTCACCCTCGCGCTGAAGACCCTCGGCTGGCGGCTGACCAGCCCGTCGGCGTGCGCGGTGGTCACCGAGATCATGCCGACCTGGGGCGACCTGTGGCGGCAGCGGATGCGGTGGCAGCGCGGTGCGCTGGAGAACCTGCGGCACTACGGCCTGACCCGGGTCACGCTGCGCTACTGGGGGCAGCAGGTCGGCATCGGTCTCGGTGTGCTCGCCTTCCAGGCCTACCTGCTGCTCACCGTGCTGGTCCTGGCCCGCGACGGCGGCCTGACCCTCGACCCGTTCTGGGGCGCGGTGGGCCTGGTCTTCCTCGCCGAGCGCCTGGTCACCGTCCGCCGCGGCGGCCCGCGCGCGGTGCTGCTGGCCCTGCCGCTGGTGGTCGAGCTGGTCTACGACCTGTTCATCCAGGCCGTCTTCGTCCGCTCGCTGGTCGACGTCGTCCGCCGCCGCGAGGCGACCTGGCACCACGTCGCCGCACCGGCGGCGGCCTGACCCCGCCGCCCGTGGCGGCCCGACCCCCCGGAGGGAGGTGCACGTGTACAGCAAGGCGGGTTACGTGACCGCCAGCGGCGTGGGCGGCTCGACCGCCCTGGCCTACACCGGCTTCAACGCCCTGGCGTGGGTGGTCGCCGGCGTGACGCTGGTCTTCGCGGGGATGGCGCTGCTCAAGCTCGTCCCGCGGCGGTCGAGGGGCTGACCGGGTCAGCCGCCGGAGGCCGCCCCGGCGGCTGACCCGTTGTCCGCGCCGGCCTGCGGCTCGGCGCCCGAGCCGGTCTGCGGCTCCTCCGCCGAGGTCTCCGCGGGCGCGGTCGGCTCGGTCCCCCCGGTCCCGTCCTCACCGGAACCCTCCCCGGAGCCGTCCTCACCGGAGCCGCTCTCGGTGGCCGGCGCCGACTCCTCGGGCGCGTCGCTCGGCGTCGCGGACCCGTCGGCGTCGTCCCCGGGCTGCGGCGTCTCCGACGCCGGGGCCTCGGTGGGCGTGCCGTCGGCCGGGTCGGTCTCCGCCGGGGTGGACGGCGTGGTGTCCCGCGACGACGACGCCGGCGACAGCTCACCGATCGTGGTGGACGACGACGAGCTGTCGTCGCCGCCGACGAGCGCCGAGACCGGCTGCTTGCCGACCAGCTCGATGCCGGTGACGACGGCCATGGCCACGGCGAAGACCGCGACGGCGTACACGGCGACCCGGGACCAGCGCGGGCGCCGGCGCCGGGCCGGCGCGCGGCGCGGGTCGAGGGCGGGGGGCAGCTCGCGGGTGGCGGTGTCGCCGGCGGCGGGCGCGGGGTCCTGCGTGCCGCGGGTCCGCCGCAGCCGCGCGCTGGTGCGGTCGAGGGAGGCGCTGTAGAGGGCCGACCCGACGGTGCTCACCACGCTGACGAGCGCGGCACCGATGACGGTCCCGGCGACGCCGAAGAACGAGGCCAGCACCGCGGCGGACACCGCCGCCAGGGCGCCGGCCACCACCTGCTTGACGGAGAGGGTCGTCCGCGGCGTCTCGGCGGTCTTGTCGGTGGTCTTGTCGGCGGCCTCGTCGGCGGGCTCGTGGCCGGGACGCGGGAGGACTCGGGTGCGTGGGGAGGTCATGGGCTCCGACGGGGTCGTGGCGTGCGCGGGAAGAGGGCTCCCGGCGACCTCGTCGTAGCACCGGGCAACCGGGCCGACCCTACGTGTCCCGCCGGGCCCCCGCAGGTGCCTTCTCGGGGGTCCAGCGTGCCGACCAGCGGGAACGCGATCGTGTGATCTGCGCCTCCCCGCCGCCGGCGTGGGCCGGTGCGGCGCTGGGCACCGGTGCGGCATGCGGGTGGAGACCACCGGGGTGCGCGGGCTCCGGTTCGACGACGGGACGCCGGTGACCGCGGCGTCGGGCATCGCACCGCTGGGCGACGGGCTGCTCGTGGTGCAGGACGACGCCACGCACGCGGCCTGGCAGCGCCCTGGCGGTACCAGGCCGGTGCGGCTGCTGCCGCCGGTCGAGGGGCACGACCGCTTCTCGGAGGCGGCGGGGACCAAGTCGCTCAAGCCCGACCTGGAGGTGGCCTGCCCGGTGGAGGCCGACGGGCGCCCGGCGGTGCTGGTGCTCGGCTCGGGGTCGGGGCCGCGGCGGATGCGCGGTGTGCTGGTCACCGCCGACGGCGACCGGCTCGACGTGCGGGCCGCGGACCTCGCGCCGCTGTACGCCGAGGTCGGCCGGCGGCTCGCCGTGCCGGCCGGGCAGCTCAACCTCGAGGGTGCGAGCCGCTCCGGCGACGTGCTGCGCTGGTACCAGCGCGGCAACGGGCTGGCGGGCGTGGCCAACGCCGCCGTCGAGGTCCCCCTCGAGGCGCTCGTGGCGGTCCTGCTCGGCCGGGCCGACCCCGCCTCGGTGCCGTTGGGCGCGACGCACGTCCTGGAGCTCGGGGAGGTGGCCGGCGTCGGGCTGGCGGTCACCGACGCCGTCGCGCTGCCCGACGGCCGCGAGCTGCTCTCGGCCGCCGCGGAGGACACCCCCAACGCCGTCGACGACGGCCCGGTGGTGGCCACCGCGCTCGTGCACGCCGAGGGCGGCCGGGTGCTCGACGTGGCACCCGTGCCGGAGGTGGCGGGCCGGGTCGCGAAGGTCGAGGGGCTGGCGCTGACCGGCGTCGAGGGCCCGACGGTGCGGCTGGTGGCGGTGGTCGACGCCGACGACCCGGAGCTGCCCTCGCCGCAGGTGGACCTCACCGTCACGGTGGGCTGACGCGCGGCCCGGTCAGGCGGCGGCGCGACCGGTCAGGCGGCGGCCCGGCCGCCGTACATGGAGCCCGCGACCCGCGGCACGCCGTCCTCGTACCAGGTCCGCAGCTCGGTGACCGTCAGCGGCGAGGCGGCCAGCAGCCCCGCCACGTCGGTGTCGAGCGAGCAGCCGGCCAGGACCCGGTTGACCGGGTTGCCCCGCCGCTGCCAGCGCAGGACGCCGGGGTCGGGGGCCGCCCCGTGCTCGACGAAGTGCAGGGTGCCGCCGGGCTTGAGCACCCGGGCCACCTCTGCCAGCACCCGGCCGGCGTCGTGGATGCCGCAGAGGACCCAGGTGCACAGCGCCGAGTCGAAGCGGTCGTCGGGGAGGGGCAGGGACCGGGCGTCGTCCCCGGCGACCACGACCGGCACCGGGGACGCCGCGCGTCGTTCCCCGGACATCCGCAGCGCCGTGGCCGACGGCTCGACCGCCCACACGCTGGTGACCGCGGGCGGCAGGTGGGGCTGGTTGAGCCCCGAGCCGTACCCGATCTCGAGCACGTCGCCGGTCAGCCCGGCGCAGGTCCGCTCCCGGATCGGCCCGGTCAACCGCGGCCCCAGGGACCGGTCGAGGAGCCGGGGACGGATGCACCGGCCGTAGACGCCCACGGGGTCGCAGGCTCCTCCCGGCGACCGCCCGGGGCAAGGGGCCCCGGGGAGGTCGTCGAGTGCGGGAGGCGGGAGTCGAACCCGCACGCCCGGAGGCACCAGATCCTAAGTCTGGCGTGGCTGCCGTTACACCACTCCCGCGTGGCCGCAGAGTGTAGGTCGCATCGCCCGGCCGGGTGCCCCGGTTTCCCGGAACGGGCCGGTCGGGGCCGCGTCTGGCAGGCTGTCGCCCGTGCCTCCTCGCGACCCCCGAGAGATCCAGCTGGAGATCGACGCCGCCCGCGAGTCGCTGGCGGCCACCCTGGACACGCTGGCCTACCGGGGGTCGCCCACCCGGCTGCGGGCCGACGGCCAGGCCGCCGTCGTGCGGTTCCTGCAGTCGCCGGCCGGCCGGGCCACCGTGGGCGGCCTCGGCCTGCTGGTGTCGCTGGTCCTCGTCCAGAAGGTCCGGCACCGCAGGGCCGCGAAGCGGCCGGTCCAGCGCCGCACGCGCTGACGTGCGCCCGCCGCGGCGCGACCCGGTCGGCCCCGGCCAGGAGTCGGTGTGGGACTACCCGCGTCCGCCCTCGGCCGAGGTGACCCCGCGCCGCGTCGTCGTGGAGATCGGCGGGCGGGTCGTCGCCGACACCACCCGCGCGGTCCGGGTCTGCGAGACCAGCCACCCGCCGGTTTACTACGTGCCCCGCGAGGACGTCGCCGCCGGGGTGCTCGAGCGGGCGGCCGGGTCGTCGTGGTGCGAGTGGAAGGGCGCGGCCACCTACTGGGACGCCGTCGTCGACGGGACCCGCCGGCCGGCGGTCGCCTGGTCCTACGAGCAGCCCACCGCCGGGTACGAGCACCTGCGCGGCGCGGTGGCGTTCTACCCGAGCCGGGTCGACCGGGCCACCGTCGACGGGGAGCAGGTGCGCGCCCAGGCCGGCGACTTCTACGGCGGCTGGATCACCGACGACGTCGTCGGGCCGTTCAAGGGGGAGCCGGGCACGCTGGGCTGGTGACCCGGGCGCCCCGCGGGCTCAGTTCTCCCGGCTGGCCGCGCCCTCCCGGCGGACCAGCGGGAGGACGACCCGCTCGAGCACGGCGTCGGCGTAGGCGGTGTCCACCGGCTCCCGGGTGACCAGCCAGCGCTGCACCAGCAGCGCCGTGGAGGCCTCGGCCGGGATCGACTGCGGCATGCCCGGACCCACCTCGCCGCGCACCTGCGCCCGGGACCACATGTCGGCGAACGCCCGCCGCCAGACCGCCATCGGGCCCTCGCGGAAGGCCTCGATCAGCGCCGGCTCGTGCTGCATCGCCGCCAGCAGCGAGCGGGTGGCCGCACCGACCGGGCTGGCCATCATCTCGACCATCCGGTGCACCAGCTGGCGCAGGTCGCCCTCCAGCGAGCCGGTGTCGGCGTCGACGGTCCAGGACCGGTTGAGCTCGGAGACGGTGTCGATGACGAGGTCCTGTTTGGTGCGCCACCGGCGGTAGATGGTGGCCTTGCCGACGCCGGCCTCGGCCGCGACCGCGTCCATGGTGAGGGCGCCGTAGCCGACGTCGCCGAGCAGGCGCAGGATCGCGGCCCGGATGACGTCGTCGCGGCTGGGGTCGCGCGGTCGGCCCCCGCGGCCCGTGCGTGCCGGTTGCTCGGTGACGAGGGCAGCTGCCATGGAGGGACCCTAGAACCTCCGGGGCCCCTCGACGGCGCTCCGCTGCGCGGTGCGGCCACCTCTTCGCGCCGCCCGCGCGCCTGCCCGTGCCGTCCGGCCGGGTCGGTCATCCTGCTGCGCGTGGTGAGCACGACCGGCGCGGCCCGCCGGCGCGAGGAGTGGGACCTGCCCGAGGCCGCGACCCGGGTCCTCCTGGCCAGCGCGGCCGAGCACGTCCTGCCGGCGGTGGCGACGGTCGCCCGGGCGGTGGGCCTGTCGGTCTTCACCGCGCCCGGCCTGCTCGACCTGGCCGACGAGCACGACGGCCTGCGGGTGGAGTTGTTCTTCGACCGCATCTCCCGGGCGCTGACCGGCGCGGAGGCCGAGGCGGTGCGGGTCGCCACCGACCCGGCCAACGAGTACACGGCGCTGGTGCGGGCGCTGCTGGCCGCGCCGACCCTCGCCCAGGAGCTGGCCCGGCGGGGCGTCACCGCGGAGGTCGGCGTGCTGGCCGAGGCCGAGCTGTGGTCGGCCTACCAGCCGATCGTCGACCTCGCCGACCGCTCGGTGGTGGCCTACGAGGCGCTGCTGCGCGGCGACTCCGACGGGCGCGCCGTCGACGGCGGCGACCTGTTCTTCGTGGCCGACTCCGCCGGGTGGCTGCCGCGGCTGGACCGGGTCGGCCGCGAGTGCGCGATCGCCGGAACGGCCGGCTGGCTGGGCGACGCCGACCTGTTCGTCAACACCCACCCGACGTCGGTGCTGCGGCCCGACGACGACCTCGCCGGCACGGCCGAGGCGCTGGAGTTGGCCGGACTGCGGCCGCGGCAGCTGGTGCTCGAGGTGGGGGAGCGGGCCGCCGTCGCCGACCGCGGTCACCTGCTCACCGTCCTGGAGGCCTACCGCGCGCGAGGCTGGCGGGTGGCGCTGGACGAGGTGGCCGCCGGGTGGTCGAGCGCCTCGCTGCTCGACGTCGTCCGGCCCGACGTGGTCAAGCTCGGCCGGGCACTGGTCTCCGCGCTGCCCGACGACGGCGCCCGCGCGGTCGTGCGCACCGTCGCGGGGCACGCCCACCGGCTCGGCGCGGTCGTGGTGGCCGAGGGGGTGGAGACCGAGCAGGCCGCCGAGGAGGTCACCGCCCTGGGCGCCGACCTCGGCCAGGGCTGGCTGTTCGGCCGCCCCGAGGCGCCCGCCGGCGTGCCCGAGCCGGCGGAGGTCAGTCCAGGCCCCACCGCGTGAGCACCGGGCGGGCGTGCTCGTGGCCGAGGACGCCGTAGGCCCCGGCGGGCAGGGCGAACAGCGCGCCCGCGGCCGGCTCCAGGCCGAGCCAGCGCGCGGTCAGGACGCGCAGCACGTGACCGTGGGCGACCAGCGCGACGTCGCCGTCGGCCAGCCGCGGCCGGGCCCGCTCCAGGACGCGGTCGACCCGCCGTCCGACGTCCTCCAGGGTCTCGCCGGGGGTCTCCCCGGGCACGACCGGGTCCCGCCAGACCGACCACTGCCGGCCCAGCTCCTCGCTGATCTCCGCGGTGGTGCGGCCCTCGTAGCCGCCGTAGTCGAGCTCGACGAGGTCCTCGTCGACGGCGGTGGGCGTGAGGCCGGCCAGCTCGGCGGTGCGCCGGGCCCGCTGCCGCGGGCTGACCCACACCTCGACCAGGTCCCGCCGGGCGAGCGCCGGCGCGATGTCGCGGGCCCGCTGCTCGCCCTCGGGCAGCAGCGGCAGGTCGGTGACACCGGTGTGCTGGCCGCTGCGGCTCCACTCGGTCGCGCCGTGCCGCAGCACCACGATCTCGCCCATGCCGTCTCCTCCTGACGGGGTGGCCGGTCCCACCGCCAGGAGCATCGTCGGGGACGGCGGCCGCTAGCGCCGACCCTCCGGTACCGGAGGCCTCAGCGCCAGCGGTCGAGCGCGACCGGGGTGACGGGGCGCCCGGCGCCGTCGGGGCCGTGCACCGACGGCGGTTCCGCCCGGGGACGGCGCCGCTCCTCGCGCGCCGGCGGCACCCAGGCCACCGGCGGGGGCTCGCGGTCCGGTCGCGGACGCGGCCGCACGGGGTCCTGCCCGGTGAGCGGGCCGTCGAGCTCGAGCCGGCCGGCGAGGCCCGCCTCGGTGACCTGCCGGCGCACGGCGGCAGGCGCGCCGACCAGTCGGCAGCGGCGGCCGGCCGCGGCGAGGGTGTCGCTGAAACCGGCGAGGGCCTGCAGGGCGGTGCCGTCGGCGAAGCGGGCCCCGGCCACGTCGACGACGACGCTGCCGGTGCCGTGCCCGGCGGCACGGGTCAGCGCCGAGGCCAGGCGGTCGAGGGTCGCGCGCCCGGCGTCGCCGGTGAGACGGACGACGACCTGCGCAGGGGCTGGCACGACGGCGACGGAGAGGTGCACGGCGACTCCGGGGGACAGCGGCGCCGCTGGTTCGGGCGCCGCCCCCGACCGTAGTGCCGCCGCCCCCACCCCACAACGGGGCGTGCTCGAACGGTCGCTCATCGCACCTGCCGGGGCGGCCGGTCCCGGTCGCCGCGCTCTCGTCGCGGACGGCACGATGAGGGTGTGGACGCCGAGGACTTCACCCACGTCAGGGACGCGGTGCGCCGGCTCGTGCGGGAGGTGGTGGTGCCGCGCGAGGAGGAGATCGACCTCGACGACCGCATCCCCGAGGAGCTGCGCGGGGCGGCGGCCGACATGGGGCTGTTCGGCTACGCGCTGCCCGAGGAGTACGGCGGGCTGGGCGTGGACATGCGGGAGGACGTCGAGCTGGCCTTCGAGTTCGGCTACACGACGCCGGCCTTCCGCTCGCTGTTCGGCACCAACAACGGCATCGCCGGGCAGGTGATCGCGCGGTTCGGCAGCGAGGAGCAGAAGAAGGCCTACCTCCCGCGGCTGGCCTCCGGTGAGTTGATCGGCTCGTTCGCGCTCACCGAGGCCGAGGCGGGCTCGGACCCCGCGGGCCTGCGCACCAGCGCCCGCCGTGACGGCGACGGGTGGGTGCTCGACGGCGCCAAGCGCTACATCACCAACGCGCCGCTGGCCGACCTGTTCGTCGTCTTCGCCCGGACGGACCCGGAGGAGAAGGGCGGCCGGGGCATCTCCAGCTTCGTCGTCGACGCGCGGACGCCGGGGGTCACGCTCGGCCCGCGCGACAAGAAGATGGGGCAGTCCGGCGCCTGGACCTCGGAGGTCTTCTTCGACGGCGTCCGCGTGCCCGCCGACGCGCTGGTCGGCGAGGAGGGGCGCGGGTACTCCAAGGCGCTCACCGTGCTCTCCCGCGGCCGGCTGCACATCGCGGCGCTGTGCGTGGGGATGGCGCAGCGGGTGCTCGACGAGTCGGTGGCCTACGCGTCGACGGCCAAGCAGGGAGGTGCCCCGATCGGGCGGTTCCAGCTGGTGCAGGCGCTGATCGCCGACATGCACGCCGAGCTGCTGGCCGGGCGGGCGATGGTGCGCGAGGTCGCCGCCCGGTACGACTCCGGTGAGGACACCTCGATCGGCCCGTCGGCGGCGAAGCTGTGGTGCAGCGAGATGGTGGGGCGGGCCACCGACCGCGCCGTCCAGGTGCACGGCGGGCTGGGGTACCTGCGCACCACCCCGGTCGAGCGCTTCTACCGCGACGCGCGGCTGTACCGGTTGTACGAGGGCACCAGTGAGGTGCAGCGGGTCATCGTCGGTGGAGGGCTGCTGCGCGCGGCCGGCATGCCGCGTGGTTGAGCCGCTGTCCCCGGGGGAGCGGGCCGCGCGGCGGGTGGCGGTCGGGGAGCTGGGCGAGGCGCTGCGCGAGCTGGTCGACGCCGCCGTGCGCACCGAGGTGGGGGAGGAGGAGCTCGCGGCGGCCGCGGTCGCCGCGCGGGAGCTGGCCGCCCGGCTGCGGGCCCGCGGCCGGGAGCTGCACGAGATCGCCCGCGTCGACGACCCCGAGACCGGGGAGCGCTCGTACAGCCCGGTGTACGGACCAGGCAGCCCGGTGGCGCCGCCGCTGGTGGCCTCGGACAGCCCCGACGGGCGGGCCACCGGCCGGGTCACCGTGGGCAAGGCGCACGAGGGGCCGCCCGGGCTGGTGCACGGCGGGGTGGTGGCCACTCTGCTCGACCACGTGCTGGCCCGCGCGCTGCGCGCGGCCGGCCGCGGCGGGCTGACCGCCACGCTGACCGTCCGCTACCGCCGGCCGGTGCACCTCGGCGTGCCGCTGCTGCTCACCGCCGAGATGGGCGACAGCGACGGCCGGCGGACCACCGCGCACGCCCGGCTGGTCGCCGAGGACAGCCCCGAGGTGGTGCTGGCCGAGGCGGAGGGCCTGTTCATCGTGCTGCGCAGCGAGCAGGCCGCCGACGTCTTCGCCGCCACCGGCCGGACCGTCGGTGCCTGGACGAGCCGGGGCTGAGACCTCCGCGGGCGCCCGGTCCGCCCGGCCCTGAGCTCGTCCTGCGTATCCCGGGCGACAGGAGGTAGCGAGCGCTGAGTCGGGCGCCTCCCGCCAGACACCGCCCCGACCTCACCCGAGTTCGCGGACGAGCCGGCGGCACCATCGCCGAGCACGGAGGTCAGACGCTGGGTTGTCTCATGACCGAGCCGGTCGACCGGGGTCTGTGGTCCTGGCGGCGGTCCGGACCGGCGGACGGGGCGACGTCACGCAGGGGCACCGAGCGGCGGGTGCTCGAGCACGCGCGGCTTGTACTCGACCAGCTGGATGCGGCCGTCGGAGGTGCGGTGCTCGATCATCTCGAGGGCGACGTCCGGGTAGCCGTCGTAGCTGCGTTCTGCGCCCGTGGCCCCGGTGATCACCGGGAAGA
This sequence comes from Geodermatophilus sp. SYSU D00700, assembly GCF_054050255.1. Lineage (NCBI taxonomy): Bacteria > Bacillati > Actinomycetota > Actinomycetes > Geodermatophilales > Geodermatophilaceae > Geodermatophilus > Geodermatophilus sp. SYSU D00700. The sequence continues at coordinate 49,244 of NZ_JBJGZA010000014.1, read as the reverse complement.
TCCCGACCCGGAAGCGGTCGACGAGTCCGGCTCGGAGCAGGGACCGGCACAGGCCGAGGCTGCCGATCGTGCTGAGGAGCCCCGAGCCGTTCTCCTTCATGGCGCGGACCGTTTCGACGGCGTCGTCGCGGACCAGCGTGGAGTTGGCCCACGTCAGCGGCTCCTCCAGCGAGGAGGAGAACACCACCTTGGCCGCTTGGGTGAGCTCGTCGACGGACGCCTCTTCCTCGGGCCGGAACTCGTCCTGACCATCCGGGACCTCGCCGGCGGCGAAGCCCGACATGAGGCGGTAGGTGTTCGCTCCCATCAGGTAGGTGACTTCGGGCTGCTCACCGAGCCATGCGAGGTCATCGTCGTCAGTCACAACGGGCCGTGCTGGAAGTTCCGCCGGTCGACCTGGGACTGAGCCGGAGCTCCGGTCGCCCGGAGCGGCCGACTTAAGACACACGTCGGTGGAGCGGGAGATCGTCGGGACGCAGGAGTGACGCGATGGGGAACGGCTGTGCCGAGGCGCAGGTGGGTCTCGGCGTTCCTCTACACGGTTCAGGATTCGATGCGTCTCCCATCCTCGCTTCGCCGACCATTGGATGCGCAGGGTGAGAGACGCGCCCCGTTCACCGGGGTGCCGCTGTGACCCGTGTTCCGGGCCGCAGAACGGTGCCAGGGTTGCGTCCTCATGCCAGGTCCTGCGGGACCCCGCGGGGCCGATGCACCGCCCACAAGAAGGTGACCACCATGGCAGCTGGCACCGAAGCCGCGGGGATCCCGGCCTGGATGCGCACCTACGTCGAGGCATGGAACAGCCACGACCCGGCCAAGGTCCTTGCCTGCATGACCGAGGACGTCCTCCGGGACGACAAGGGACTGGGCGAACGCCTGGAAGGGGCCGATGCCGTCCGCCAGTCGATCGTGGACGCGGCGGAGAAGTTCTCCAGCGACTACCGCATCGATCTTGGTGAGCTCATCCTCGCGACTGATGAGATGTACGCCGCCGAGTGGACGATGTCGGGCACCAACGACCGGGAGGACAAGGCACGAGGCCTGCCGAGCACCGGCCGCCAGTTCCGCATCCAGGGGCTGTCGATCGGGCGGCTGCGCGACGGGAAGGTGGCCGAGGAACGCCTGTACTACAACATGGCTGATTACCTCACTCAGGTCGGCCTGATGCCCCAAGCCCCCACGCCGGCCTCCGTCTGACTGCCGCGCGTCGGAGTCGTCCACCTGAGGATCCCTCCCTGGATCAGGCGTCCCCAAAGCCGCCTTCAGAGATGGCGGTCGTGGCGCCTGCGACCGGCAGGACTGGTCTCAGTAGGGCGGTGGGGTGGTGGCGGCGGTGAGCCCGGTGGGTGTGGTGACGGTGAGGGTGCCGTCCGGGGCGAGAACGTGGCGCCAGCCGGGGGCCTGGTGCTTGCCGCGGTGGTGGCCGGTGCAGTAGCCGGTGAGGTTGGCCGCGGTGGTGGGGCCGGCCGGCCAGGGGGTGGCGTGGTCGAGCTCGCCGGCGCGGGGCACGGGGCGGCGGCAGCCGGGGAAGCGGCAGCAGCGGTCGCGGGCGCGGACGTGCCGGTCCAGGGCGGCGCTCGGCCGGTAGCCGGCGGCGGCGGCAGGGGCGCCGAGCCCGGTGCCGGTGCGGGCGGCGCGGTGCAGGGCGGGCAGGTCGGTGAGGGCCAGCAGCGCACCGGTCAGAGCATGGGTGAGCGCGATGCGGGGCCGGTCGGCCAGCCCGCCCCCGGCGGTGGCGGCGAGCGGCGCGGGCGGTGTCGGTGGCCGCGGTGAGCGCGGTCAGCGCGTCGGGGGCGGCGCTCACCCGGCCGGCCGCGCTGCGTGCCCAGGCGGCCTCGTCCGCGGCGTCGGCGCGCTGCGCGGTGGCCACCGTGCGGCGGGCGTGGCCCAGGGCGCGCTGCAGCCCGAGCAGGGCGGTGCTCGCCTGGTCGACGGCGCGGTCGGCCCGCGCCCACCAGCCCTCGGGCACGGGCGCGGCGGAGGTCGAGTCGAACGGTGGTGAGCAGTCGGCCGGCGATGGCCCGGGATCCGGTGGCGGGTCGTCGTCGACGTAGCAGGGTGGCGGCTCGGCGTCGAACTCCCCGGCCAGGATGCGGCGCTCCATCTCCTCCGACCACAGCGCGAAGTCCTCGTCCTCGCTCAGGACCGCGCGCGCCGGCCCGCCGGGAGGAGCCGTGCCGGTCGGCTCGGCGCCGATGGACGCCTCGGCGCCCGGCTCGGTGTCGGTCGCGGTGTCGGTCGCGCTGGTGCCGGCCGCGGCCTCGACCCGGTGGCCGGTGAGGGCGGCCAGCAGCGCCCGGACCAGCTCTGCGGGCACCACCTGCCCGTCGATCTCACACACGGCGTCCCCGCCCAGCAGCGCGCCGACCGGGGCGACCACGGTCAGCGCCACCTGGACCGGCTGCAGGCCGGACTCGCCGGGCCGCAGCACCAGGTCCAGCAGGCAGTCGGCCATCCTCTGCCCCCGGGTGCGGCCATCGGCCGGATCGGCGGGCAGCGCGTCGGCATACGCACCGAGAGCGGCCATGAGCGCGGCGGCCTCGGGGGTGGTCAGCAGCGCCGAGATCACGCTCATCCCGGCGGTGCGATCCGGGCGGACGGTGACGCCGCGCTGCTCGAGTGCCCTGTTCAGGTCGCGGGCGGCGTCGCGGGCGTTGTGCCGGGCGACCACGCGACGCACCCGGTCGCCGAGCTGCGCCGGGGTGGTCACGTGGTGCCGGGTGGCCATCCAGGTGAGCAGTTCGGCCTCGATGCGGGCGCGCAGCGCGTTGTCGGCGATAGGGGCCACGTGCTCGAGCAGGCACCACAGGTGCCCGGCGTGCAGCAGCCCGGACTCCAGCGCATCGAGCACCCGGGGCAACCGGTGCACCAGGGTCAGCGACCGTGCCAGCTCCTCCTCGGCGCGTTGCACGGTGAGGTCCAGCGCGATCGACAACTCGTGCGCGGCCCACTCGCTGACCGGCCGCAGCACCTCGGCCCGGGCCGCCCACCGCTCGGGCGACATGGAGCCGGGCTCCCCGGGCTGCCGGTCGACGGAGGCGGGGCGGGAGGCGGCGAAGGCCGCGATCGCCCGGTGGCGCCGCGCCGCCTGCCGGGACGCCTCCCGGTCGGCGGCCTGCACCTCACCCAGCGGCCCCGACGCCCACCCCACCGTGGGTTCGTCGACCGCCGGCGTTGGCATCACGTGTTCGATCATACGTTCGAACAGGATGTCGCACAAGACGGCCGGTGGAGAAACAGCAGGTCAGTCGCCTGGAAAGCAGACGGCGCTCAGTCCGGACGGCGGTTCGGGACGTTGGCCGGGTCGCCGGCCGGGTCGTGCTCGCGGCCGCCCGTGGGGGACAGCAGCGGTCCCGGCGCGCCCTCACCGCGGCCGAGGGCCGTGACGAACTGGCGCAGCACGTCGTCGCCGCGGTGGGCCGGCTGCCAGTCCAGCTGCGTGCGCGCGCGGGTGGTGTCGAGCACCGGCGACCGGAGGCCCAGGTCGAGCCAGCCGGGCTCGGTGGGGACGACGTGCGCGCGGAAGGCAGCCGTCAGCCCGGTCCGGACCAGCACCGCCGGGACGGGGATCCGTGTGGTGCCCAGCGCGCGGGCGATCCCGTCGGCGTCGAGCGCCGGGTCGGCGGAGACGTTGAACGGCCCGGGGACGCGCCGGTCGAGCATGCGGGTGATCGCGTCGGCGAGGTCGTCGGCGTGGACGAAGCCGACCCGCAGCGACGGCAGGGGCAGGGGCAGGACGGACGCGATCTGCCCGGGCACCAGGCGCACCGCGCCGAACACCAGCGGACCGAGGAAGTAGCGGCCGATCTCGCTGGCCGCCTCAGGCTGGAGCACCAGCGTCGGCCGGACGACGGTCAGCGTGACGTCGGACCGCCGGCCGACGACCTCGCGCACGACCCGCTCCGCCTCGGACTTCTGCCGGCTGTACTGCGAGCTCGGGATGCCGGTCACCGGCCAGTCCTCGGTGACCGGACGGTCGCCGCCGCCCGCCGCGTAGGCGCCCAGCGAGGACATGTGCACCACGTGCTGCACCCCGGCGGCCACCGCGGCGCGCATGACCCGGCGGGTGCCGTCGACGTTGGCCTTCCGCAGCTCGTCGGACCGCCGCCCCGGCTGCAGCACCCAGGCCAGGTGGACGACGGCGTCGACGTCCTCGAGCAGGTTGGTCAGCGCCTGCTCGCTGCCGGTGTCCCCGAGGTCGGCGGTGTACCAGGTGACCGACGAGTACGGCTCGCGGTCCGGCGGCTCCCGGCGGGCCAGCCCGCGGACCTCGGCCACGCCGCTGCCGGGAGCGGTCAGCCGCCGCAGGAGCGCGGTGCCGACGTTGCCGCTCGCGCCGGTGACGGCGACCTTGAGGCCCTGCAGATGCGCCTGGGGGAGCTCAGCCATGTCCCGCCGCTACCCCCGGTGGCCGTGCGCAACCCGACGGGGTGCGTCACATCAGCGCACCGCGGGCGCCGGCACCGCGTCCGGCGCCGCGAGCTCCTCGTCCCGCGGGCGCAGCCCGAGCGAGACCACGGCGATGAGGAGCAGCGCGGCCGCCCCGGCGAGGAACCCGGCCGGCAGGCCGGCGGCGTCGGCCAGGCGGGGCAGTAGCAGGCTGCCGAGGCCGCCACCGACCATGAGCGCGAGCGACTTGGCCGAGACCGTCGTCGACCGCTGGGCGGCGCTCACCTGTTCGTGCAGCAGTGCCTGGCGCAGCGGCCAGCCGGCGCCGTTGGCCAGGTAGAAGACGACGAACGCGGCGGCGGCGACCGCCACGTGCCCGGCCACCGCGACCGCGGCGACGGCGAGCGCGCCGAGCACCGCGGTGACCAGGCTGGCCCAGGCCACCGAGCCCCGGGCGAGCCGGCGGACGGCCGGTGCCAGCAGGGCGCCCAGCCCGGCGGCGGCGAACGAGACGGCCATGACCACCCCGTACACCGCTGCCCCGCGGTCGAGGCCGCCGCCGAGCTCGGCGAACCACAGCGGGCCCAGCACCTCGAGGGTGGTCAGCGCGGTGCCGGTCAGGAACGAGATGGCCAGCAGCCGGCGCAGGACGCGGTGCCGCGCGGCCAGCCGCACGGTGTCGCGGACCACCACGGGCACCTCCCGGACCCCGCCGGCCAGGGCGTGCAGCCCGCCCGACGTCGCCGTCGGCAGGGGGACGACGAGCGCGAGGACGGCGACCACCGACACCGCGACCAGCGCCGCAGCCAGGAGCAGCGGCAGCACGAGCGCGGCGCTGCCCCGGCCCTCGGCCAGCAGCGGCAGCGCCCCGCCGAGCGCGGCGCCCAGGGCCAGCCCCAGGCCGTCGGCGGCGCCGGCTCGCGACAGGCCCGACGCCGGGTCGGCGTCGGGGTCCGCGGCGTGCACGGTGTCGACGTACCAGGCCTCCAGCGGGCCGGAGTCCAGTGCCCGCGACGCGCCCTGCAGCCCCCACGCCAGGGCGAACAGCGGCACGGTGTCCGCGGCGGCCATCGTGAGCAGCGACGCGATGCCCAGCAGCCCGGACAGGACCAGGACCGGCCGGTGCCCGATCGCGTCGGCGAGCCCGCCGGTCGGCAGCTCCAGCAGCAGCGTGACCACCGAGTAGACGGCCAGCACCAGCCCGATGTCGGCGGGGGAGAGCCCGCGCGACGAGGCCAGCAGCACCGTGACCGGCGCCGAGATGCCGACCGGCAGCCAGCGCAGCGCGGTGAGCCCGACGAACCGCCGGCCGGCCGAGCGCACCGACAGCGGGGCCCTCACGCCGGGTCCTCGGTCAGCGGGAACAGGTCGAGCAGGACGTGCACGAGCGGCTCGCCCGGCTCCTCGCGCTCGGCGCGCCAGCGCGCCAGCACCCCGTTGAGCTCCTCGGTCAGCTCCCGGACGGCGGCGGGGGACAGGCGCAGCGCCCAGTCGTTGAGCGAGACGGCGTCGCGCCAGACGTCGTCCAGCGACTCCCGCTGCTCGGCGTGCGCGGCGAGCACACGCCGCTGCCGCCCCAGCGACTGGTGGGTGAGTTCCTCGAGGACCTCGCGGCCGCCGGGCTGGTCGACGAGGTCCTCGGTGCGCCAGCGGGTGCTGCGGTGCCGGGCCCGCCACCAGCGCTCCCGCGCGGTCCCCTCGCCGGCCACCTCCTCGACGAAGCCGAGGGCGGCGAGCTGGCGCAGGTGGTAGCTGGTGGTGCCGCTGCTCTCACCCAGCCGCTGTCCCAGCCGGGAGGCCGTCGACGGGCCCTCCGAGCGCAGCAGGGCGAGCAGGCCGGTGCGCAGCGGGTGGGCCAGCGCGCGCAGCGTCCGCGGGTCGGTGACGTCGACGACGGCTTCGGGCGGGAGCTCGGGCACGCCCCCAGACTAGGATGCAGAGAACTCTTTGCAAAGAGATCTCTGCATCTTGTCGGTCACCCGTCGGAGTCCTCGCCGTCGGTGGCGTCCTCGACCTCCTGCTCGGCCTCGTCCACGCCTTCCTCGACGTTCTGCTCCACCTCGTCGTCGACGACGTCGGAGCCGCAGGCGGCGGTGACCGGCGAGAGGGCGAGCGCGAGGCCGACGGCGGCCAGGCGCCAGCGGCGGCGGGGGGTGGTGGTCGACATGGCTGCTCCTCCTGTTCCGGAACGTTCCCGGGAGGGGTGCCCGCCCGGGCGGTCGTCCATGCCCCGCGCCCCCGGGGTCACCGCATGAGGGGACAGCTCGAGGTCGTGGAGGCGTGGCCGGCGCCCGACCTGAATCGTCGGCCCCGGGTGGTCAGCGGGCGGCGTCGACCGCCGTCCGGACGTGCTCGACCACCAGCTCGGCGGTGCGCTCGGCGGCCAGCTCCGGGATCCAGTGCGGCACGCCGTCGAGCACCTCGAGCCGGTAGGGCCCGGTGACGTGGCGGCGGGTCATGGCGGTGGCGGCCGGCCCGAGGAAGGCGTCGCCGGTGCTCCACACGTGCAGGGTCGGCACGGACACCCGCCCGACGCCGTCCCGCGCGGCGAGCGGGATGGCCCGGTACCAGCCGAGCGCGGCCGAGAGCGCGCCCGGCTCGCGCATCCGGTCGACGTAGCGGGTGACGGCGTCGGCGGGCAGGCCGCCGTTCTCGAGGACGCCGCGCAGCGCGGCGCCGTCGCGGGTGAGCAGCAGCCGCTCGGGCACCACCGGCACCTGGAAGGCGGCCATGTACGACGAGCGCAGCCCCTGGTCGCTGGTGAGCACCGCCCGGCCGGCCGCGGCCGGGTGCGGGGTGGACAGCGCCGTCAGCGTGCGCACCCGGTCGGGGTGCCAGGCGCCCAGCGCCCAGGCCACGGCGCCGCCCCAGTCGTGGCCGACGACGTGTGCGCTCTCCAGCCCGGCGGCGTCGAGCAGCGCCAGGACGTCGCCGGTGACCGCGCGCAGCCGGTAGGAACCGCGCCCGCTCGGCCGGGCGCCGGGGCTGTAGCCGCGCTGGTCGAGCGCGAGGGTGCGCAAGCCGGCGTCGTGCAGCAGCGGCGCCATCCGGTCGAAGGCCGTGCAGTCCTGGGGGAAGCCGTGGAGGAGCACCACGGGCTCGCCGTCGGGCGGGCCGCCGTCCTGGACGTCGAAGGTGAGGCCGTCGTTCTGGAACTGCCGCATGCCCCCTTCCCTGCCCGGGGGAGGTGTGCCGGAACCGCGCACCGGGGGAGGATGGGCCGGTGACGGTGACCGCAGCGGAGCTGATCGTGCTCGTCGACGACGACGGGACGCCCATCGGCACCATGCCCAAGCCGCTGGTGCACCACGGCGAGACGCCGCTGCACCGGGCCTTCTCGGCCTACCTGTTCGCCGACGACGGCCGGCTGCTGGTCACCCGCCGCGCGGCGGACAAGCAGACCTTCCCGGGCATGTGGACCAACACCGTCTGCGGCCACCCCGGCCCCGGGGAGGACGACGCCGCCGCGATCGCCCGCCGGGCGTCCCAGGAGCTCGGGCTGCAGGTGGCCGACCTGCGCCCGGCGCTGCCCGGGTACCGCTACCGCGCCGAGTTCCGCGGCGTGGTGGAGAACGAGGTCTGCCCGGTCTACCTCGGCCGCTACACCGGCACGCCCGACCCCGACCCCCGCGAGGTGGGGGAGTGGGAGCTGCTCGGGTGGGGCGAGTTCCGGCGCCGGCAGGAGGAGTCCGAGCGCGACGCCTGGTCCCCGTGGTGCCGCGAGCAGGCCCGGCTCATCGAGCAGGCGGGCCTCGTCGCGGCGTCGTAGTCGGCGGGCCACGGAGCGTGGCGGGCACGCGAGCGGGCGGGTGTCGCTGACCGGGACGCGCCGGGACCCCCTCCTAGCGTCCGGCGCGTGGACCGCCGGGGCTTCCTGTACCTGCTCGCCGCCGGGCTCACGGGTGCCGCGGTGGGGCGCGGCGCGGCCGGTCTCGACCTCGCGCAGCCCGCTCCCGCGCCCGCGCGGACGCCGGCCCCGGCGACCCCCACCGGCCCGGGCGGCATCGTCGCCGTCCCCGCTCCGCCCGGCGTGGTCGAGGAGCTGCCCGGCACCGGCCCGCAGATCGCGCTGACCATCGACGACGGCAGCAACGGCGAGGTGGTCGCCGCCATGGTCACCCTCTGCCGCGAGACCGGCACCCGGCTGACGTTCTTCCCCAACTGCTCCTACCGGACGTGGGGCGACAACGCCCGCGACCTGTGGCCGCTCATCGAGTCCGGGCAGGTCGCCTTCGGCAACCACACCTGGTCGCACCCGGACCTGACCACCGTCTCCGACGCCGACGTCGCCGAGGAGCTGCGCCGCAACCAGGACGCCATGCGCCGCACCCTCGGCGTCGCGGAGACGCCGTTCTGGCGGCCGCCCTTCGGCTCGCACGACGAGCGGGTCGACGCCATCGCCGCCGACGTCGGCCACCCGACGACGGTCATGTGGAACGGCACCTTCGACGACGGCCAGGTGGTCTCCGCCGAGGGGCTGATGGCCGCCGCTCACCAGTGGTTCGCGGCGCGGGCGATCATCGTCGGCCACGCCAACCAGCCGGCGATCACCACCGTGTTCGACCAGCTGCTGGCCCTCGTCGAGAGCCGGCAGCTGGTGACGGTCACCCTCGCCGACGCCTGGTCCGCCCCGGCCTGACCCGCTCCGACCTGCGGGCGGGGCTGACCTCCGCGAGAGTGGCCGGGGACGCGAGACGTGATCACGGCCGACCGGCCGGAGGACGGAGGAACGGGTGGCAGGGGAGCTCAAGGGCCGCGTGGCGCTGGTCACCGGCGGGGCGAGCGGGCTGGGCCGGGCGACGTGCGTGTCGCTGGCCGAGGCCGGCGCGCACGTCGTCGTCGCCGACATCGACGCCGACGGCAGCGCGCGGACCCGCGAGCTGGTCACCGACGCCGGGGGCAGCGCCGACGTCGTCGCCCTCGACGTGACCGACGACGCCGCCCGCCGGGCGGTGGTGGCGCAGCTGTTCGAGCAGCACGGCGACGCCTTCGACGTGCTGGTCAACGTGGCCGGCATCGACCGTCCGGGCTACGTCACCGACATCGACCTCGACGACTACCGCCGGGTCATGGCCGTCAACTGCGAGGGCCCGGTCTTCCTGACCAGCGAGTTCGTCAAGCGGGTCCAGCACCTGCCCGAGGGCCGCACCGCCGACGTGGTGCACGTCGTGTCGCTGTCGGCGATCACCTCGGGCAGCGGCGCGATCGCCTACAACGGCTCCAAGGCCGGCTTCCTCAACGCCACCCGCTGCATCCAGCGCGAGCTGCGGGAGAAGGCCGTGCAGCTCCCCGACGGCGGCGAGCGGCCCTTCCCGTGCCGGGTGCAGGCGGTCATCCCCGCGGCGATGGACACCCCGATGATGGAGCAGTGGGGGATCCCGGGGCACCTGATGATGCCGCCGTCCGCGGTCGCCGACACGGTGCGCACGCTGCTGCTGCTGCACCCCTCGGCGTTCGTGCCGGAGATGCAGATCGTGCCGCGGCTCGAGCCGAACTTCCCCCGCTGAGGAGGGTCGAGCGATGACCGGACCGGACGACGTCCCCGACAGCGGCATGGCCTCCGGCAGCGACGCCGGCGAGCCCGGGGAGCGCCTCGGCAGGGGCGACCTGCGGCCCGACGAGGAGCAGCTGCTCGCCCAGCTCCAGCGAGGCGTCGACGACGCGGCCCCTGCGGGCGGTGACGCGGAGCTGCGGGCGGCCGAGGACGAGGTCCCGCTGCCCGCCGACGGCGGCACGCAGGACGACGGCCTGGAGGCCCGCTTCTCCGACACCGACGGGGGCTGAACCGGCCCCGGACGTGCACCGTGCACTTCCGCGGAAGTGCGCGTCAGGAGCCGGTCAGGCGGACCGCGACCAGCGCGACGTCGTCCTCGGCGCCCTCGGGCACCAGCCGCTCGAGGACGCCGTCGCAGACCTCCTCGACCGGCCGGCCGCGCAGGTCGGCCAGGGCGTGGGCCAGCCGGTCGACGCCGTCGTCGAAGCCCTCGGCGCGGCGCTCGACCAGCCCGTCGGTGTAGAGCAGCAGCGTCGAGCCGGGCTCGAGGAGCACCTCGGAGTCGGTGCGGGTCGTCCCGGGGTGCACGCCGAGGAGCAGGTCGGCCCGCCCGGCAGCGAGCACGCGGGCGCTGCCGTCGGGGCCGGCGATCAGCGGCGGCAGGTGCCCGGCGCTCGACCAGCGCAGCCGCGCGCCGCCGCCGGCGGGCTCGAGCCGGGCGACGAGCACGGTGGCCATGGCGGCGAGGTCGAGCCCCTCGATCGCGGCGTCGAGCCGGGACAGAACCCGGGCGGGGCTGTCGCCGTTGTCGAACGCGATGCCCCGCAGCAGCCCGCGCAGCTGCGCCATGCAGGCGGCGGCCTGCACGTCGTGGCCGACGACGTCGCCGATGACCAGCATCGTGGCGCCGTCGGGCTGGTTGAACGCGTCGTACCAGTCGCCGCCGACCTGCGCCTCGCGGGTGGCGGGCACGTAGCGCACGCCCACCTCGACGCCGGCGGGCGACGGCGGCTCGGACAGCAGGCTGCGCTGCAGGGTCTCCGCGGCCCGCACGATGCTGCGGGAACGGGCGTAGAGGGCCTCGAGCAGGTGGCCGCGCAGCTCGCGGACCTCGGCGCGCTCCTGCGGTGTCCACGGGAACGAGCGGTCCCGGACGGTCTCCCGCCACCGGTCGAAGCTCTTGCGGGGGCTGAGCCGGACGTCGTCGCCCTCCCGCTGGGCGAGCGCCTTCTCGTGCGGGTCGCCGCCCCAGTCGACGTGCCGCACGGCCTCGCGCCGGTGCCACAGCACGTACTGTCCCTCCGGCAGGGGCAGGACGAGCACGCCGCAGGCGACGTCGACCGGGACGCCGAGTCCGGGCGCCTCCCGCTGCAGGGAGTCGGTGGCCACGACGTCGTCCCCGCGCGCCGCCGCCCAGCCCACCAGCCGCTCGACGACGGCGGCCGGCAGCTCCTCGCCGGCGCTCCCGGTGGCGTCCTGCAGCGCGACGGTGACGCCGTCGGCGGGCAGCACGTCGAGCAGGCTGGGCCTGCCCAGGAGGGTGTCGACGAGGGGGCGGTCCTCGTCGAGCGTCGCCGCGGTCAGCCAGGCCAGCGTGGAGCGCACCCGCAGCGCCCGGTGCACCTCCTCCTCGGCGGTGCGGTCGACCAGTCGCAGCGACAGCGTGGAGCCGAGGAACTCCGCCGCGGCGCGGGTGGCGAACGGCGGCTGGTGCGGGCCGGAGTAGTGGTGGCAGGCGATGAGCCCCCACAGCCGGCCGTCGCGCAGCAGCGAGATCGACATCGAGGCCCGCACGCCCATGTTGTGCAGGTACTCGAGGTGGATCGGGGAGACGCTGCGCAGCGTCGAGTACGTGAGGTCCAGCGGGCGGCCGGTGGCCGGGTGGGCGGCGGGCCGGATCGGGCTGGGGACGTAGTCGACGTCGCTGATCAGCCGCAGCCAGTTCTTCTCGTACAGGGCCCGGGCCTGGGCCGGGATGTCGGAGGCGGGGTAGTGCAGGCCGAGGAACGAGCCGAGGTGCCCCGCCCTGGCCTCGGCGACGACCTCGCCGTTGTAGTCGGCGTCGTAGCGGTAGACCATCACGCGGTCGAAGCCGGTCAGGTCGCGCACCGCCCGCGCGGTGGTGTCGTAGAGCTCCTGCAGCGTCGCCGCCCGGTTCAGCTCGGCGACCGTGCCGCGCACCGCCTGGTAGGTGTTCGGGAAGGAGAACGGCCGCGGCCCGCGCGCCGGCTCCAGCTCCACGACCAGGTTGGTCACCGGCGCGTCCCCGCCGGCCGGCTGCCCGTGCCCGTCGCGGGCGCCGTCCAGCACCGCCCGGTGCAGGATCGCGTCGACCGGCACCGGGTCGCCGTCGACGTCGAGGGTCACCTCCACCGGGTTGCGCTCGCGGAGGTCGCCGAACGCGCTGGCCGAGCGGACGACCGCCTCGGCCGGGGCGACGCCCAGGACGTCGGCCAGCGGCCGTCCGAGGGCGTCGGACCACGCGACCCCGGTCAGCCCGGCGAGGTTCTCGGAGGCCTGGACGACCACCAGGTCGGGCTCGCTCACGGCCAGCAGTGCCCCGCGCGGCTGGACGCTGCCCGGGACGTGGATCGGCTCACGCGCGCAGTTGTCCAGGTCGACCGCCTCGCCGGGCCCCAGCCAGGCGACCTCCTCGCCGGCGGTGGCCTCGACGTCACGGGCGTGGACGTCGCCGGCGCGGGCGCCGACGTCGGTCACGCGGGGACCCCGGGCCGGGCGGCGGGCGCGCACCAGTCGGCCAGGACGGCGAAGGTCCCGCGGGCGGCCGCGACGACGCGGTCGGCGTCCCCGTGGCCGGCCACGTGCCGGCGGGTGGTGCGCCGGAAGGCCGCCCACATCGCGCCGGTGTCCTCGCCGTAGGGGCTGAAGCAGCGCAGTCGGGGCAGCCCGGGCACGCCGGCCAGGTGGCGGTCGATGAACGCGCCGCCGAGCGTGGAGCCCTCCAGGACGTAGAGCCGGCCCAGGGCGGCCCCGGTGTCGGGGACGTCCGGCAGCGCGGGGCGCTCCGCGCCGGGAGCCGCGCCGAGCGCGTGCAGGTCGGCGGCGTAGAGGGCGGCCCGCCGCCGGCGGTCCCAGTCCAGGGCCGCGGCGTCACCGGGGCAGCGGGCGGCCCAGGCGTCGAGTCCGGCCTCGGCGGCGCGCCAGAAGGAGTGCAGCAGCCCCAGCACCTCGACCAGCCGGTCCCGGTCCAGGTGGGGGTCCACCAGCCCGAGCGCGGTCTCCACCCGCTCGTGCTCCACGGCGGTGGCCGTGCGGAGGTCCCGGAGGACGTCGCCGGCGCCGCCCGCGTCTCGAGGCAACGCCTCTCCTCCCGCAGCCATCAGCCACCCGAGGGTAGGTCAGCACCGGTGCGCCGTCGCGGCGGGACGGATGCTCTCTGCAACCTCATCCCAGCCGGGCGCGGCGCAGCGAGGCGTGCACCAGCAGCCGGGTGTCACCGTCGGCGAGGTCCAGCCCCGTCAGGGCGGTGATCCGGCCCAGTCGGGAGTACAGCGTCTGCCGGTGGATCCCCAGCGCGGCCGACGTGCGGGCAGCACTGCCGGCCGCGTCCAGGTAGGCCTCGGCGGTGGCGGCCAGCGTCGGCTCGGCGAGCAGCGGCGCCACGGCGGGGTCCGGTCCGGGCAGCGCCGCGGCGGCCCGCCAGCCGCCGAGCCCGGACCAGGCGGCCACCGGCGCCAGCCGGGGGACGACGGCGGCGACCGCGGCGGCCGCCCGTGCCTGTGCCCAGCGGCCGGGCAGGCCGTCGACCCCCGGCGCCGGGTCGGACACCCCCGCGGTGCTGCCCGCGGGCAGCCGGGCGAGCAGGGGTCCCGCCGCGGCGCAGGCCGCGCGCGCGTCGGCCGCCCGCGGCAGCCGCACGGCGACGGCGACCTCGCTGCGCCCGCCGGCGCCCTCCAGCACCGCCGCGCCCGCGGGGAGGCGGCGGTCCCGCGGCAGCGCGCCGCCGGGCGGGCGCAGCGCCACCAGGGCCACCGCGGCGCCGGCGAACCGGGCGGCCAGCACGGCGCCGGCCTGCTCCCGCCCGGCTCCGGAGCCGGCGCCCAGCACGGCCGCCAGCGCCGTCGCGAGGTCGTCGTCCGCGCGCCGCCGGGCCAGCAGCTCCCCGGCGCGGGCGGCGAGGTCGAGCGCCGCGGCCAGCGCGGGGTCGCCGGTGCCCGCGGGGTCGGTGCGGCCGCCGTCGAGCAGCCACAGGTAGCCCAGGGTGCGGCCCTCGTGCCGGACCGGCAGCAGCAGGCGGGTGAGGATGCCGGCGTCGGGGTCGGCGGGCGTGCGCAGCGGCCCCTGCGCCCGGGCGATGCCGAGGTCCTCGAACCAGCGGCGGGTCGCCGGCGTGGACCCCCGGCCGAGGATCGAGCGGGTGCGGACGGCGTCCATGGCGGTGCCGTCGTCGAGCGGGTGCGCGGCGAAGGCCAGCAGCGTGAAGTCGGTGTCCTCGAGCGTCGCGGGCGCGCCGAGCAGCCGGGCCACCTCGTCGACGACGTCCTGCAGGTCGTCGCGCATCGTACGAATGTATGACGCGGCGACGTACGACTGTCCCTGGCGGCTGGCCCGGGGGGTCCTTAGCGTCGGTACCGGACGCTGGTGTCCGGACGGGACGGAGGTCGGTTCAGGTGCTCTCCACGAAGACCGTGCTGCTGGGGGCCTCGCGGCGCCCGGCGCTGCGCCGCGCCCTGGTGGGCACGCCGGTCACCCGGAAGGTGGTCCAGCGGTTCGTGGCCGGCGAGACGCTGCCGGAGGCGCTGGCCGTCGTCACCCGCCTGACCGGCGAGGGCATCGCGGTGACCCTCGACCACCTCGGCGAGGACGTGACCGACCCGGAGACGGCCCGCGGCACCCGCGACGCCTACCTCGCGCTGCTCGACGGGCTGGCGCCGCTGGGCCTCGGTGCCGACGCGGAGGTGTCGGTCAAGCTCTCCGCCTTCGGGCAGGCGCTGCCCGGCGGCCACGACGTCGCGCTGGAGATGGTCCGGCCGGTGGTCGAGCGGGCCACCGCGATCGGCACGACGGTCACCCTCGACATGGAGGACTCCTCGACCGTCGACTCCACCCTGGCGATCCTGGCCGAGCTGCGTCGCGACCACCCGGGCACCGGTGCGGTGCTGCAGTCGGCGCTGCGCCGCACCGAGGACGACGTCCGGGCGCTGGCGGTGCCCGGCTCGCGGGTGCGGCTGGTCAAGGGCGCCTACGACGAGCCGGCCGCGGTCGCCTTCCGCGACCGCCAGGACGTGGACGCCGCCTACGCCCGCTGCCTGGGCATCCTGATGCGCGGGCCGGGGTACCCGATGGTCGGCAGCCACGACCCGGCGATGGTCGACCTCGCGCAGCGGCTGGCCGCCGAGTACGGCCGGGCCGCCGACTCGTGGGAGGTGCAGATGCTGCACGGCATCCGCGTCGACGAGCAGCGCCGGCTGGCCGCGGCCGGCACCCGCGTGCGCGCCTACGTCCCCTACGGCGTCGACTGGTACGGCTACTTCGTCCGCCGGCTGGCCGAGCGCCCGGCCAACCTGCGCTTCTTCCTCCGCGCCCTCGTCACCCGCTGACCCCTTCTCCCCCCGGAGGCATGCCGTGGACGGCATCACCCGCGTCCCCCCGCCGCACAACGAGCCGGTGCTCACCTACGCCCCCGGCTCCCCGGAGCGCGCCGCGCTCGAGACCCGCCTGGCCGAGCTGGCTGCCGAGCCGCTGGAGCTGACCGCGACCATCGGCGACAAGCAGCGCATGGCCGGCGGCGAACGCTTCGACGTCGTCCAGCCGCACCGGCACGCCGCCGTGCTCGGCACCTCGGCGCACGCCACGCACGCCGACGCCACCGAGGCCGTGGCCGCCGCCAAGGCCGCCGCCCCGGCCTGGCGCGACCTGTCCCTCGACGACCGCGCCGCGGTGTTCCTCAAGGCCGCCGACCTGCTCGCCGGGCCGTGGCGGCAGACGCTGAACGCCGCGACCATGCTCGGCCAGTCGAAGACCGCCTACCAGGCCGAGATCGACAGCGCCTGCGAGCTGGTCGACTTCTGGCGCTGGAACGTGCACTTCGCCCGCGAGGTCGTGTCCGCCCAGCCGGTGTCCTCGCCGGGCGTGTGGAACCGCAGCGACCACCGGCCGCTCGAGGGCTTCGTCTACGCGGTCACGCCGTTCAACTTCACCGCGATCGCCGGCAACCTGCCGACCGCGCCGGCGCTCATGGGCAACACCGTGGTGTGGAAGCCCGCCCCCACCCAGCAGTTCGCCGCCCACTTCGTCATGCGGCTGCTGGAGGAGGCCGGCCTGCCCCCGGGTGTGATCAACATGCTGCCCGGCGACGGCATCCCGGTGTCCGAGGTGGTGCTCGCCGACCGCGACCTCGCCGGCATCCACTTCACCGGGTCGACCCCGGTGTTCCAGCACCTGTGGCGGACGGTGGGCGAGAACATCGCCCACTACCGCGGCTACCCGCGCGTCGTCGGCGAGACCGGCGGCAAGGACTTCGTCGTCGCCCACCCCTCGGCCGACGTCGACGTGCTGCGCACGGCGCTGGTCCGCGGCGCGTTCGAGTACCAGGGGCAGAAGTGCTCCGCCGCCTCGCGCGCCTACGTGCCGCGGTCGGTGTGGACCCGGCTGCGCGACGACCTGGTCGACACCACCGAGTCGCTGTCGATGGGCGACGTCACCGACTTCTCGAACTTCATGGGCGCGGTGATCGACCGGAGGTCGTTCTCGAAGCTGTCCGGCGTCATCGACCGGGTCGACGACGACCCGGCGCTGTCGATCGTCGCCGGTGGCCAGAAGGACGACTCCGAGGGCTTCTTCGTCCGGCCGACGGTCATCGAGGGCACCGACCCGGGGCACGAGGTGTTCACCACCGAGTACTTCGGGCCGATCCTCGCCGTGCACGTCTACGACGACGCCGACTACGACACCGTGCTGACCCAGATGGAGTCGGCGGCGCCCTACGCGCTGACCGGCGCGGTCATCGCCCAGGACCGGGCGGCCATCGCGCACGCCCAGCGGGTGCTGCGGTTCGCGGCCGGCAACTTCTACGTCAACGACAAGCCGACCGGCGCCGTCGTCGGTCAGCAGCCCTTCGGCGGCGGCCGCGCGAGCGGCACCAACGACAAGGCCGGTGCGGCGCAGAACCTGCAGCGCTGGACCTCGACCCGGTCGATCAAGGAGACGTTCGTCCCGCCGACCGACCACCGCTACCCGCACATGGGGTGACCGCGACGATCAGGTGACCTGATCGTCGGGCGTCCTCCCTCACGTCCCACCGTGGGGGAGGACGCCGCACGGTGGGGGAGGACGCCACGCCACCCGCCGGGCACGCCGCTCAGCCCGGCCAGTGCAGCAGGCCGTCGTCGCCGAGGACGGCGCCGGCGGACGGGGTGTGTGGGGCGAGCCGGCCGTCGGGCATGAGGTGGTCCACCGCGACGCCGCGGGCGAGGACGGCGACGTCGGCGACGATCCGCCGGTGGCAGCGCCACCACACGCTCTCGCTGCACATCACCGCGACCGGGCCCGCCGCCGCCTCGGCCAGCACGTCGTCGAGCGCGGCGGCGAACTCGGCCGTGCGGGTGTGGACGGCATAGGCCGCGAACTGCCCGACGGTCCACCAGCCGTCCTCGACCGGCTCGCCCGGGGGCAGCCGGCGCCGCCCGCCCAGCCGTGGCTCCCAGCGGTAGCCGATGCCGGCGGCCGGCAGCCACTCCTCGAACGCCTCCCGCCGCACGTCGGGGTTGCTGCGGCTGCCCGGGAACCGCCGGACGTCGACCACGCACCCGACCCCCGCCGCGGCCAGCCGGGCGCCGAGGCGGGCGCGGTCGTCGGGCCCGTGGCCCACGGTCAGCAGCGGCACCCGCACTGCCTACCCGGTCCGGCGCACCCGCCCGGTGCCGGTCATGCTCGTGGGTCGGGCACCGCGCCCGCGGAAAGGAACGGGATGGCCGAGAGCACGACGCGGGACCGGACGTCGCTGTGGCGGCTGCCGGCGATGCGGGCACTGGTCGGCGCGACGGGACTCGGCTTCGCCGGCTACTGCCTCACGCTGGCCTCCCTCCCGGCCTACGCGGTCGCGGGCGGCGCCTCCGCCGACACCGCCGGCGTGGTCACCGCCGTGTTCCTGCTCGTGACCGTCGCCGGGCAGTCGGTCGTGCCCGCCCTCACCGCCCGCCACGGCCTCGGCCCGGTGCTCGCCGGCGGGCTGCTGCTCCTCGGCGCCCCCTCGCCGCTCTACGTCCTCGACGACGGCGTGCTGTGGCTGTCGGTGGTGTCGGCGGTGCGCGGTGCCGGCTTCGCGGTGCTGACCGTGCTCGGGGCGGTGCTCGCGGCCCAGGTCGCCCCGCCCGGCCGCCGCGGCGAGTCCATCGGCCTGTACGGACTGGCCATCGCGGTGCCCAACCTGCTCGCCGTGCCCGCGGGCGTGGCGCTGGTGCTCGACGGGCACGCCGCCTGGCTGGCCTGGCTGGCCGCCTCCCCGGTGCTCGCCCTGCCGCTGGTGCCCGGGCTCGCCCGCTCCGTGCACTGGGAGGGTGCGGCCGGCGGCTCCTCGCGGGCGGCGGTGCGCGCCGCGCTGGCGCCGTCGGCGGTCCTGCTGCTGGTCACCCTCGCCGGCGGCGGCCTGATGACCTTCCTGCCGATCGAGCGCCCCGACGGCGCCCTCGCCACGACGGGCCTGCTGCTGTTCGGGGTCACCGGCGCGCTGTTCCGCTGGCGCGCGGGCCTGCTCGCCGACCGGGTCGGCACCCGCCGGCTGCTGCCGGTGGCCCTGGTCGTCGGCGCGGCCGGGCTCGGCGCGGTGGCACTGGGCCTGGGCCCGCTGGAGGCCGGCACGGGCGACGCCGTCGTGCTCGCCGGGGCCGCCGTCTTCGGGGCCGGCTACGGCGCGGTGCAGAACCTGACGCTGGTCACCGCCTTCGCCCGCGCGGGGGAGGGCGGGTCGACGGCGGCCAGCGCCCTGTGGAACGCCGCCTTCGACGCCGGCACCGCGGCCGGTGCGCTGGCCCTCGGCCTGGTCGCCGCGGGCCTGGGTCTGCCGGGGACCTACGTGCTGGTCGCCGGCGTGCTGTTCGCCGGACTGCCGCTGGCCCGCGTCGCGACCCGTCCGGCCCGCCCGGCCTGACGGTCAGCGCAGCACGGAGGTCAGCAGCAGGCTGGTCTGGCTGTTGATGATCCCGGGCACCGACCGGATCCGGTTGAGCAGCCGGTCGAAGGCGACCAGGTCGGTGGTGCGGTGCTCGGCCACCAGGTCCCAGGCGCCGTTGGTCGAGTGCATCGACTCGATCTCGGGGAAGCCGCGCAGCCGCCGGATGACCTCGTCGGTGGAGCGGCCCTCCACCTCGACGAGCGACACCGCCCGCACGCCGCCGGCCGCGGCCTCGTCGCGCACCCGCACGGTGAAGCCCACGATCACGTCGTCGGCCACCAGCCGGTCGAGGTGGCTGGTCACCGTCGCGCGGGTGACCCCCAGCCGCCGGGCGAGCTCGGCCACCGGGGCCCGGCCGTCCTCGCGCAGCGCCGAGAGCAGCCGCCGGTCGAGGTCGCTGAGGTCGGCCATGCGCAGACCGTACAGCGGCACCGCTCAGGTCGTATGACCCGCGAGCATGACGCGCGCTCCCTGCTCATTGTGTGTACAGATCGCCAAGTCATACCGTTTCGGTATGACCATGTTCGTCGACGTGCGCAACATGGTCCGCTGGACCGCAGACACCGGCCCCCAGCGGATCATCGACGGGATGTCCCGCTACATCGAGGACGACTTCCGCCGCTGGGAGTCCTTCGACAAGATCGCCCGGGTCGGCAGCCACACGCCCTTCGGTGTGATCGAGCTGATGCCCACGAGCGACGGCGAGACCTACGCCTTCAAGTACGTCAACGGTCACCCGAGCAACCCCGCCCGCGGCTTCCAGACCGTCAGCGCCTTCGGCGCGCTGGCCGACGTGTCCAACGGCTACCCGGTGTTCCTCGCCGAGATGACGCTGCTGACCGCGCTGCGCACCGCCGCGACCTCGGCCATGGTCGCCCGCCACCTCGCCCGGCCCGACTCGACCACGCTCGCGCTCATCGGCGCCGGCAGCCAGTCGGAGTTCCAGGCGCTGGGCATGCGCGCGGCCCTCGGCATCAACGACGTCGCCGTCTGGGACACCGACCCCGCCGCCATGGACAAGCTCGTCCGCAACCTCGAGCCGCTCGGGTTCAGCGTGCGCGTCGCCCGCTCCGCCCAGGACGCCGTCCGCGGCGCCGACGTCGTCACCACCTGCACCGCCGACAAGGCCCGCGCCACCGTGCTGTCCACCGAGTGGGTGGAGCCGGGCATGCACCTCAACGCCATCGGCGGCGACTGCCCCGGCAAGACCGAGCTCGACCCGGCCATCCTGCTGCGCGAGGACACCGACGTCTTCGTCGAGTTCCCCCCGCAGACCTGGGTCGAGGGCGAGATCCAGGCCATGCCGCGGGACTTCCCGGTCATCGAGCTGTGGGAGGTCGTCACCGGCCGCCGGCCGGGGCGGACCTCCGCGGAGCAGGTCACCCTCTTCGACTCGGTCGGCTTCGCGATCGAGGACCTGTCCGCGCTGCGTTACGTGCGCGACGCGGTGCGCGGCACGCCGTGGGTCGACGACATCGACCTCGTGGCCGAGCCCGAGGACCCCAAGGACCTGTTCGGGATGGTCGCGGCGCTCACGCCGATCCCCTCGTGACGGCGCCGGACCTCTCCGGCCAGGCACCCGCCGCGGTCGTCCTGGTCCGGCCCCACGCCTTCCAGCCCAACCCGCAGACGCTGGCCGACAACGCCTTCCAGGCCGCGGAGGTCGGTGGGGACCCCGCCGTCCTCGCCCGCCGCGCGCACGACGAGGTGACCGCGCTGGCCGATGCGCTCACGGGCGTGGGGGTGCGGGTGCACCTGTTCGACGACCCCGAGCCCGACCGGCCCGACAGCGTCTTCCCGAACAACTGGCTGTCGACCCACGCCGACGGGCGGGTCGCGCTGTTCCCGATGTACGCGGCCAACCGCCGCCGGGAGCGGCGCGGCGACGTCGTCGAGTTCCTCAAGGCGGCCTACCGGGTGCACGAGGTGGTCGACCTGTCCGGCCTCGAGCACGACGGCGTCTTCCTCGAGGGCACCGGCGCGATGGTGCTCGACCACGTGCACCGGGTCGCCTACGTCGCGCGCTCGCGGCGGGTCGACCCGGTCGCGCTGGAGCGCTTCTGCCGCGTCTTCGGCTACGAGCCGGTCGTCTTCGACGCCGTGGACGCCGCGGGGCGGCCGATCTACCACACCAACGTGATGATGAGCGTCGGCGGCGAGTACGCGCTGGTGGCCCTGGAGATGCTGCCCTCGGCCGCCGAGCGGGAGCAGCTGTGCACCCGGCTGGCCGCCGGCGGGCGCACCGTCGTGCCGCTGACGGGCCGGCAGATCGGCGAGTTCGCCGGCAACGCCATCGAGGTGCTCGGCAGCGACGGGCCGGTGCTGGCGCTGTCGGCCCGCGCGGCGGCGAGCCTGGACACCGGCCAGCGGCGGCTGATCGAGGCCTCGGCCCGGCTGCTGCCGGTCGCGGTGCCCACCGTCGAGCTGGCCGGCGGGTCGGTGCGCTGCATGATCGCCGGCGTGCACCTCGAGGCCCGGACCGCCGCCGTCGTCCCGGCGCGGTCCCGGGCCGCGGACGACGCGGCGCCGGTCCCCGCCTAGGGGCGGCTCAGCCGGCGATGCGGTCGGCGGCCGCGCGCAGCGACCGCAGCAGCAGGACCTCCTCGGCCGAGCGGCGCAGCCAGGCCCGCAGCGCGGCCGGGTCGTCGCGGGCGGCGTCGCGGACGCCGCCCAGGCGCAGCTGGCGGGTGTTGGCCTGCGCCCGCTGGGCCGGCGGCAGCGCCCGGCCCTCGGTGCGGGCCAGCGAGGTGAGCGCGGCGCCGACGTAGACGAGGTCGCGCACCTCGTCGACGTCGGCGAGGACGGCGTCGGCACCGGGGCCGTCGCCGTCCTCCAGTCGGCTCAGCAGCAGGCCGGCACGCTCGCGGCCGAGGGCGGCGGGATCGGGGGAGGTCACCCCTCCACTGTGCCCGCCCGCCGCCCCCGGCTGCCGGGCGGTCCCTGCTCGGGCGATCTCAGGCGTCGCGGCGGGTGAAGACCAGCGCCCCGACCGCGAGCACGACGGCGACCTCGACGGCGAACACGGCGAACCCGGCCCAGGGCTCGAGCAGCAGCGGGTTGAACGTCTCCGGCGTGGCGATCCGGGAGCCGGCGTTGCCCGGCATGAGCTTGGTCAGCCACTCGCCGAGCGCGCCGGGCAGGAGCATCACCAGGTTGCCGACCAGGAACACCAGCGCGAGCACCACCGACACGACGGCGGCCGTCGAGCGCAGCAGCAGCCCCGCGGCCATCGCGAGCAGGCCGAGCCCGGCCATGTACAGGCCGCTGCCGAGCAGCGAACGCAGCATCCCGTCGTCGCCCAGGGCGATGCCGATGCCCTCGGCGGACAGGAAGGCGTTGCCGCCGAGCCAGCCGAGGAACGCGGTCACGACGCCGGCCACGAACAGCGTGCCGCTGAGCACCAGCGCCTTGGCCACCAGCACCGTGCCGCGGCGCGGGGTGGCGGCCAGGGTCGCGCGGATCATGCCGGTGCCGTACTCGCTGGTGACCGTCAGCGCGCCGAGCACGACGGCGGTCACCTGCGCGAACAGCAGTCCCCAGGTGATGAACGCGCCGACCGGCTCGCCGGTCTGCCCGGCGGCGAGGTCGGGGGCGACCAGGGCGCAGACGAGGGTGGTGAGACCGGCGCCGAGGGCGACCATCGCCGCCACCGACCAGCCGGTCGAGCGCACCGACCACAGCTTGATCCACTCGGCGTGCACGGTGCGGGGCAGCGAGGTGCCGCCCGGGGGGAGCGGGGCGGTGCGGGGAGCGGCCAGGGCGGGAGCGGTCACCGGGTCACCTCGGCGGGGCGGGCGGCGGCGTACTCGACGCTGCCGGCGGTCAGGGTCATGAACGCCTCCTCCAGCGAGGAGGTGACGAGGCCGAGCTCGTGCAGCACGAGACCGGCGCCGGCGGCGAGCTCGCCGGTGGTCGCGGTGTCGACGCCCTGCACGCGCAGGTCGTCGCCGTCGCGGGTGACGTCGGCGCCGGACCGGCGGAGCAGCTCGGCCAGCCGCCCGGCCTGCGGGGAGCGCACCCGGACGAAGGAGGCGGCGTGCTCGGCGATGAACTCGGCGGTCGAGCAGTCGGCCAGCACCCGGCCGCGGCCGACGACGACGAGGTGGTCGGCGGTCAGCGCCATCTCGGCCATCAGGTGGCTGGAGACCAGCACCGTGCGGCCCTCGGCGGCGAGGTCGCGGGCCAGGGTGCGCACCCAGCGGATGCCCTCGGGGTCCAGGCCGTTGACCGGCTCGTCGAGCACCACCACCGGCGGGTCACCGAGCAGCGCCGCCGCGATGCCCAGCCGCTGGCCCATGCCCAGGGAGAACCGGCCGACCCGCTGGCCGGCCACCGCCTCCAGCCCGACCAGGCCCAGCACCTCCTCGACCCGGGCCGCCGGGATGCCGTTGCTGGCGGCCATCCAGCGCAGGTGCGCCCGGGCGGTGCGGCCCGGGTGCAGGGCGCGGGCCTCGAGCAGCGCGCCGACCGCGCGCAGCGGGGCGGGAGAGTCGGCGTAGCGGGCGCCGTCGACGGTGACCGTGCCGGAGGTGGGTCGGTCCAGGCCGATGACCATCCGCATCGTCGTCGACTTGCCCGCGCCGTTGGGGCCGAGGAACCCGGTCACGCGACCCGGGCGGACGGTGAACGAGACGCCGTCGACGGCGACCCGGTCGCCGTAGCGCTTGGTCAGCTCGGTGGCGACGATCACGGGGTCACCGCCGGGAGGGGGAAGGGGAGGAGGTCATGGACCGGAAGGCTCCCGCCGGCGGGGTGCCCGGCACATCCGGGCGTTCCCCCGACCCGACCCTGATCCGCCCCCGACCGAGCGGTGGGGGAGCGCCCGGGGCGGGTCAGGCGGTGCGCGGCAGGTCGTCCGCGGCCAGCAGCCGGCGCAGCGTCACCGCGGCGCCGCGCCCAGCCCGGTTGGCGCCGATCGTGCTGGCCGACGGGCCGTAGCCGACCAGCTGCAGGCGGGGCTCGCCGACGGCGGAGGTGCCCTCGACGGGGATTACGCCGTCGCGGGTGCGCAGCCGCAGCGGCGCGAGGTGGCCGACGGCGGCGCGGAAGCCGGTGGCCCACAGCAGCACGTCGGCGGCGAGGAACCGGCCGTCGTCCCAGGCCACGCCGTCGGGGGTGATCCGGTCGAACACCGGCAGCCGGGTCAGGACGCCGTCGTCGAACGCCCGGCGCACCCAGGGGGTGACCACCAGGCCGGTCACGCCGACGACGCTGCCGGGCATCCGGCCGGCGCGGACGGCGTCGGCCACCCGCGCGACCGCCGCCCGGCCCTGCTCCTCGCCGAAGGGCCCCTCGCGCCAGACCGGGGGCCGGCGGGTCACCCACGTGGTGCGGGCGACCGGGGCGATCTCGCCGAGCAGCTGCACCGCCGACGCGCCGCCACCGACGACCACCACCGACCGCCCGGCGAACTCCGCGGGCCCCCGGTAGCCGACCGTGTGCAGCTGCCGGCCGCGGAAGGTCTCCTGGCCCGGGTAGTGCGGCACGAACGGGCGGGTCCAGGTGCCGGTGGCGTTGACGACGCCGCGCGCCCGCCACGTGCCGGCGTCGGACTCGACGAGGAACCGGCCGTCGCCGGTGCGGCGGACCGCGGACACCCGAACCGGCCGCTGCACGGGCAGGTCGAAGCGCCGCTCGTACTCGGAGAAGTAGGCCGGCACCGCCTCGGCGGCGGGCAGGTCCTCGGACGCCGGCTCGAACGGCAGCCCCGGCAGCTCGTGCACCCGGTGGGTGGTGGCCAGCGTCAGCGAGGGCCAGCGGTGCTGCCAGGCGCCGCCGGGCGCGGCGTCGCCGTCGAGGACGACGAAGCCGCTGCCGGGCGCGAAGCCCTGCCGGGCCAGGTGGTACGCGGCGGACAGGCCGGCCTGCCCCGCCCCGACCACCACGACGTCGACGTCCCGCGGGCTGCTCACACCCGCGGAACGCCGGCCGGTCGGCCGCTATGCCGGGGTCAGCCGCTCCAGGTCCGCGCCGGTCAGGGTCACCGACGCGGGGTCGTAGCCGAACCGGACGACGACGGCGCCGGGCCGGGCCTCCACCAGCCAGGCCGTGCGCGGCTCGCCGCCGTCGGCCGGGCGGTACTCCCACCGCTCGGCCAGCAGCGCCAGCCCGCGGGCGCGCAGGAACGACACCGCCTCCTCGCGCGTGGCGAAGGCCCGCAGCGGCGTGCCGGGGACGGCGTGCGCGGTCCACCCGCCGTCGCACGGCGCGGCGGCCAGGTGGCCGACGAGTTCGCCGTCCTCCGGACGGTGCACCGGCTCGAGCACGGGGGCGGTGGTCATGCCGCCGACGGTAGGGACGGGCTCAACCGGTTTCCGGCCGCCAGGCGTCGGCGTGGTCCTCGACGAACTGCCGCAGCGTGGTGGGCTCCCGGCCGAGCAGCCGCGCGAGGTCGCCGGTGGTGCGCGCGGCCAGGCCCAGCCGGCTGGTCGAGAACAGCAGGGTCATCACCAGGACCATCCCGGGCGGCGTGCCCTCGCCCAGCTTCTCCCGCGCGAAGGCGACCACCCCGGGGTGCGGGTAGACCACCGGGCGGCCCAGCACCGCCGACAGGGTGGCCGCGATCTCGGCGAAGGTCGGGGCCTCCCGGGCGGTCAGCTCGTAGGCGCGTCCCTCGTGTCCCGGCCCGGTGAGCGCCGCGGCGGCCACCTCGGCGAGGTCGCGGACGTCGACGTGCGCGGTCCGCCCGTTGCCCGCCGGCACCGAGATCCGCGACCGGTCCCGGATCTCCTCGCGGTGCACGGTGAGCAGGTTCTGGTAGAAGTTCGCCGGCCGCAGGTGGGTCCAGGCCAGGCCGGTGGCCTCCACCCGCTTCTCCAGGGCCCGGTGGGGCAGCAGCGGGTTGCGCCCGGCCGCCTGCACCGACAGCACGACCACCCGCCGCACCCCGGCGGCGACGACCGCGTCGAGGAAGGGCTGCAGCCGCTCGACCCGGGCGACGTCGGGCGGGCGCAGCACGAACAGCGCCTCGACGCCGTCGAGGGCGGCCGGCCAGCTGCCGGCGTCCTCCAGGTCGAGCCGGACGGTGGACACCCCGGCCGGGAGCGCCGCGGCCGCCCGCTCCGGGTCGCGCGCACCGGCGCGCACGTCGGCGCCGAGCGCGGCCAGCCGGCGGACGACCTCGCCGCCGACCGTGCCGGTGGCGCCGGCGACGAGGACGGTCACCGGTCGCCGGCCACGACGAACGGCGCCGCCGACAGCCACTCGCGCCCCTCGGCCAGCTCGACCATGGCCAGGGCGGCGTCGGCCTTGGCCAGCGGCGCGGCACGCAGCCCGGGCGCCTCCGTGGTCAGGCGGTAGCGGCCGGTGCCGGGGCGATCGGCCAGCCGCGGCGGACGCACCTGCGTCCACTCCAGGTCCGAGGCGGCGAGCAGTCGGTACTCGCCCTCCTTGTCCTCGACGACGTCGCGGGCCAGCCGGTGGGTGAGGCCGGAGACGAACCGCGCCCCGGCGCCCTTGCGGTCACCCGGGAGGTCGCAGCCGGCCCCGGAGACGCCCACGAACCGGCGCGAACCGGCCTCGCCCATGGCGGTCACCAGCCCGGGCAGCGCCGCGCGGCCCACGTCCCCGCCGGAGCCCTTGGTCACGCCGACGCACCACAGGACGGCGTCGGCGTCCTCCACCGCCTTCGCGACCAGGACGGCGTCGCGGACGTCCCCGGTGCGCTCCTCCACCCCCGCGTGCCCTACCGGGCGGCGGGCCACCGCGACCACCGTGTGACCGCGCTCGGCCGCCAGCCGCACCGCGTGCCGGCCCACGCCGCCCGCGGCTCCGAACACCACCACGTGCACGTCCGTCTCCCTCCGTGTCAGGTGCCCTGACCCGATGGTGTCAGGTAACCTGACACCCGTGCAACGGCGGGCGGAGCTGCCGCTGGCCTACCTGCTGCTGCAGGCCGGCCGGGCGTTCGACGCCGCCCTGCGCGAGGAGCTGGCCGCGCGCGGGTGGCCGCGGCTGACGGCCGCGCAGTCGCTGGTCTTCGCCCACCTCGGCCCGGGCGGCACCCCGCCGGCCGAGCTGGCCCGGCGGCTGGGCACCACCCGCCAGGCCCAGCAGGACCTGGTGGCCGGTCTCGTGCGGCTGGGGCTGCTCGAGACCGTGGCCGACCCCGCGCGGCGCCGCGGCCGGCTGGTGCGGCTGACCGGCAGCGGGCGGGACCTCGCCGCCGACGCCGCCGGCGTGCTGGCGCGATACGAGGAGGAGCTCGGCGACCGGGCCGCCGGGCTGCGGGCGCTGCTGGCCGAGGTCACCGCGGTGGCCGGCGGGTGGCGGCGCCCGGACGACGACGTCCCCGGCGGCCCGGGCGCGACGGCCGACTGACGGCGGCCCGTTTCCGTCGTGCGGACCCCGGGCACGGCGCAGGCAGCGGCCGGCCGGACCGGTCCTCGCCGACAGAGGGAGACACCGTGCGCGCGATGGTCTACCGCGGGCCGTACAAGGTCCGGGTCGAGGACAAGGACGTCCCGGCGATCGAGCACTCGAACGACGCGATCGTCCGCGTCACGCTGGCCGCCATCTGCGGCTCGGACCTGCACCTCTACCACGGGCTGATGCCGGACACCCGGGTCGGGCACACCTTCGGCCACGAGTTCATCGGCGTCGTCGAGCAGGTCGGGCCCTCGGTGCAGAACCTGTCGGTCGGCGACCGGGTCATGGTGCCGTTCAACGTCTTCTGCGGGTCGTGCTGGTTCTGCGCCCGCGGCCTGTACTCCAACTGCCACAACGTCAACCCCAACGCGACCGCCGTCGGGGGCATCTACGGCTACTCGCACACGACCGGCGGTTACGACGGCGGCCAGTCGCAGTACGTCCGCGTCCCGTTCGCCGACGTCGGCCCGGTGCGGATCCCCGACTGGTTGCACGACGAGGACGCCGTCGTGATGACCGACGCCGCCGCTACCGGCTACTTCGGCGCCCAGCTCGGCGACATCGCCGAGGGCGACACGGTCGTCGTCCTCGGTGCCGGGCCGGTCGGCCTGGTCGCCGCCCAGTCGGCGTGGCTGATGGGCGCGGGCCGGGTGATCGTCGTCGACCACCTGCAGGAGCGGCTGGAGAAGGCGCGGACCATGGCCCACGCCGAGACGCTGGACTACGACCAGTACGACGACGTCGTCGTCGAGCTCAAGGAGCAGACCGACTTCCTGGGCGCCGACGTCGTCATCGAGGCGGTGGGTGCGGAGGCCGACGGCAACCTCCTGCAGCACGTGACCGGGACCAAGCTCAAGCTGCAGGGCGGGTCGCCGGTCGCGCTCAACTGGGCGATCGACGGGGTGCGCAAAGGCGGCACGGTGGCCGTCGTCGGCGCCTACGGGCCGATCCCCAACGCGGTGAAGTTCGGCGACGCGCTGAACAAGGGGCTCACCCTGCGGATGAACCAGACGCCGGTGAAGCGGCAGTGGCCGCGGATGTTCGAGCACGTGCGCAACGGCCACCTGACGCCGCGTGAGGTGGTCACGCACCGCTTCCCGCTGGAGGAGATCGCCGAGGCCTACCACGTGTTCTCCAGCAAGCTCGACGGCTGCATCAAGCCGGTGATCGTGCCCGACGCGGCCTGAGGAGCCCCCGTGACCGACCCCGACGTCCCCAGCGCCATCCCGAGTGCGTACGTCCGGGACAAGCGCACACCGCCGCCGAGCCGCGAGGAGCTGCGCGCCCGGATCCCCGGCTGGGGCGCCGACCTCGACCCGGCCGTGCGGCCGTCGTACCCGAAGCTGCAGTACCCGGCCGACACCGGCGCCCACTGGGACTTCCCCGAGCGGCAGCCGGGCGGCGAGGGCAGGGAGCGCTCGATCGAGCACGCCTTCGTGACGCCGGTGTTCGGCACCGCGCAGCCGCTGCACGGGCTGTCCGGGGCGATCCGCCGGGTCGCCTACGCCCGGTTCAGCGAGGGCCGGCTGGCGCACTGGCTGCTGCTGATCGCCGGTGACCGGGTCGACGCGTGGGGTGCCCACCTGCGGTCGTTCGCCTCGCTGCGCCCCGACGTGCCCGCCACCGGCCTGCGGACGGAGGTCACCCGCGGCGGGCTGCGGTCGCGGCGGGGTCGCAGCGACGCGCGGCACCAGCTCCTCGACCCGGTGGTCGTCGCCGGGCCGTGGATCGCCGGCGCCGGGGCTGCGGTGCTCGGCGTCCGGAGGGTGGTGCGCGCCGTCCGGAGCTGACCGTCACCGAGCGGCGCTACGGTCCGGGGCGTGACGCCACTGGACGAGCTGCCGCGCATCGGCGCGCCGGCCACCGGAGCCCTGCGCCTGGCCGGCTACACGCGCCTCGACCAACTCGCCGGCGTCCCGCGCACGTCGCTGGCCGCGCTGCACGGCGTGGGCCCGAAGGCGCTGCGGATCCTCGACGAGGCCCTCGCCGAGCACGGGCTGCGGATGAGCTGACCGCCCGTGTACCTGCGGATCTGGCAGTTCGACGTGCTGCCCGCGGCGGTCGACCGGTTCGTCGCGGCCTACGGCCCCGACGGCGACTGGGCACGGCTGTTCGCCCGCGCCGAGGGCTACGCCGGCACGGAGCTGTTCCGCAGCGCCGAGGGCGGGACCCGCTTCGTCACGGTCGACCGCTGGCGGGACGAGCCGGCCTGGGCGGCGTTCCTCGAGCGGGAGGGGGAGGACTACCGGGCCCTCGACGAGCGGCTCGCCGCGCTGACCGTGGCGGAGCTGCCGCTGTGCGAGGGCACGGCGCCCGGGTGAGCGGCGTGACCGCCTGACTACGTTCGGACGCGTGCCGGACCTGCAGCGCCTCGCCCTCCACCACGCCCCCGCTGTGCTCGCCTTCGAGCAGGAGAACCGGGCCTGGTTCGCGCGGTCCGTGCCGGACCGGGGGGACGGGTACTTCGCCTCCTTCCCAGAGCGGCACGCCGCCCTGCTCGCGGAGCAGGCGGCCGGTCACTGCCACTTCCACGTCCTGGTCGAGGACGACGGGCGCGTGGTCGGCCGCGTCAACCTGGTCGACGTCGAGGACGGACAGGCCGAACTCGGCTTCCGGGTGGCCGAACGGGTCGCCGGCCGCGGCGTGGCCACGGGCGGGGTCCGTCGGGTCCTCGGACTCGCCCGGGAGCGCTACGGGCTCCGGCGGCTGGTGGCCGCCGCCGCGCTGGACAACATGGCCTCGCTGGGCGTGCTGCGCAGCGTGGGCTTCGTGCCCGTCGGCGACGTCCGGCTCGAGGGGCGTCCCGGGCGGCTGCACGAGCACCGGCTGACGGGGTGACCCGCGCTGGGCTGCCCCGGGGACGACGAAGCGGCCCCCTCCGGAGGAGGGAGCCGCTGGTCGGGGAGTGGTGCGCCATCAGGGACTCGAACCCCGAACCCGCTGATTAAGAGTCAGCTGCTCTGCCAATTGAGCTAATGGCGCGTGTCGCCCGCCTGCGTGGGCTCCGGGAGGGAACGATACCAGCGCCCGGCCGGCGGTCGCCGCCGGGGGCGGGACCGACGAACCGCCACTCCCCGTTCACGGCGTGGACACTGGGCCGGGTGCAGCCGCGCCCGGCCGGGTCGCGGGCGGGCGGGACCGAAGGGCGGGCAGCAGGCGTGCGACGGACAGCGGCGCTGGTCACGGTGGGGGTGCTGGCGCTGGTCGGCGGGTGCAGCGCGGGCGGCGACGGCGGGTCGGCGTCGGCCTCGTCGTCCTCCTCGTCCGCCTCGGCGACGGCGACCACGCCCGCTGACGCGCCTCCGCCGCAGCTGCGGCTCGCCCCCGCCGACGGCGCGGCCGACGTCGCCCCGGGCGACCCGGTGGAGATCTCGGTCACCGACGGCGAGCTGGCCGAGGTCAGCGTGACCGACGGCGCCGGCACCGACGTGCCCGGGCAGGTGGCCGACGGCGCGACCGACGGCACCGAGCTGTGGACGCCCGACACCCCGCTGGAGTGGGGCACCACCTACACGGTCACGGCCGCCGCGGTGAACGCCGAGGACGAGCGCGCCGAGGCGACCGGCACCTTCACCACCGCCGTCCCCGACGCGCTGGCCACCCCGGCGATCGGCCCGCTCGACGGGCAGACCGTGGGCGTCGGCATGCCCATCCGCGTCTTCTTCGAGCAGCCGGTCACCGACAAGGCCGCCGTCGAGAGCCACCTGCTGGTCACCAGCTCCACCCCGACCGACGGCGTGTGGAGCTGGATCGACGACACCGAGGTGCACTTCCGGCCCTCGCAGTACTGGCCCGCGGACACCGACGTCACCCTCGAGGCCGACCTCTACGGCGTCCCGTTCGGCGACGGCGTGTGGGGCCGGGAGGACCGCACCGTCTCCTTCCGCGTGGGTGCCCGGCACGTCTCGATCGCCGACGCCGCCACCCATCGGCTGCAGGTCCACGACGGCGACCGGCTGGTGCAGGACTTCCCGATGAGCGCAGGCAGCCCGGAGAACCCGAGCTACAACGGCCCGCACGTGGTCACCGAGCTCAACGCCGACCGGGTCATGGACTCGAGCACCTACGGCGTGCCCGTCGACAGCCCCGACGGCTACCGGACGCCGGTCAAGTGGGCCGTGCGGCTGTCCGACAGCGGCGAGTTCGTCCACGGCGCCCCGTGGTCGGTGGCGCAGCAGGGCCGGGAGAACGTCTCCCACGGCTGCATCAACCTCTCCGACGAGAACGCCCGCTGGTTCTACGAGTTCTCCCGGCCGGGGGACGTCGTCGAGATCGTCAACTCCGACGCCGGCACGCTGACCTCGGACATCGCCGACTGGACCATCCCCTGGGACCAGTGGCGGGCCGGCAGCGCCCTGCAGTGATCTCCGTTTCCTGAGCCGCCGCGGAGGGCACCTCACCAGCGGTTCTCGGAGAAGGGGAGGCGTCGTGGACACCTGGGTGATCGTCCTCATCGTGGTGGTGGCGCTGGTGGTGCTGGCGCTGATCGCCCTCGCGCTGGCCAAGCGCAGCAGGGTGGCCGGCGCCCGGCGCCGCGAGCAGCAGCGCCTGCAGGCGCGCGAGCGCCTGGACGAGGCCCGGCTGCGCGGCGCGCAGGCGGAGAAGGAGCAGGCGCTGGCCGAGGAGCAGGCAGCCCGCGCCCGCCGCGAGCGCGCCGAGGTCGAGGAGCGGACCCGCCTGGCGGAGCAGGAGGCCCGCGAGCGGGCGGCCAGCGCCCAGGAACACGCGTCGGCCGCGGAGCGGCTGCGGGCCGAGGCGGAGAAGCTCGCGCCCGGCGTGGCCGATCGCGACGGCCACGCCCCGGCCACCGGCGACGGCCCCGGAGGCGCCACCCGCCGCTGACCCGCGCTCGCACCGCTCAGTTCCGGCCTGCACGGCGGTCTGTCCCTGGTGAGCGGGGCCGGCCGGGCCCCACCGGACACCGGAGGGCGCCGTGACCGACCTGCTCGCCATCGGCACGCGCAAGGGGCTGTGGCTGGCCCGCAGCGACGACGACCGCCGCACCTGGCAGCTGGACGGGCCGCACCTGGTGGCGCAGGAGGTCGCCGCGGTCGGTCTGGACGTGCGCGGCCCGGCGCCGCGTGTGCTCGCCGGGGTGACCTACGGCCACTGGGGTCCCACGGTCACCTGGTCCGACGACCTCGGCCGCACCTGGTCGGAGACCGACGAGGGCGCGATCCGCTTCCCCGCCGACACCGGCGCCGCGCTGGCCCGGGTCTGGCAGCTGCGGCCCGACGTCGCCGGGCGGCCGGGCGTCGTCTGGGCCGGCTGCGAGCCGCACTCGCTGTGGCGCAGCGACGACGGCGGCCGCACGTTCGCGCTGGTCCGCGGGCTGTGGGACCACCCGCACCGGCCCACCTGGGAGCCCGGCGGCGGCGGTGGCGCCGTGCACACCGTGCTGCCGCACCCCACCGGCGACCGCGTCGTCGTGGCGATGAGCACCGGCGGCGTCTACGTCAGCGACGACGGCGGCACCTCGTGGGAGCCGCGCAACTCCGGCATCACCACGTCGTTCCTCCCCGGGCCGCCGCCGGAGTACGGCCAGTGCGTGCACAAGGTCGCCGTCGACGCTGCCGACCCCGACCGGCTCTACGCGCAGAACCACTTCGGCGTCTTCCGCACCGACGACGCCGGCGGGCGCTGGACCTCGATCGCCGACGGGCTGCCCGCCGACTTCGGCTTCCCCGTGGCCGCCTCACCGCGGACGCCGGGCACCGCCTGGGTGGTGCCGCTGGTGGCCGACGCCGACCGGACCCCGCCCGGCGGCCGGCTGCGGGTGCACCGCACCCGGGACGCCGGGGAGAGCTGGACCGAGCTCGGCGACGGGCTGCCCGACGCCTCCTGGACCGCCGTGCTGCGCGACGCGGTCTGCGTCGACGAGGCCGACCCGACCGGGGTGTACGTCGGCACCCGCGACGGCTGCGTCTACGCCAGCCGGGACGAGGGGGACTCGTTCACCCTCGTGGCCGCCCACCTGCCCGACGTCCTCAGCGTGCGCGCGGCGCGGCCGGCATGACCGTCGAGGTGCTCCTGCCCGGGGTGCTCGCCGACCTGGTGGGCGGGCAGCGGCGGCTGCTGGTGGAGCCCGTGCCGGGCACGGTCGCCGGCCTGCTCGACGCGCTCGCCACCGAGCACCCGGTGCTGGAACGGCGGATCCGGGACGAGGCCGGGGCGCTGCGCCGGTTCGTCAACGTCTACGTCGACGGCGACGACGTGCGGTTCGCGGCGGGCGTGGACACCGCCGTCCGCGACGGCGCCGTCGTGCAGGTGCTGCCCTCGGTGGCCGGGGGCTGAGCGGCCGGGTCAGAGGCGGGCGAGCTCGGCGCACTCCTGGCAGAGCTGGTGGTCCTCGTAGCCCTCCGGCGGCCACACGGTCTCGTCGTCGACGGCGACGTAGGCACCGCACAGCGACTTGCGGCTGCGGCCCTGGACCCGGCCGATGGTGGCGTGTGCCGGTCCGATCTGCCGCGGCTGGAGACCCTCCGGCGTGCCGACCGAGCCGACCATCACGACGGCGTGGGCGGTCCCGTAGGAGTAGGCGGTCGTCGTCATGACGCCAGCGTCCGAGCCCGGGCGGGGCCGGAGAAGCACCGGCCGGTGCGTGTCCGGCACGGTCCGCCACAGCAGTCCCGGCCGTCCCACCGGACACCCGGATGCGGCCGTTCCCGTTCCCCGGATCCCGTGCGGGCGTGGACGCGCGCGCCGCGATGAGGTTAGGCTTCCCTTTGCTCTACCCAGGGAGGCTCGATGGGACTGCGGCTACCGCTCGGACAGGTGACCGTGCTGCTCGGACCGGAACGCGTCCGCCGCCACGTGATGGCGGCGCTCGACGAGAGCACGGGTCGCTGCGCCGACGGGCACGGTGCCGTCCCGGCCCGGCGGCTGTCGGCGTCGGCCGCCGAGGGCGTCGGGCCGCGTCTGGAGGCCCTGGCGCAGGCCGGCCGCGACGGAGCCGCGATCGTGCTGGTCGACCGGCTCACCGACGGGCTGACCGCGGCCGACCGACGGACGGTGCTGGCCGCCGTCCGTCCGCTCGCAGGCCCCGGCTGCGCCGTCCTCGTCGACGACGCCGACTCCGTCGCCGCGCTGTCGTTCGCCGACGGCGCGCTGCGCGCCGGTGCCGCCGGGGAGCTGTCCCTCGAGCCGGTGGGGGGCTTCGACTACCTGGCCTCGTAGGTCAGGCAGTCGGCCGCGTCGGCCGCCGGGCCGACCCGGACACCCGGCGCGGTGCACTCGAGCTGCTCGTTGTGCCGGCAGTCGGAGCGGTGACACGCGCCGACCATCCCGGTGCGGTCGAGGCCGGCCCGGAACGAGATCTCGACGAAGGTGCCGCAGTGGGCGTGGTCGCCACTGACCGTGATGGCGCCCGCGTGGCAGGCAGAGTCCGCGTTGTAGGAGCAGCTGCTGACCGAGCAGTCCTGCACCTGGGGGAGTTCCTGCATCGTCGTCATGGCCTCAGGGTGACAGTCCGGCGGGGCCCTCGCCAGCGAGGGAAGGCTGCCCTGACCTGGGCCGACGGCCTCCCGTCCCGGTCCGTCAGGTGGTCGCGGCAGCGTCGGCGACGAGGTGGGTGACCGGGACGTCGCAGCCCCTGCGCAGCCGCCTGGCAGGTCCCGGCGGAGCCACTGGGACAGCCCGAGCGGCAGGGTGGAGACGGGACGGTCGCGAGGCTGCCGCGTGGGCAGGGTGGCCGACGGCGCCCGGGTCGCACGACCGCGGCAACCAACTGTTCATCTTCCACTCGGCATCCGCCGGCGGCGCGGTGCTCGGTGTCCGCGCGCCAACCGGGCGCGGGTCACGGCGCGCGGGCGTACCGTCACCGACGTGCCCGACCTCCAACAGCGGGGGCTGCACGACGCGGTCGCACGGCATCCACTCGCCGACGCCGCCCGCGGCCTCGCCCGTGACCTGCTCACCGACGCGGACGGCCGCTGGGAGCACACCCAGGGCGTCGCCCGCCGTGCCGCCGCGATCGCCACCGCGGTGCCGGAAGCCGACCGCGAGGTGCTGGTCGCCGCCGCCTGGCTGCACGACATCGGCTACGCGCCGCGGCTGCACCGGTCGGGATTCCACCCCCTCGACGGCGCCTGGCACCTGCAGGACCTCGGCTGGCCCGAGTCGCTGGCCGGGCTGGTCGCGCACCACTCGGCGGCCCGGTTCATCGCCGCGGACCGCGGACTGGCCGGCCCGATGCGCGCCTTCCCGGAGCCCCGCTACGCCTGCGGCCCGGTCGCCGACGCACTGACCTACGCCGACCAGACCACCGGCCCCGACGGTCAGGTGATGACCGTGGAGGACCGGCTGGCGGAGATGCTGCGCCGACACGGCCCGGACAGCCCCAACGCCCGGGTGCACCCCCGGCGCGCACCGGCCATCCGGGCGGCGGTGCACCGCACCGACCGGCGTCTGCGCGCCGGGCGCTGATCGACCGCTGGGGCGGCTCGGCTCCGGCTCGGCGGTGTCCGTGGCCCCCCGGGACCTGGACCTGCAGACGACGCCGACCGCGGTCCGACCGCCGTCCGTCGAGCCGCCGGACCTCTCCGTCAGGCGGCTCGTCGGAACCAGTCGAGCGTGAGGTCGGCGACGGCGGCAGGGGCGTCGTCGGTGACGAAGTGCGCCGCGTCCTCGACGTAGGCGAACTCGACGCGGTCGGCGTACCGCTCCGGGCGGCGGCAGATGCGCCCCAGCTGGTCGGCCCACGGGCGGTCCTGGCGGCCGAACACGACGAGGGTCGGCACCGTGAGCCGCCGGCGTCGGTAGACGCCCTGTGCCATGCGCACGGCTTCGGGCAGCACCATGCCCCGGAGGAGCGGACGCACTGCGGCGTCGATGTCGGGGCGGCGCATCGGGGCGAGGTGCGCGTCGACGGTCGTCTCCGACATCGGTCGGGCGACGTACGCCTCGGAGAAGATGCCGCGCAGTGAGGCGCCCGGGCGGTGCCAGACGAACGCGGGCAGGTGCCGGAAGCCCGGGAGGACCCTCGGGCTGAACTCCACGAAGGCCGGCGGCACGGCGAGCTGCACTGCCGTGCGGACCCGCTCGGGGTGGTCGTAGCTCAGCTGCACCGCGGTGAGGGCGCCCATGTCGTGGGAGACGAGGTGGGCGCGCTCGACGTGGAGGACGTCGAGGAGGGCGAGCAGGTCGCGGAGTCTGGTCTCGCGTTCGACCCGTGGACCGTCGGCCACGGTCCAGCCGGCCCCGCGCAGGTCGGGACAGAGGACGCGGTAGCCCCGTGCGGCGATGACCGGGGCGATGGCGTGCCACTGCCACCAGTGCTCGGGGAACCCGTGCAGCAGCACGACCGGCTCCCCCTCGCCGATGGCGGCGACGTGGGTGTGGAGGCCGGGTGTCTCGACGACGAGGTGGTCGAAGCCGGGGGCCGGTGGCAGCGGCGGCGACCACGCCGACGGGTCGACGGGACGGGGGGCGCGGGGCTCGTGCAGGTCCATGCCGATCTCCTTCGCGCGGAGACACTATGTTCGTAGTAGCACTGTTCATGGTGGACCTCGGGAGAGGAAGAGTCCATGCCTGCGGCCACGCGCGAGCGCGCGCTCGAGGCGGCCGTGGAGTTGCTGGGCGCGCGGGGCGTGCGTGCCCTGAGTCACGCGCGGGTCGACCAACGAGCCGGCCTCCCGCCCGGGTCGACCTCCAACTGGTTCCGCACCCGCCGGGCGCTGCTCGGCGGCATCGTGGACTGGATCGCCGAGCGCGAGCGCGCCGACTTCGACCCGGGTGCGATGCCGACGGTCTCGGACGTCGACGAGCTCGTCGAGGGCTTCTGCGCCATGACGGAACTGCAGTCCCGGACGTTCGCCGCCCGCACCCGTGCCCGCTACGCCCTCTTCCTCGAGCTCGCCGACGACCCCGAGCTCGGCGAGCCGCTGCGACGGCAACGCCGCCTGTTCGAGCGGTGGACCGAGGGCATCGTGGCCGCCGTCGGTGTGGCCGACCCCGTGCCCGCCACGAGGGCCCTCATGGCCCTCGCCGACGGTCTGCTGCTGCACCGGCTCACCGTCGACCCCGAGCTCGACATGCGACCGGCCATCGAACGCGCAGTGCGCGCCCTGGCGGGGTGTCCGGGCTCGACGCCGTGATCGGCGGGCGACCGTGCACACCGGCCGGCCCGGTCCGGCCCGGGACGAGGAAGGCCCTGGCCGGCGAACCGACCAGGGCCTCCTCCGTGGGGTGAGTGACGGGGCTCGAACCCGCGACACCCAGGATCACAACCTGGTGCTCTACCAGCTGAGCTACACCCACCGCGTGCACTCCCGGAGCACGCGGCGCCGGGGGCAGGGACGAGGATACCGGAGCCGGTCAGCCCTCCGACGCGGCCGGGGGTGCGGCGTCGGGTGCGGTGGCCGGCGGGGTGGCGTCGGCGGCGGCGAGGACGTCCGCGAAGGACCCGGCCACCTCGCCGGCCGCGCGCTGGGCCTGCGTCGTCGACGGGCCCGGCGCGTCGACGAACAGCGTCCGGCGGTAGTAGGCGAGCTCGCGGACGGACTCGACGATGTCGGCCAGCGCGCGGTGCGCCAGGCCCTTGGACGGCTGGGCGAAGTAGACGCGGGGG
Source organism: Geodermatophilus sp. SYSU D00700 (assembly GCF_054050255.1). Classification (NCBI taxonomy): domain Bacteria; kingdom Bacillati; phylum Actinomycetota; class Actinomycetes; order Geodermatophilales; family Geodermatophilaceae; genus Geodermatophilus; species Geodermatophilus sp. SYSU D00700. The sequence goes on along the minus strand of NZ_JBJGZA010000014.1, from coordinate 11,294 downwards.
AACCAGCGGCGGGCCAGTTCCTTGATCGAGCTGACGTCGACCATCCGGTAGTGCAGGTGGTCGTCGAGCTCGGGCATGTCGCGGGCGAGGAAGCCGCGGTCGGTGCCGATCGAGTTGCCGCACAGGGGAGCGGTGCGCCGCTCGGGCACCCACCGCTTCACGTAGGTGAGCACCTGCTGCTCGGCCTCGGCGACGGTCAGGGTGGAGGCGCGCACCGCCTCGGTCAGCCCGGACCTCGCGTGCATCTCGGTGACGACGTCGGCCATGTCCTCGAGGTCGGCGTCGTCGGCGTGGATCACCAGGTCCAGGCCCGGGTCGAGGACCCGCAGCTCGGAGTCGGTCACCACCACGGCGACCTCGATCAGCTTGTCCTTGGTGAGGTCCAGCCCGGTCATCTCGCAGTCGATCCAGACCAGGTGCCCGCCGCTCTCCGCCACGGCGACCGACCCTACGTCGCGCCCGGCGGTCCCGTCCGTCCCGGCCGTCCGCGCGCCCGCGCCTACCCCACCCGCCACACCGGCGCCAACTCGGGGCGCCGGATCGGCCGTCTCCGCAGGTAGCCTCGCCGCATCCCGTTCCGATACTCCTGGAGCCCTGCCGTGCCCCGATCCGATGCCCCCGCGGCGCCTGCCCGGACGCTGCCGCCGGCACCGGCCTCGCCGGCCGCCGCGCTCCGGCACCCCGTCGCGCTCGTCCGCCGGCTGTGGGCGGCCTACGGGACGCCGGGCCGGCCGGGCCGCCCGACGGGGGAGGCCGAGCTCCGCTGGATCTACACCGCCTGGCTCGGCGCGTTCCTGCTCAAGATGCTCGGCTCGTCCTGGGACGTGTCCTGGCACTTCAAGTGGCTGCGCGACGACCTCGCGCCGCCGCACCTGCTCAACTCCGCGGGCACCGCGGTCGTCATCGCCCTCGTCGCGTTCCACAGCTACACCGGCTACGGCGTCGACCGGCGGGCGCTGCGGCTGATGCAGTGGGGGATCGCGACCTTCCTGGTCGCCATCCCGATCGACATCGTCAACCACCGGGTCAACGGGCTGGACATCACCAGCTGGAGCCCCAGCCACGCGCTGCTCTACATCGGCACGGCGATCATGCTCGCCGGGGCGATCCGGGGGTGGTGGCTCTCCGCCGCCCCCGGCCGCGTCCGCGACCTGGTGTCGCTGGGCCTGTGGCTGTTCTTCGTCGAGAACGCGGTCTTCCCCAACCAGCACCAGGAGTACGGCGTCCTGTCGCTGCGCGCCTACGAGGCCGGGGCGGCGACGGCCGAGCAGCAGCTGCTCGACTTCGCCGCCGCGCAGGGCCAGACGCCGACGATGTTCATGCTCCCGGTGCCGTCCTGGGTGCACCCCGCGTGGCTCCTCTGCGCCGGCCTGCTCTCGCTGGTCGTCGCCCGCCGGGTCGTCGGCCTGCGCTGGACCGCGACCGTCGTCGCCGGCACCTACCTCGCCTACCGCGCCGTGACGTGGGCGGGTCTGGTGGCCATCGGCTTCCCGCCCTCGGTGCTGCCGCTGGTCCTGCTGGTCGGCGCCGTGTGCGTCGACCTCGCGGTCACCCACCGGCTGCCCGGCTGGACCGCCGCTCCCGCCACCGCCGCCGCGGTCTACGCCGCCGCCTGGCTGTGCGACGCGGCGGGGGTCCTGCCGCCGTGGAACTGGTCGTGGTGGTCGATCACGCTGGTCGTCGCGGCGTTCACCGCGCTCTGGGCGGCGGTCGACGTCGTCGCCGGCAGCCGGGCGTACGCCGCCTGGATGCGGCCGGTCGAACCCGGCCGGGCGGCCGAGCCCGTCCTCGCCGGCGCGCCGGCCGACGGCGGCGCGCCGACCCGTTGAGGAACGGGACCGGCCCGTCACGTGTCGGTAGCGTCGGGTCCCGGCCGCCGGCCCGGGCCCGCTCCGCACCCGCCCGTGTGCCCGCCCGTGCGCCCCTGCACCCCACCCGCCCCCGGAGGACCACGTGCTGCCCCTGACCCCGGTGCCGCCGCAGACGGCGGGGGAGCGTGCGCTCTACGCCGAGTTGACCCGCTGGGACCGCGGCGGCGCGATCCGCGGCGCCGTCGTGGCCTCGCTCCCCGTCGTCGACGGGCCGATGGAGCGGCGGTACTCCGACGCCGTCCTCTTGGTCCCGGAGGGCCTGGCAGTGGTGCGTGTCGCCGAGGTGGTCCGCCAGCGCGGCGTGGTCACCGTGACGCCCGAGGGGGCCTGGACGATCGGCCCCGGCGCCGGACCGGGTGAGGTCCTGCAGCTGGCCGGCGGCGGCTCGACCCCGCTCGACGGCCTCATGCGCGCCGGCATGGACACCGCCGTCCGGCTGCGCCGGGCCGGGCTGGAGCCGGGCCGGATCGCTCGGGTCACCGTCCTCGTCGGCGACCTCACCGGGCTGGACCCCGCCGACGGCGACCTCGGCGACGGCGACCAGGTCGCGCTGCTGGAGACGCGCTCGCTGCTGCTGGGCATCTCCCGGGCGGCCCGCTACGCCGGCGTGGACAACCCCCGGCTGTGGACCACCGCCGACGTCCGCGCCGCGCTGACCGCGCTCGGCTACGAGGGGCGGGGACCCACGGTCGAGGAGCTCAACGGCGAGGGCTTCCCGTACTCGCCCTACGTGCTGCGCCGCCGGGAGCTGCTCGCCCCGGCGGCGATGGCCGCCTCGCCGGCCCTGGGCGGGGTGTCCTCCCTTCCCGCGCCGGCCCTGCCGTCGCCACCCCCGCCCGCGCCCGCCGCTCCGGCGGTCCCGCCGGTGCCCGCCCCCGCCGGCCCGCCGGCCGGCCCGCTGGTCGACCCGGTGGCGGCCGCCGCCGTCGCCGCGGCCGCCATCCGGGCCGACGAGGAGGCCGCCGCCCGGGCCGCCGCCGGCCTGGCGGCCGCCGCTCCGGTGATGCCCACGCCGCGCCCGGCCACCGCCCGGTTCGAGGCGCCCGCCGTCGACTCCGGCGCCGGGGCGCCGCCGGTCGGCATCGAGGACACCGGCGGGCTCGGCGGGCTCTTCGGTGGCTCGTCCGGCGGGGACGACCGCTCCGAGGCCGCGTCGTGGCCGCCGGTGGCCCCGGCCCCGGTCGCCGCGCCGGCACCCGAGGCGCCCCTGCTCGCGGCCCCGCCGGCCACCTCCCTGTCCGCCGAGGCGCCGCCCGCCCCGCTCGTGGGACCCCGCCGCCGCACCTCCGCCGCCCACCGCCGGCTGGCCCTGCTCGCCGTCGCGGCCGTGGCCGCGGTCGCCGTCCTCGTGGGGCTGGTCGCCGGGCTCACCGGAGGCGGGGAGGAGGCGGCCTCCGCGCAGGAGCCGCCCGCCGCGGGCAGCGCCCCGGCCGCGCCGCCCGCCGCGGGGCCGACGCCCGGCACGGCCAGCGTGCTCGACGGCCGGACGTTCCTCCTGCAGCAGGTGCAGGTCGACGACACCTGCGTGGGCAACTCCTACGGCGACGTCGCGAGCTCCTTCGAGACCGCCGACTGCACCGGGCTGGCCCGTGCGCTGTGGTCGACCGACGTCGACGGCCGGGCGGTCGTCGTGTCGGTGGCCAAGGTCGACATGGGCGACACCGTCGCCGCGCGGGCCCTGCGGGCGCTGGCCGACACCGACGGCAGCGGCAACGTCAGCGACCTGCTCCGCGAGGGCGTCACCTACCCCGGCGCCCCCGCGCAGCTCTCCGGCGCCGAGTACGCCAGCGCCGTCGGGGGCAGCCTGGTCACCATCGTCGAGACCGCGTGGGCCGACGGCGGCCAGGGCGACCTCGCCGACCTGGACCTGGTCGCCGGCGCCGGCCTCGCCCTGCCGATGCCCGTCCCCGCCGCCGACTGAGGCGCGCTGAGGGAGCCATTATCGCGATAATGGCTCCCTCGCGGGGCCGCGCTCAGGCGGTGACGTCGACCAGCACCTTGCCGACGGCGCCGTCCTCGACCGCGCGGTGGGCCTCGGCGGTCTCGGCCAGCGGGTACACGTGCAGCGGCAGCCCCGCGTCGTCGCCCACCCGGACCGCGCCGTCGAGGACCGCGGCGTTGACGTCCTCGACGCCGATCACCTTGGCGCGCTCGGGCAGGGTGTAGACGTAGACGAAGCTCCACCGTGCGTTGGGCACCATCTGCGCGCGCACCGGGATGGTGACCTCGGCGCCGCCGTCGTCGGCGTACACGGCCACCGCCCCGTGCATCCCGATCACCTGCGCGTCCACGGCGGCGTTGCGGGCCGCCGACACCTCGACGACGACGTCGACCCCCTTGGGCGCGACCTTGCGGACCTCGGCGACGACGTCCTGCTGCCGGTAGTCGACGACGTGCGAGGCGCCGGCGGCCGCTGCCAGCTGCGCCTTGCGCGGGCTGCTCACCGTGGCGACCACCGTGGCGTCGGCCCGGCGGGCCAGCTGGATCGCGGCGTTGCCGACCGCGCCCGCGCCGCCCTGCACCAGCACGGTCCGCCCGGTGAGCGAGCCGGGGCCGATCCGGTCGGGCACCGACTCGCCGAGGGTGAGGCAGCGGTGCGCGGTGAGGAACGGGATGCCCAGCGCCGCGCCCAGCTCGAAGGACCGGTCCGCACCGAGCAGCACCGCCTGCCGCAGCGGGACGACGGTGTACTCGGCGGCGGTGCCCCAGGGGCGCTGCCAGGCCGCCTCCCACACCCACACCCGCTGGCCGGTGACCGCCGGGTCGACGCCCCGGCCGACCGCCTCGACGGTGCCGGCGCCGTCCTGGCCGGGGACCTGGCCCTCCGGCCCGGGTTCTCTCGTGCGGCGGGACTTCCAGTCGGTGGGGTTGACGCCGGCCATCGCGAGGCGCACGAGGACCTCGCCGGGGCCGGGCTCGGGGGTGGGGCGGTCGGTCAGCTCGAGGACCTCGGGTCCGCCGGTCCGGGTGTAGGTGACGGCACGCACGGCACGGGCCTACCCAGGTGCACGGGGGAGTTGTGTACGACGGCGTTCCGCCTGGTCAGGCGGCCGGAGGTGTTCACCCGAGGGGCCTTGTGCGGGCAGTGACGGATGCGTCACGCTCGTGTCTGCCCGCACCGTGGCCGCCGGAGGGGGAGGCGCGGGGGGACGGCTGCGGACGCCCCGGAGGTCGCCGGTGTCTCCTCTCCTGATCCGTCAACTCGCCGTCGAGTTCCTCGGCACCGCCCTGCTGGTCGTCGTCGCGGTCGGCGCGGCCGTCGCCGGCATCGACGACGTCGGCCCGCTGGGCGTGGCCCTGGCGTTCGGTCTGACCCTGCTGGCCCTCGCCTACGCGATCGGGCCGATCTCGGGGTGTCACGTCAACCCGGCGGTCACCCTCGGCGTGCTCCTGTCCCGCGGGATGACCGGCACCGAGGCGGCGTGCTACTGGGCCGCCCAGTTCGCCGGCGGCATCGCGGGTGCCGCGGTGCTCGCGCTGCTGACCAGCGACTTCGGCGAGGTCACCGACCAGACCGGCACCCTGGGCTCGAACGGCTGGGGCGAGACCGTCAGCGGCGGCGGCGCGTTCGTCGTCGAGGTGCTGCTGACCTTCGTCCTGGTGGCGGTCGTCCTGCTGGTCACGGGCAAGGCGGCGGCGCCGGGCTTCGCCGGCCTGGCCATCGGTCTCACGCTCGCCGCGGTGCACGTCGTCGGCATCCCGCTCACCGGCACCTCGGTGAACCCCGCCCGCTCCCTCGGCCCGGCGCTGTTCGCCGGGGGCGAGGCGCTGTCGCAGGTGTGGCTGTTCATCGTGGCGCCGCTGGTGGGCGCCGCCCTCGCGGTGCTGGTCGTCCGCGCGCTGTCGGTGCCGACCCTGACCGTGGAGCAGGCCGGCCCGACGGTCACCCGGGACGAGACCGGCGTCCAGGTGCCCGAGGCCGACACCGACGGCGACGGCACCCCGCTGCCCCGCGCCCGGACCCCGGAGGAGGCCGGGGACCCCGACCGGCGGGACCGCGCGCCCAGCTGAGCCGGCGGCCGATCCGGTGCCCGCGGTCAGGCCGTGGGCACCGGGTCGGCGGCCGTCGCCCGCTCGGCCTGGACGCGGCGCCAGTGGTAGACGTACAGCGGCAGGGCGATCAACAGCGTGGTCGCGGCCCCCACCACGCCGATCACCTCGTAGCGGCGCTGGGAGTCCAGCGACTGCTCGGCGAGCCGCCGCTCCTGCTCGTCGTCGAGCATCGGGTCCCCGACGAAGCCCACGCCGGGGTCGGGGTAGGCGATGCCCACCACACCCTGCACCAGCTGCACGGCCGCGAAGATCGAGATCACCAGCGTGACCAGGCAGACCAGGTACAGGTAGACGTTGCGGAGGGTCAGGCGCTCGGTCACGGGGACTCCGGTCGTCGGCCGGCGTCGGCCGCCGGCGGTCGCCCGTCATCCTGGGGACGGCGACCGCCGCGGCGGGCCCTGACGCGACCCGCCGCGGCCGAACCGTTACCGGTCCCGCCGGGCCGGGGTAGGGGCGCTGCGTGATGAGCGCGTGACGACGGAGGACCCCGCCCGCCTGGCCCGGGTCGTCCCGCGGCTGCACCGTGCCCTGCTCTACCGCCGCCACCACGGGCGGCTGCCGCCGTGGGGTCCGCCGCGGACGTTCACCGAGAAGCTCGACCGGCGGATCACCCGGGACCGCCGCCCGCTGCTCGCGCCCACCTGCGACAAGCTGGCGGTGAAGGAGCACTTCGCCCGTCGCGCGCCCGGGCTGCGCATCCCGCGGACGTACTGGACCGGCACCGACGTCAAGGACCTCGCCGAGGTGGAGCTGCCCGACCGGTGGGTGCTCAAGCCCAACCACTCGTGCCGCCGGGTGCTGCTGGGGGAGGGGCGGCCCGACCCGGCCGACCTCGCCCGGCGTACCGACGGCTGGGTCGCCGAGCGCTACTGGCGCAAGAGCGAGGAGTGGGCCTACCGGCACGCGCGGCCGTGCCTGCTGGTCGAGGAGCACGTGGGCCCGCCGGGGGAGGTGCCGGCCGACCTCAAGGTGCTCGTGTTCGACGGCGTCCCGCGGCTGGTGGGCGTGCACACCGACCGGCGCGACGGGCTCCGGGCGCGCCTCTACACCCCCGACTGGGAGCCGCTGCCGTGGACCTGGGGCTACCCGCCCGGGCCCGGCGTCCCCCGCCCGGCGTGGCTGCCGGACCTGCTGGCCGCGGCCGCGGCGGTCGCCGAGGGCTTCGACATGCTGCGCGTGGACCTCTACCACTCCGGTGGGCGGCTGTGGGGCGGCGAGCTCACCCCCTACCCCGGCGCGGGCCTGAGCCGCCTCGAGCCGGGCCTGGACGCCTGGCTGGGCGGCTGGTGGACCCTGCCGGGGTCGCTGCGGGCGCCCGCGCCGGGCCGCTCACCCCGGGGGGTGGTGCTCTCCGAACCCGGCTGATCCGGAACGGGACCGGTGCCGATTGGGCGGCATGGAACTCGCCGCGCTGGGCCGCCTCGGCCGCCACCTGCCCGAGGGCCGCCTGCTGCCCGACGAGGTGTGGCGGCGCCGGCACGCGGTCCTGCTGCGCCTGGCCGCCGTGCAGGCGCTCGCCATCGGTGTCCTGGCGCTCGCCCGCGGCTGGCCGCCCCTGGCCGCGGTGGGCGCCGCGGCGGTGGCGGCCTACCCGCTGTCCTTCTCGCTGCTGCCGGGCGCCGGGCGCACGCTGCGCTCGGCCGGGACGACGGCGAGCCTGCTCGCCGCGGCGGTGCTGCTCGTGCACGTGTTCGCCGGGCTGACCGAGGCGCACTTCGCCTTCTTCGTGCTCGTCGGCCTGGTGTCGCTGTACCAGGACTGGATCCCCTTCAGCCTGGCCCTGGCCGTCGTCGTGCTGCACCACGGCGTCGTCGGCACGCTGTTCCCGCACTCGGTCTTCGACCACGACGCCGCCCTGCGCGACCCGTGGGTGTGGGCCGCGGTGCACGGCGGGTTCGTGCTGGCCGCGAGCCTGGCCAACCTGGCCTCCTGGCGGCTCAACGAGCGGCAGGGGCTGCACGACCCGCTCACCGGGCTGGCCAACCGCACGCGGCTGGTGCGGGGCATGGCCCGGCTGCTGGAGCGCCGGCCCGCCGGCCGGGTCAGCGTGCTGTTCCTCGACCTCGACGACTTCAAGGACGTCAACGACAGCCGCGGGCACGCCGCCGGCGACCAGCTGCTCACCACGGTCGGCCGCCGGCTGCAGGCGTGCACGCGGGCGGGGGACGAGGTGGGCCGGCTGGGCGGGGACGAGTTCGCCGTCGTGGTCGACGGCGACGCCGACGAGGCCGCGGCGCTCGGTGAGCGGGTGCTCGCGGCGCTCGCCGAGCCGGTCGACGTCGGCGGCCGGCCGCTGTCGGTGCAGGTGAGCATCGGCGTCGCCGACACCGGCACGGCCGCCGACCGCCGGCCCGCGACGCTGCTGCGCAACGCCGACCTGGCGATGTACCAGGCCAAGGCGGCCGGCAAGAACCGGCTGGTGCGCTACGCGCCGGGCATGGCCGAGGCGGCCCGGTGCGAGGCCGACCTGCTCGCCGACCTCGCCGGCGCGACCCGGGCCGGGCAGCTGGAGGTCCACTACCAGCCGACCGTCGACCTGTCCGACGGCCGCACCACTGGCTACGAGGCGCTCCTGCGGTGGTACCACCCCACCCGCGGGCTCGTGCCCCCGGCGGAGTTCGTCCCGCTGGCCGAGCAGAGCGGCTCCATCGTCGAGATCGGCCGCTGGGTGCTCCGGCAGGCGGTGCACCAGGCGGCTGCGTGGACGGCCGACTCCGGCCGCCCGCTCGGCATGGCGGTCAACCTCTCGCCACGGCAGCTGGCCGACGACGACGTCGTGGCGCTGGTCGCCGGCGCCCTCGCCGACTCCGGCCTGCCCGCCGCCCAGCTCACGCTCGAGATCACCGAGGGGGTGCTGCTGCGCGACGTCGACGAGGTCGTCGGCCGGCTCGCCGCGCTGCGGGCGCTGGGTGTGCGGATCGCCATCGACGACTTCGGCACCGGGTACGCGAGCCTGTCCTACCTGCGCCGGCTGCCCGCCGACGTCCTCAAGATCGACCGCAGCTTCGTGCACGAGCTGGGCGCCGGTGGCCGCTCCACCACCCTGGTCGCCTCGATGATCGAGCTGGCCCGCAGCCTCGGCCTGGCGGTGGTGGCCGAGGGCGTGGAGACGGTCCAGCAGCAGGCGGTGCTCGGCGACCTGGCCTGCTCGCACGCGCAGGGGTTCCTCTTCGGCCGCCCGCAGCCCGCGCCCGCGCACGACCCCGCCGACCAGGTGCCGGCGGACGTCGTCCCCGCGCCTCGCGGCGAGGTCACGGCCGTCTGACCGGATCCGGAACCGGGTGGCCCGCAGCGGGACGGGTGCCGCTAGCCTCGTGCCGCACCGTGACACCCGTCACACCGTGCGTCACCCCTCGACGATGAGGACGGTCCGTGCACCCAGCTCCCGCATCGCCCACCCGTCGCCGTCTCGGCGGGATCCTCGCCCTCGCGACGGCGCTCTCCCTGTGCCCGCTCGCCGCCGGGGTCGCGACCGCCGCCCCGCCTCCACCGACGAGCCCGACGGCGCCCGACCTCGGTGTCGACGTCACCGTGTTCGACCCGAGCACGCCGGTCAGCGAGATCCAGGCGACGCTCGACGCCACCTGGGAACGGCAGCGCGACAACGAGATGGGCAGCGAGCGCTACGCCTACCTCTTCCGGCCGGGGACCTACGGCACCGACGAGCAGCCGCTGCAGATCAAGGTGGGCTACTACACCGAGATCAGCGGCCTGGGCGCCGAGCCCTCGGACGTGGTCATCAACGGCAAGGTCGAGACCTACAACCGCTGCCTGACACCGGACAACTGCATCGCGCTGAACAACTTCTGGCGCACCGTCTCGAACCTCACCATCGACGTGAACGCCGCCGGCCAGGACGGCTGCCGGTCCACCGCCAACTTCTGGGCGGTCTCGCAGGCGGTCTCGATGCGCCGCGTGCAGGTCACCGGCGGCACGCTGTCGCTGATGGACTACTGCACCGCCGGGCCGCAGTACGCCAGCGGCGGCTTCATCGCCGACTCGCAGCTGCCGGCCGTCGTCAACGGCTCCCAGCAGCAGTGGCTGACCCGCAACAGCTCGGTGGCCTCCTGGTCCAACGGCGTCTGGAACCAGGTCTTCGCCGGCGTCGAGGGCGCGCCGGACGACGCCGGGTTCCCCACGCCGCCGTACACCACGCTGGAGACCACCCCGGTCAGCCGCGAGAAGCCGTACCTGTTCGTCGACGACGAGGGCCGCTGGAACGTGCGGGTGCCCTCGGCGCAGCGCGACACGGCGGGCACCAGCTGGGACGAGGGGACGACCCCGGGGCGGACCGTCCCGATCACCGAGTTCCTCGTCGCCACGCCGTCGACGCCGGTGCAGCAGGTGAACAACCACCTGGCCCGGGGCGGGCACCTGTTGCTGACCCCCGGCGCCTACGACGTGGCGCGCAGCATCGACGTCAAGCGACCGGGCACCGTGGTCCTGGGCATCGGGCACGCCACGCTGACCGCGGTCGGCGGCGTGGTGCCGCTGACGGTGGCCGACGTGCCCGGCGTCGTCGTCGCCGGCGTGACCGTCGACGCCGGCACCGTCGAGTCGCCGGCGCTGCTCCGGGTAGGGCGGCCGAACGGGAACGGCGGGCGGTCGGACGCGGCCGACCCGACGACGCTGTCGGACGTGTACTTCCGCGTGGGCGGGCCGCACGTCGGCAAGGTCGACACCGCGCTCGAGGTCAACAGCGACGACGTGCTCGTCGACCACACCTGGGTGTGGCGGGCCGACCACGGCGTCGAGCCGTTCACCGAGGGGTACCTCGGCGACACCGACCGCTGGCGCACCAACACCGGCCGCGTGGGCGCCGAGGTCAACGGCGACCGGGTGACCGCGACCGGCCTGTTCGTGGAGCACTTCCAGACGCACAACACCGTCTGGAACGGCGAGGACGGCACCACGGTGCTGTACCAGAACGAGCTGCCCTACGACCCGCCGTCGCAGGCCGACTGGCAGCAGCCCGACGGCACCCTGGGCTGGGCCGGGTACAAGGTCGGCGACGACGTGCAGCGGCACGAGCTGTACGGCGGCGGTGTCTACGGCTACCAGCGCAACGCCGCTCCGGGGATCACCACCGAGCGCGGCTTCGAGGTGCCCGAGGCGCCGGGCGTGCGGCTGGAGCACGTGATGACCGTCCACCTCGACGGCATCGGGGTGATCGAGCACGTGGTGGACGACGTGGGTGGCCGGGCCGACGCCAGCAACCAGGGCCGGCCGCGGTACGTCGTCGAGTACCCGTGACGCGAGGGTGAGGCCGGGGGGGGGGGGGGGGGGGGGGGGGGGGGGGGGGCGGCGGGGGGGGGGGGGGGGGGGGGGGGGGGGGGGGGGGGGGGGGGGGTGGGGGGGGGGGGGGGGGGG
>NZ_JBJGZA010000013.1:0-110081 GCF_054050255.1 Geodermatophilus sp. SYSU D00700 | reverse complement strand
GGGACCGCGCTCCGGTGATCCGCTCCTACGTGCTGCGGGCGGGACGACGACCGGGCACCGCGGCGGGGGGGGGGGCGGCGCGGGGGGGGGGGGGGGGGGGGGGGGGCGGCCCGCTCCGCCGGGCCCCGCGCCGCCGCGCCGCCCCCCCCCGCGCCCGCCCCCCCCCCCCCCCCCCCCCCCCCCCCCCCCCCCCCCCCCCCCCCCCCCCCCCCGCCCCCCCCCCCCCCCCGGCCGGGGGCCCGGGGCGGGGCGAGGGCCGGGTCGTGCCGGAGGACCGCCCGGTGCAGGCGCTGCAGCTCGGCGGCCGGGTCGACGCCGAGTTCGTCGGCCAGGCGCTCGCGGAGCGCCTGGTAGGTCGAGAGCGCCGACACCTGCCGCCCCGAGCGGTACAGGGCCCGCATCAGCTGGCCGCACAGCCGTTCCCGCAGCGGCTCCTGCTCGACCAGGTCCTGGAGCTCCCCGACCAGGGACGCGTGCCGGCCACAGGCCAGATCGGCCTCGATCCGGTCCTCGACGGCCTGCCATCGGTCCTCGTCCAGGCGGCGGGCGTACGCGCCGAGGGCCTCCAGCTCGGCCAGGCCCACCAGTACCGGTCCCCGCCACAGCGCCAGCGCCTCGCCCAGCAGGTCGGCCGCCTCGGCATGAGCCCCCGCCGCCAGGGCGCGCCGGCCCTGCTCGACCAGGTGCCCGAACCGCTCGGCGTCGACCTGTCCCGCGCCGGTCCGCAGGACGTACCCCGGGCCCTGGGTCAGCAGGACGCGCCAGTGGTCAGGGCCCGCGGCACCACGGGCGTCGTCCGGGCTCCGGACGTCGGGCTCGATGACCGCCCGCAGCTGCGCGACGTAGGTGCGGAGGACCGCCGGCGCGGTGCGCGGTGGCCGACCGTCCCAGGCGGCCTCGATGAGCTGCTCGTGGGGAACGACCCGGCCGGCGTGCACCGCGAGGACCGCGAGGACCGCCTGGGGTCGCCGGCCGCCCAGCCGGACGACCCGTCCGTCCCGGACGACCTCCAGCGGACCCAGGATGCGCACCTGCAGGTCGACCGGTCCCGCTGCAGCCGGCGCTGCTCCAGATGGCCGTGCCTCGTGTGCCACCGGCGGCTCCCCCGGACCGCGGACCCGGGAACGGCACCACCGCGCGAGTGTCCGACGCCACGGCTGCGCAGTGCCCGGCCCGACCTGTGCAACTGCTCTGCACGAGAGGCCGAGGCTAACGGCCGCCGGGATCGGGCGGAACACGCTCGACCACGTCCCCGCTCGCGTGCACGACGACGCGGTCCTCCAGCGGCTTGGTGTCGACCTTCGCCTGCTCCGGTTGCGGGCCGGCAGCGCCGACGGTGGCGACGGCCATCGCGGCGACCAGGACGACGCGGACCCGGCGGCGCACGGCGGCCTCCCGGTGGTCGTGCCGGTCCAGCGGATCTCACCGGGAGGCAACACCGGCCACGACGACGTCACCGGCGGCCGGCTGGGACCGGCCTGGGCGGCTCCGGCCCCGGCTCCCGAGAGGAGGACGGCGGACAGCAGGACGACGGCGATGCGGCGGATGCTCATGGCGTGAGCCTCCTGCCGCGGCGCAGAGCCGTCGCCGAGTCCGAGCGGCCCCCGCCGTCCTCGGCCTCTGCGACTCCTCTGCGGCCGCCCACGAGCCTGGTGAGCACCGGTGGGACAGGGTCCCGCCACCGGACCCGGGAGGACGCCGTGACCGCGACCCGGACGCTGCACCTGCTGATCGCCGCCGTGCTGGTGGTGGCCGCGCTCACGGCGGCCGTCCTGCTGGCGTCGCCGGTGGACCGCCCGGCGGGAGGTGCCGACCCGGCGATCTGCGAGCCCGGCGAGCCGCGCCCGGGGTGCTACCCGGCGGAGGCCTGAGGGTCGGAGCTCACGGGGGGGCCGTGCGCGTCCAGCCAGTCGACCATCGCCGACCGGGTGGCGGCGGAGAGCCGGTGCCAGTCGGCGAGCGGCACCCGCGGCACCCCGGCGGCCCGGCACGCGGCGGCCACCGCGCCGGGCGGCGCCTCGGGGTCCCAGGCCGGGTCCAGCACCACCGCCGGGAGGGCCGCCGTCGCGGTGAGCAGGTCGGCCAGCGTGTACCCCGGCCGGGCCCGCAGCAGCGGCTCCCCGCAGGTGGGCGCGGCCAGCACCATCCCGGCCGGCGGCACGTCCCCGGGTCCGGTGCCCAGGGCGGCCAGGTGCAGTGCCACCAGCGCCCCGGTGCCGTAGGCGGCGACCCAGGCCCGGTCGTGCCCGGTGGCCGCCGCCGCGACGGCGGCCACCGCGGCCGCGTCGGCGGTCATCCGGCCCAGCGGCGAGGAACCCGGCCCGGGCCGCTCGGCGTGCCGAGGGCCGCTGCCGACCGGGTCGTGGCAGGCGACCGCCCAGCCGGCCGCGGCCAGGAGCGCCGGCAGCGGCTCGGCCTGCTCGTACCCGGCCCGCCAGCCGGTCGCCGCGCACGGCGGGCCGAGCCAGTGCACCAGCCCGCGGCCGTCGCCCCCGCCCGGCGGGCGCAGCACGGTGACCGGCACGCCGTCGGGGGTCCGCAGCTCCCCCTCCCCCGCGACGCCGGCGGCGGTCCGGGCCGGGCCCAGCGCGGCGCGGACGGCGGCGCGCAGCTCCGCACCGCGGACCGGCCGCGGCCCCGGGCGCAGGCGGTCGGCCGGCCACGGGACCGGGGCCGCCTGCGCCGGCGCCCGCCCGGGACGGCGCGGCGGGCCGCCGAGCACCGACTGCGCCCAGTCCAGCTGGCCGGCCACCGCGGTCTCGTCGGCCCGGTGCCCGCCCGGGCGCAGCGCCAGCTCCAGGGCGTCGCCGCGGCCGAGCAGGGCCCAGGCCTCCCGCGCGGCGTCGACGGCGGCGCGGGCGGCCGGGACGCGCTCGACCGGGTCCTCGACCGCCACCGACACCAGCACCGGCCGCGGCGCGGCCAGCGCGAGCAGCTCGTGGGCATCGGTGGGCAGCCGGTGCTCCCGCCCGGCGAACCAGCGCAGCCGCGGGTGGTACCAGCCCGGGTAGTGCCGGGTGAGCAGCTCCACGCCCTCGCCGAAGTGCCGGTCGGTGCACAGCCGGGCGGGGATGGCGCCGAGGACGCCGCTGGAACTGGACACCACGCCGGCGAAGCGGTCGTCGAAGGCGGCGGCCAGCAGCGCGGTCTTGCCGTTGCGGCTGTGCCCGCCGACCAGCACCCGGCGGGCGTCCACCCCCGGCTGGTCCGCCAGCGCGTCGAGGACGCGGGACAGCGCCCACGCCCGCCAGGCCAGCCGGCCGGCGACGACCGAGGGGAAGACATGCTCGACGGCCTCGGTGTCGTCGTCGCCGTCCGCGGCCGACACCAGGCAGGCGCCCCACCCGCGGGCCAGCGCCGCCTCCGCCCAGGGCCCGTGGCTGGACTGCAGGAGGTAGACCGGGACGTCGCGGCGCACGCCGGCCGCGGGCACCGGCAGCAGCAGCCGCGCCCGCACCGACCAGCCCGCGCCGGCCGTGGACCCGCCGACCGTGAGCTCCCGGACCGCCACGCCGCCCGCCGTCCGCACGCGGTCCACGCGGACGGCCGTGCGGCCGGGCGCGGGCGGGAGGTCCCCGGTCAGCCAGCGGCGCCAGCGGGCGCGCAGCACCGCGCGCCGGGCCGGCCACCCACCCGGTCCCGCGGGGCCGGCGGGCAGGCCCTCGACCGGCGACCACAGGCCGGTGCGCGCCGGCAGCCGGGCGAAGTCCGGCGCCAGGCCGCCGCCGGCCGCGAGCCACGCCTCGAAGGGCCCGCTGGGCGGCAGCACCCCGGCCAGCTCGGCGGTGTAGCGCCGCCGGCGCGCCGCGGCCGACCGCCGGGCGCTGGGCCGGTCGGGCACCACCTGCGTCATGCGCCCGCACGGTAGGACCGGGACGTGTCCGCCGGGGTGTCCCGCGTGTTGCGTCCGTGCTGCGGCGGGCGGGTGGTTCGCCGGGGACGGAGCGCGGGCACAGGGGCGCTGTGCGCGTGCTGCTGGTGATCACCGACGAGGACTGGTACGAGGACGCCGGCTACGCGGCCGCCTGGGTGCGGGCGCTGGAGGAGCAGGGCGCCGAGGTCGAGCGGCTGGCCCGGATCCCGGACGACTGGCCGGTCACCGGCCCGCCACCGGGCCGCTACGACCTGGCGATCGCGCACGTGCTGGTCGAGGAGGTGGTGGCCTACGCACCCACCTTCGCCCTGGCCACGCTGCTCGAGGCGGCCGGCGTGCCCCTGCTCAACCCCGTCACCTCGCTGGTCGCCTCGGCCGACAAGCTGGTGACCCACGCGGTGTGGGCGGCCGCCGGCGTGCCGCAGCCGGCCGCGTGGGACCTGGCGAGGGTCCGGGAGTGGCCGATGCCCGGGCGGCAGATGGTGCTCAAGCCCTCCCTCGGCGACGGCGCCCGCTACGTCGAGCTGGTCGGCGACCTCGACGCCGCCCGCGAGGTGGAGGCCGGCTGGCGGGAGCACGAGGCGGCCGGCGGCCACCGGCGCGGTGCGTCGCTGCTGCAGGAGTGGATCGCCGAGCCGGCGTGCGCGCGGGTCTTCGCCACGCCCACCACCACCTCCCTCGTCTACGAGAAGTCCCGGGAGGCGGGCGCGCTGGTCACCCACGGGACGGTGTACCCGCGGGTGTACGAGGCGCCGCCGGAGATGGCGCAGCTGGCACGGCGGGTGGTCGCCGCGCTCGGCGGGGGCCTGATGGGCGTCGACCTGCTGGTCGAGCCGGGCGGCCGGCTGCTCGCGCTGGAGGCCAACGCGCCCTTCGGCTTCGACGTCACCGACCCGCAGCAGGGACGGTGGGTGGCCCGCGCCGCCCTGGCCGTCGCGGAGCGCGCGGCCGCGGAGCGCGCGGCGGCGGCCGCGTGAGCCCCGAGGGCGGGCTCGACGAGGCACTGCTGCCCGGTGGCGGCGACCGGGCGCACGCGGCGGCGGCGCTGGCCGCCGTCCGCGCGTACGGCCCCGGCGCGCTGGCCGCGGACGTCGCCCGCGCGGCCGCCGACCTCGGCCTGGAGCACGGGCCCGCCGGGGAGTCCCACCCGTTCACGGTCGACCCGGTGCCGCGGGTGCTGGAGCGGGCCGAGTGGCAGGAGCTGGCTGCCGGCCTCACCCAGCGGCTCCGGGCGCTGGAGGCCTTCGTCGCCGACGCGCACGGCCCGCGCGAGGCGGTCCGCGCCGGCGTCGTGCCGGCCGCGGTGCTCGACACCAACCGCCACCGGACGCCGGGCCTGCCGCCGCCGCGGCGCTGGATCGGCATGGCCGGCCCCGACCTCGTCCGCGGTGCCGACGGCCGGCTCGTCGTCCTGGAGGACAACGTGCGGACGCCGACGCTGCTGGCCTACGCCCTGGCCGCGCGCGACCTCGTGGCCCCCCGCTTGGGCGTGCAGCCGGGACCGGCGCCGGTGCGGGAGGCCGCCGTCGCGGCGGTGCGGCGGATGCTCGCCGCCGCCACCGACGTCCCCGACCCGGTCGTGGCCGTGCTCGGGGACGGGCCGCGCAGCGCGGTGGCCTGGGAGATCGACCGGCTCGGGGAGATGGCCGGCGCGCCGGTCGTGCTGCCCGCGCAGCTGACCCTGCGCGGCGAGGACCTCCTGCTGCCCGACGGTCGCCGGGTGGACCTGCTCTGGCGGCGCACCAGCGAGGAGCGGCTGACCGGCGACGACGGCCGGCCCAACGAGCTCGGCGAGCTGCTGCTGCGCCCCCTGCGGGCCGGCACGGTGACCGTGGTCAACGCCTTCGGCACCGGCGTCGCCGACGACAAGCGCACCTTCCCCTACGTCGAGGACCTGGTCCGCTTCTTCCTCGGCGAGGACCCACGGCTGCGCTCGCAGCCGGCCTACGACCTCGGCGACCCGGCCGTGTGCCGGGAGGTCCTCGACCGGCTGCCCGAGCTGGTGCTCAAGCCGCGGTCCGGCTCGGGCGGGCACGGGGTGCTCATCGGCCCGCGGGCGGACGCCGACCGGCTCGAGCGCGCCCGCGCCGCCGTCCTGGCCGATCCCGGGGAGTGGATCGCCCAGGAGCCGGTGGCGCTGTCGACCCACCCCACGGTCGTCGACGGCGCGCTCGTGCCGCGGCACGTGGACTACCGGCCGTACGCGTTCTGCGCCGACGACGAGACGGTCGTGCTGGCGGGCGGCTTCACCCGGGTGTCCCTGACGGAGGGCGAGCTGGTGGTCAACGCCTCGCAGGGCGGCGGCGGCAAGGACACCTGGGTGGTCGGCTGAGGAGGACGGCGCTCCGACCGAGGGTCGAAGTGCCCTGGAACGGCTCGCCCCCGCGGTGCTTGGCTGGCTGGTACGGGGGCCAGATCGGCAGGGCCGCCGCTGCCCGCGATCGCGGCCGCGGACCGCCGGTGCCCCAGGGCACGCGTCGTCGACGGGCCGGGTCCGGTGACCGCGGGCGCGGTTCCGGTGCCGTGCCCGACCGGCACCCCGGCGGCCCTCGCCAGGCCGTGCACCACTCCACGAGAGGCCACGCCGATGGGCACCACGCTGCCGGCCTTCACGCCGCTGGAGGACAGCCTGTTCGTGACGCTCGACTCCCGGGCACTCGACAGCCGCTCCCCGCACCCGATCCTGGGGGACACCCTCGCCGACGAGGTCGTCCGGGGGCTCGACCACGACGTCGGCCGGCGGCGCATCGACGCCAACCTGGTCAGCACCTGCGCACTCCGCGCCAAGCGCATGGACGAGGTGGCGGCGGGGTTCCTGGCTCGCCACCCCGACGGCGTCGGGCTCGACCTGGGCGCCGGCCTGGACACCCGGTGGGCGCGGATCGCCCCGCCGGCGACGGTCGACTGGTACGACGTCGACCTCCCCGCCGTGGCCGCCTTCCGGGAGTCCGCGCTCCCCTCGCGCGCGCAGACCCGTGTCATCGCGGCGGACGTGCGGGACGAGGGCTGGCTCGACGCCGTCCCCTCCGACCGGCCGGCCGTGGTCGTCGCCGACGGTCTGATGGGGTTCCTCGACGGGGCGGAGGTGTCCGCCCTGCTCGACCGGCTGGTCGGCCACTTCCCCTCCGGGGAGATCGCCTTCAACAGCTACTCCCGCTTCGCGGTCTGGGCGACCCGGCACGTACCCGGCACCAAGGCCGTCTCCGGGCTCCTCAGGTTCCCGGGCATCGACGACCCGCACGAGTTCGAACGCTGGAACCCGCGCCTGCACCTGGTCCGGGAGATCCTGCTCAGCAGGGAACCCGAGGTCGCCCTGTTCCCACCGCTGCTGCGCACGTACTACCGGCTGTCGTCGCACAGCACGGCCTGGTCCCGCAGGGGGACGATCGTCCTGCACTACCGCTTCTGACGACTCGGGTCCGCTCCCTGCTCGGCGAGGGACCGCGGCGGCGCTCCCGGCCCGCCGACGGGGCCGGTTCGTGCCCCGTTCGGCGCGCCGGCAGCCGTGCGCCAAGATGGCGGGCGTGTGACGGCGGTCATGCCGCCACAGGTCAGGCTCGGGGTGCGCCGATCCTCTCGGCCGCCCGGAGCCGCACGCCCCGGAGGCCGCCATGGCCACAGCCCCGGATCCGCCCTCGACCGTGCCGACGAGCCCCCGCGACACCGGCTCCCCGCCGCACCACTCCGGGGGACGCAGACCCCGGCCACCTCCGCCGACGCGGCCGCGCCGTCCGACCCCGCCCGTCCCGTCGCACCGGAGGACCCAGATGACCCTCACCGCCCCCAGCACCGCCGTCACCCACCCGTTGTCCCGGCTGACCGCCGAGGAGATCACCGCCGCGACCGCGATCGTCCGCGACGCGGGCCTGGTGATGGAGAGCAGCACGTTCGTCTACGTCGGGCTGGAGGAGCCCCACAAGCGCGACGTCCTGGCCTGGCGCCCCGGCGAGCCGGTCGAGCGGCGGGTCCGCGCGCTGCTGCTCGACCGCGCCACCGGCAACGGCCGCGACCTGGTCGTGTCGATCAGCGGCGGCACCGTCGTCGAGGACCGCGAGATCGACGGCATCGCCGACGGGCAGGTGCCGATCCTCGACGCCGAGTTCGAGGCGATCGAGCCGATCCTCGCCGCGGACGAGCGCTGGGTCGCGGCGATGGCCGAGCGCGGCCTCGACGTCGCGGAGGTCCGCGCGGTGCCGCTGTCGGCCGGGTCCTACTTCCCCGACGAGTTCGGTCACCGGATCGTGCGGGTGCTCGGCTTCCACCAGGCCGACGAGTCCGACCTGCCGTGGGCGCACCCGGTCGACGGCGTCGTCGCCTACGTCGACGTCACCCGCGGCATCACCACCGCCGTGCACGACCACTACGACCTGCCGGTCCCCGCCGAGCGCGCCGACCTCGACCAGGCGACCCACCCCTCCCCGGTGCGCGACCTCAAGCCGATCGAGATCACCCAGCCCGAGGGCCCGAGCTTCACCGTCGACGACGACGTCGTGCGCTGGGCCGGCTGGGAGTTCCGGGTCGGCTTCGACGCCCGCGAGGGCCTCGTGCTCCACCAGCTGTCCGTCGACGGCCGCTCGGTCGTGCACCGCGCCTCGATCGCGGAGATGGTCGTGCCCTACGCCGACCCCTCCCCCGTGCGGTTCTGGCAGAACTACTTCGACGTCGGCGAGTACCTCTTCGCCCGGTACACCAACTCCCTGGAGCTCGGCTGCGACTGTCTCGGGGAGATCCACCACCTCGACGCCACCCTGGCCGACGAGGACGGCGCACCGCGGACCATCCGCAACGCGATCTGCCTGCACGAGGAGGACTACGGCGTCGGCTGGAAGCACACCGACCTGTTCAACGGGATGGCCGAGACCCGCCGCTCCCGCCGCCTGGTGATCAGCTTCTTCACGACCATCGGCAACTACGACTACGGCTTCTACTGGTACCTCTACACCGACGGCACCATCCAGCTGGAGAGCAAGGCCACCGGCATCGTGTTCACCTCGTCCTACCGCGGGGAGGAGCACCCCTACGCCACCGAGGTCGCCCCGGGGCTGGGGGCGCCGTTCCACCAGCACCTGTTCTCCGCCCGGCTGGACATGGCGGTGGACGCGGCCGACGGGTCCGGCAACACCGTCCACGAGGTGGACGCCGTCCGGCTCCCGATGGACGAGGACACCAACCCCTACGGCAACGCCTTCACCCGCCGGCTCACCCCGCTGACCCGGGAGTCGGAGGCCCAGCGGCTCACCGACGCCACGGTCGGGCGCACCTGGCACGTGGTCAACCCGTCCAAGACCAACCGGCTCGGCCAGCCGGTGGGGTACGCACTGCACCCGCTGAACGCGCCGGTGCTGCTCGCCGACGAGCGGTCCTCGATCCACGCGCGGGCCACGTTCTCGACCCGGAGCCTGTGGGTCACCGAGTACGACCCGGCCGAGCGCTATCCGGCCGGCGACTTCGTCAACCAGCACCCCGGCGAGGGCGGGCTGCCGTCCTTCGTCGCCGACGACGCCTCCCTCGAGGACACCGACGTCGTCCTGTGGCACACCTTCGGGCTGACCCACTTCCCGCGCCCGGAGGACTGGCCGGTCATGCCGACCGACTACTCGGGCTTCACCCTCAAGCCGGTCGGCTTCTTCGACCGCAACCCGGCGCTCGGGGTGCCCGGGTCGGCGTCGTCGCACTGCGCCGGCGAGGGCGGCCACGGCGCGTGACGACCGTTCCGACGGCTGCCGTCGCCGCCCGGCCGGGGGTGCCCGCCCTCGGCCGGGCGGCCGCCGGACTCGCGGTGGCCTCGGCGCTGCGGCGCTGACCCCGGACGCCTCCCGCTCCGGACCGGGCTAGCGTCCGGACCGGAGAGGGAGGCGTCATGGCGATCGAGGACGGCGTCCGCGAGATCGAAGCGGGTGTGGCGACGGACTTCAGCGGGCGGATGGACTACGGGAGCTACCTCGGCCTCGACGAGCTGCTGTCCGCGCAGCACCCGATCAGCGACCACCACGACGAACTCCTGTTCGTCATCCAGCACCAGACCACCGAGCTGTGGCTGAAGCTCGCGCTGCACGAGCTGCGCGCGGTCCGCTCCCACCTCGACGCCGACGACGTCCGCCGCGCACGCAAGGGCCTGGCCCGGGTCAAGCACGTCTTCCGCACCATCACCGACCAGTGGTCGGTCCTCGCGACCCTCACGCCCAGCGAGTACACGCAGTTCCGGGGCGTCCTGGGCAACGCCTCGGGCTTCCAGTCCTACCAGTACCGCGCCGTCGAGTTCGTCCTCGGCAACAAGAACGGGCGCATGCTGGCGGTGTTCGAGTCCCGGCCGCACGCGCACGCCATGCTGGCCGACCTGCTCGACACCCCGACGGTCTACGACGCCTTCCTGCGCTTCCTGGCGCGCGCCGGCCACCCGGTCCCCGAGCACGTCCTGCACCGGGACGTGCGCCGGGCGTGGGTGCAGGAGGAGTCGCTGCTGCCGGTCTTCCAGGCGGTCTACGAGGACACCGACACGCACTGGGCCGAGTACGCGACCTGCGAGGACCTCGTCGACCTCGAGGACGCCGTCCAGCTGTGGCGCTTCCGCCACCTGCGGACCGTGCAGCGGACGATCGGCTTCAAGACCGGCACCGGCGGGAGCTCGGGTGTGGACTTCCTCCGCCGCGCGCTGGACCTGACCTTCTTCCCGGAGCTCTACGCGGTGCGGACCCGGATCGGCGCCTGAACCGCGCGCGGGACCGTCCCCGGCCCGGCGGTCACAGCTGCAGGACGGCCGCGGCGGCCAGGTAGGCCGCGGCCACGCCCTCCGGGTCGTGCAGGTCCCCGGGGTCCGAGGCCACCGCCCGCGCCCGCGCGCGCACCGAGGCACCCGGGTCCCCGGCGACCAGGTCGGCGCACAGCCCGGCGACGACGGCCCGCGCGTCGTGGTCGTCCAGCCCGTCGAGGGCCAGGCCGTCGTGGAGCAGGGTCGCGGCCTCGGTGAACACCTCGCGCGCCGCCTCGGGGTCGACCTCGGGCCGCTCCCTGGCCACGGCCTCCGCGGTGGCCAGGAACGGCTCGTACAGCGGGGCCACGTCCCCGGGCGGCATGCCGCGACGCTCCCAGGGCACCCCGCCTCCCGGCAACCGGGTTCGGCGCCCCGCCGGAGGACCTGCGGTCAGGGGATCTGGGCCGGGATGCGCCGGCCCTCGACGAGCACGCACAGGTGCTGGAGGCCGGCGATCGACGCGGCCTGCAGCAGCGGCAGCCGCACGAACACCAGGCCGAGCGGCCCCAGGAAGGCGGCGAAGAGCCAGACCGAGGTCGCCAGGCAGAGCAGCCGCCGGCCGGAGCTGCGGGCGTCGCGGCCCCGCCCCGCGAGGGGCAGCGCCGCCACGGCGAAGGCGGTCCCCAGGACGATGGTCAGCAGCGCGGCGCTCTGCGCGCCGCCCAGCCACTGGGCGGGGAGGACGCCCAGCACGGCCGCCCCGATCGCCACCGACCACCACAGCCGGCCGGCGCGGTGGCCGCTCCCCGGGCCGGCCGGCTCGTAGCACTCCAGCTCGGTCGGCGGGTGCTCGGCCAGCATCCGGGACCGGTCCCGGTGGACGGCGACCGAGGGGTGGTTCCGGCGGACCCGCTCGGCGAGCTCCTCCGGCACGGCCGCCGACAACCACAGGGCCTCGATCCGGCAGTGCTCGGCGCGCAGCCCGCGGGTCCCGGCGATGACGTGCCCCCAGCAGGAGACCACCGCGAGGACGTGGCGGCTGCGCGGGTGGTCACCGACCCACTGCTCCCCGCCGAAGGCGTAGAACCCGCAGGTGCACTCCGGGTCGGGGCTGGGGTGCGGTGGGCGGTCCTGCTTCAGGCAGCGCGCGGTGTTGACACCGTCGTGCCAGGGACCGGCCGAGAACAGGGGGTACAGGACGCCGTCCGGACCGATCCGGAAGGTGCGCAGTGCCCTGATCTGACCCACCTGCGGCTCGAAGCCGCCGTAGGGGTCCACCGCGGCTACCTCGAGGGAGACGGTTCCCGGTGCGGCTCAGGTCGCTCCGGCGCGGCCGGTTCGGGGGTCGGCCCGGGCACGGGCAGGACCTCGATCCGGCGGACTTCCTTGCCGATGTTGCCCATGGCAGGAGCGTAGGGACCCTGACCCGTGTCCCGGGCGACTTCCGGCGCGGCGATCTGCACGGAACGGCTGACGGTGGCCGGCTCCCGCACCGTCCGCCGTGCGCTCAGAGGGTCGCCCGGGAGGTCGCTGCCGGGTGACCGCCGGCGTGCGACCGCGGGTCGAGCCCGGCCGCGGTGGTCGTGAACGCCGTGTCGAACACCGCACACCGACGCCCGGCGTCCATGACGTCCGGGCCGATGGCGGTGAGGTCCTGCGGCGTCGGGGCGAGGACGCGGACGCGACTGCCCCTCGCGGTCAGCCGGCCGACCTCCCGCTCGAGGCGCCCGGTGGCGTACCGGCGCAGGCCGCTCTCGAGGCGGGCGACGGCGCCGCGACGCGGATCGGCACCCGCGAGGGCCATCGGCGCGGTCCCTGGCCTGAGCAGGCTCTCGGCCGCGGGGGATGCGGGACGTCCGTCGGGCCGAGAGGCGATCCGGGCGGTCCCCGGCTCAGGTCACCCGGCCCGCGGGCACGTCCGCCGGACCCCGCCCGACCCCGCCGGACGTCAGGTCCGCCAGGAAGTCCTCGGCGAACCGCCGGACGCCGTCCCACTCCGTGCACACGTAGTCGCGGGAGACGTCCGTACCGAGGTGGCCGGGCTTCTCGCTCGCGATCTTCTTCATCAGGTGCCGCTTGAGGAACCCGTACTGCGTGTAGAGCAGGGCGCCGCCGAAGAGGGCGATCCTCGCCGGGCGCCAGCCCGTCCCGCGCTCGAACTCCTCGACGTAGCCCTGGGCCTCCTCGGGGTCCCCGTGCGCGGCGAGGCTGACGGAGAACAGCGCCGACGGCAGCCGTTCGAGCGCGGCCCGGTTCTCCCGCACGTAGTCGACGGCGTGGCCGTCGTGCTTCCCCATGTGGACCGAGGCCCCCACGATCACCCCGTCGTACCCGTCGGGCACAGCAGCCTCGGACCGCCTGATGTCGGCGGTGTCCGCCTGGTGCCCGTGGGCCCGCAGCACGTCGGCGATGTAGTCCGCGATCCTCGCCGTCTGCCCCTCCCCGGTCGAGTAGGGGACGTAGATCCTCGCCATGACGGCCACCACCTCTGCACCCAGGACGTCCGGTCGGCGGGACCGTCGCGGTCGCGACGGCTCCCTGCGTTGCAGGGTCCGGCGTGCGGCGCGCCCGGCGTAGGGGCGAAGGCCACGGCCCGGTGAGCCGTCCGGTCCAGCCCGACGAGGGGAGCGCCGGAGAGCGGGACGATGGTCCGACCCGGGTGTGCCCCAGGACTCCTGCCGGCCCCCGCGCCGACCGGACACGCTCCGGTACCTGACGACAGTCCGGCGGGGCCCGGTCCCGCTGCCGGGCGGAGGGGGTGCGCGGTGACCTGCACCGGACCGATGAGCGGGCGGCCCGTGCCGGCGGAGCCGTGGTGATCCGGATCGGCGGCGAGGTGAGCATCGCCCGCCCGCCGGACGAGGTGTTCGACGTCCTCGCCGATCCCCGCAACGAGCCCCGCTACAACCCGCGCGTCCTGCGGGCCGAGAAGACCACCCCCGGCCCGATCGGGGTCGGCACACGGTTCCGTCAGACCGTCGCCGGCCTGGGCCGGCGCGGCGAGACGACGACCGAGCTGACCGGCTACGAGCGGCCGCACCGGCTGGCCTTCCGGATCCGGATGGCGGCCATGGACGTCGACGGGGAGGAGACGTTCGACCCGGTGGATGGCGGCACCCGGGCCCGCTGGTCCTGGGACATCCGGCCGCGCGGGGCCTGGCGTGCGGCGGCTCCGCTGCTGGGTGCCGGCGGGGCCCGGCTCGAGCGGCGGGTGTGGGCCCGCCTCGGGCAGTACCTGGAACAGACGCCGGACCGGTGGCCTCCCCCGCCCGGACGGCGGGGACCGGCAGAGGTCGCCCGCGACGTGCACGCCGTCGCGCTCGGCCCCGGGGTGCTCGCCTCGAACGCCTACCTGGTCCGCTCCGGCGACTCGTGGGTGCTCGTCGACACCGGCTGGGCCGGCGACGCGGAGGCCGTCCGGCAGGCGGCGGAGTCGCTGTTCGGCCCCGGCGCGCGTCCGACGGCGATCCTGCTCACCCACGTCCACCCCGACCACTCCGCCGGAGCGGGCGACCTCGCCCGTGCCTGGCGGGTGCCGGTGTACCTCCACCCGGACGAGCTGCCCATGGCCGCCGGGAGGTACCTGCCCGAGTTCGACATGCCGCTGGACCACTGGGTGGTCGTGCCGGTCGTGCGCCTGCTGCCGGCCCGCGCGCGGGCCCGCATCGAGGCGGCCGGGGACATCACCGACGTCGCCCGGCCCCTCGACCCCGACGGCGTCGTCCCCGGGCTGCCCGACTGGGAGTGGATCGCCGCGCCCGGGCACACGCCCGGCTCCGTCGCGTTCCTGCGCCGGGGCGACGGCGTCCTGGTCTCCGGCGACGCGCTGGTGACCGTGGACCTGGACTCGGTCGCCGGTGCGCTCTCGGGCCGGCAGCGGCTCGCCGGGCCGCCCTGGTACACGACCTGGGACCGGCCGACGGCGCTGCGCTCGATCGCGGCGCTGGCCGCGCTCGAGCCCCGGGTGCTGCTGCCCGGACACGGGTACCCGCTCAGGGTCGGGACCGCGGAGGCCCTGCGCGCGTTCGCCCTCGACGCCCGCGACGGCCCCCGGCGGAGGATCGACCGCCTCGTCGTGCCGCTCGGCGACCCCCGGGCGCACCGCTACCGGCCGCCACCCCGGTGGTACGCGCGGCTGCAGTGGCTGGGACACGTGCTGACCGCCCTCGGGGTCAGTCCGGGCTACGTGGTCACCCTCGAGGTGCCCGGCCGCCGCAGCGGGGTGGTCCGGCGCACCACCCTGGTCCGGGCCGAGCACCACGGTGCCGGCCACCTGGTCTCCCTCACCGGCGACTCGGAGTGGGTGCGCAACGTGCGGGCGGCCGGGGGCCGGGTCGTGCTGGCCCGCGGCGGGCGGCGCCGGGCGGTGACGCTGGCCGAGGTGCCCGTCGGGGACCGCGCTCCGGTGATCCGCTCCTACGTGCTGCGGGCGGGACGACGACCGGGCACCGCGGCGGTCGCCCGCGAGGCGCGGGCGTTCTTCGGCGTCGGACCCGACCTCGCCGTCGACGAGATCGCCGCCGTCGCCGACCGGTTCCCCGTCTTCCGCGTGGTGCCGGGCGCCGGCTCCGCGGCCCGGCCGGACGCGCCGCCCGCCCGACGCCGGTCAGGTGCCGGTCAGTGAGCCCGCGTCCAGCCGCGACGCCGCGGTCAGCGCGTCGGTCAGCAGGGCGACGAGCGTCTCGAGCTGGACGTCGGCCGACGAGGTGACCTCCTCGTCCGACCCGTCGAGCGCCCGCGCGGCCAGCCCGGCCTTGCTGTCGATCAGCTCGGCGATGCGGGCGTCGAGGGTCTGCGCGGCGATGACCCGCCACGCGGTGACCGGCTCGGTCTGGCCGATCCGGTGGCTGCGGTCGATGGCCTGGGTCTGCTCCGCGTCGGTCCACGACAGCTCGGCGAGCACGACGTTCGACGCGACCTGCAGGTTCAGGCCCACGCCGGCGGCGGTCAGCGAGCAGACCGCGACGGCGACGCCGGGGTCGTTGACGAAGGCGTCGATCTGCCTCTGCCGCGCCGAGGGCGTCTGGTCACCGCGGATGGACGAGTACCGGACCCCCTGCCGCGCGAGGGTCTCCTCGGCGGCGTCCATGACGTCGACGTGCTTGGCGAAGAAGACGACCTTGCCCGCGCTGCGGGCCAGCTGGGCCGCGTAGTCGGCGGCGAGGCCGGCCTTCGCCCGGCCGATGCGCCGCATCATGCCGAACACGTTCTCGCCCGTGCCGGTGCTCGCGTCCTTCAGCTCCGCCCGGGCCACCCGGCGCACCAGCTCCCGGTCGATGCCGCCGTCGAGCTCCCCGACACCGGCCGCGCGGTTGGCCAGCGCGGTCTCGTAGCGCGCCACCATCCGGCGGGCCAGCTCCTCCTCCGCCGCCCGGACCGACCGGCCGGCCGGCCCGTCGAGCTCGACGGGCAGGTCGGCGATCCGGCGGGCGGGGATGTCGGCGGCGACGTCGACCTTGCGGCGCCGCACGATCCCCCGGTCGACGACGCACCGGCGGGCGGCGGCGTAGAAGCCGGGGTCGGCCGGCGTCAGGCCGGTCTCCTCGAGCGCCTCCAGGAGCTCACCGCGCGGCCCTGACTCGTCGATCCAGCCGAGGAACTGCCAGATGGCCCGGAAGTCGTCGATGTCGTTGATCAGCGGCGTGCCGGTGAGGGCCATGAGCAGGGGCTGCGCGGTGCGCGACCGGATGCGCTCGGACAGCCCGAGGACGTGCTGCGACCGCTGCGAGGTCTTGTTCTTGATGAAGTGCGCCTCGTCGATGACCATCCCGCGGAACCCGAAGTCGCCGAGCCAGCCCACGTGGCGGTCGAGCACCTCGTAGTTGACGACGACGATGTCGGCGAAGCCGTCGACCGCGTCGCCGTCGCCCTGGACCACGGTGGCCGGGTGCCCGGGGGTCCAGCGTCCGGCCTCGCGCGCCCAGTTGGTCTTGACGACGTTCGGCACGACCACGAGCAGCGGGTAGGCGTCGGCCGCCTCGGCGGCGAGCAGCGCCTGCGCCGTCTTGCCGAGACCGGGCTCGTCGGCGAGCAGGAAGGTGCGGTGGCCGGCCGCGGCCGCGGCGACCAGCCGGGCCTGGTGCGGCATCAGCTCGAGGCCGGCGGGCCCGCGGCGCGACGTCGGGACGGGCAGGTCCATGACCGCCGCGTTGCCGTCGCCGGCGCGCTCGAAGGAGTTCAGCAGCGGGCCGGTCAGCTCCCAGCCGGCCAGCCGCCGGGGCCGGACCGGGCGCGACGGGACGGCGGAGAAGTCGGGCGCGAGGAAGGGGTTGGCCAGCTGCCGGGAGACCACCGACTGCGGCACCACGCGGCGCTCGGGCGGGGCGGGCGCCGCGGCGGGCTCCGCCGGCGGGGCCTCCTCGGGGGCGGGCTCGATCCCGGCGGCCTCGAGCAGCTCCCGGGACAGCGCCCGCGCCTCGTCGGAGACGACGGCGTCGTCGGCCAGCAGCGCCAGCAGCCCGGTGTCGCGGACGGCGGTCGTGGCGAGGATGGTCGCGATGCCGTCCAGCCGCTTGAGCTGCTCGGCCCGCCGGCTCTCGCTGAGGTCGGCCGCCCGGACGCGGGCCCGCTGGTCGCGCAGCACCAGGGCGACGGCCTGGAACGTCGCCCGCACCGAGGGCGTCACGCGGCCGCGCCGGGCGGCCGCCTCCACCTCGCGGACGGTCCGGGCGAGTTCGGCGACGACGTCGCCGCGCTGCCGTCCCCGGCGCTGGTCGCGCGGGGTGGATCGGCGGGCGGCGGTCTGGCGCCGGCCTGGTCGGGCCACGGACTCCTCCTCTGGCTGCCGGGCACGGGTGCCCGGCAGCACGCTGCACGGTCCCGCCGGTGCCGGCGGGGGCGTCCCGGCGACGGGACCCGGTGCCCCGGTCGCCGGTCCGCGGATCCCCCGGGGATCGACGCGTGGACGAAGCGGGCGACCACGGCACGGGGGACGTCGCCGGACGACCCGCTGCGGCCCGGTGGTCGGCACCTCGCCGGGGTCAACGCCTGCGACGGCGCACTGCTTCCCCCCACTGTGCCATCCCGGAGGAGGAACCGGTGTGGTCGGCTCCCGGGCGCGCGGAGACGATGGTCGCACCCAGACGCCCCGGGAGGACCGGATGCCGGCACCGCTGCCCCCGCTGCCGACGATGATCGTCGGCAGCCTGCCCCAGCCCGACTGGCTCATCGACCGGGAGCGGCTGGGACACCGGTTCCCCCCGCGGGTGCGCGCCCGGGAGCTGTGGCGCATCCCGCCGCAGCACCTCCAGGAGGCCCAGGACGACGCCACGCTGGCGGCCGTGCGGGCCCAGGAGGAGGCCGGGCTGGACGTGGTCACCGACGGCGAGATCCGCCGGGAGTCCTACTCCAACCACTTCGCGACGGCGCTCGGCGGCCTCGAGCTCGACCCGCCCGGCACGGTGCGCAACCGGTCGGGGATCGAGATCCCGGTGCCCCGGGTGACCGGCGAGATCCACCGGCCGTCCCCGGTCCAGGTGGACGACGTCCGGTTCCTCCGCGCGCACACCGACCGCGCGGCCAAGATCACCGTGCCCGGGCCGTTCACGATGGCGCAGCAGTCGCAGGACGAGCACTACCGCGACGACCGGGCGCTGGCGATGGCCTACGCCGACGTCGTCCGCCAGGAGATCGCCGACCTGTTCGCCGCCGGCGCCGACGTCGTCCAGGTGGACGAGCCGTGGCTGCAGGCGCGTCCCGAGGTGGCCCGCCGTTTCGGCGCGGAGGCGGTGACCCGGGCCGTGGCCGGCGCCGCCGGCCCGGTGCACGTGCACCTGTGCTTCGGCTACGCGGCGATGGTCTCCGAGCGGCCGGCGGGCTACTCCTTCCTGCCCGAGCTGGCCGACACCCCGGCCGACACGATCTCGGTCGAGACGGCGCAGTCGCGGCTGGACCCCGCGACCCTGCGGCCGCTGCGGGGCAAGGGGATCGCGCTCGGCGTCCTCGACCTGTCGACCCCCGAGGTGGAGACCCCGGAGACGGTCGCCGAGCGGGTGCGGCGCGCGCTGGACCACGTCGACGTGGACCGGCTCGTGCTCTCCAGCGACTGCGGGCTCAAGTACCTCCCGCGGGCGTCGGCCGCCGGGAAGATGCGCGCCCTCGCGCAGGCGGCGGCGCTGCTGCGCGCCGAGCTCTGAGAGCGGCAGCGGCCCGCGGCACGGGGCATGATCGCCCCGTGGCGGAGGGCCGGGTCGGCGACCCCGAGGACGTGCGCGCGGTGCTGGCCGCCGAGGACCGCCGCTACCGGGCCATGCAGGACGCCGACCTGGCGGTGCTCGCGGACCTCTGCGCCGACGAGCTGAGCTACGCCCACTCCAGCGGCGCCCGGGACACCAAGGACGAGTACCTGGGCAAGGTGCGCTCGGGCTACTACGTCTACCGCCGCATCGACCACCCGGTGGAGCGGGTGGCCGTCGTCGGCGACAGCGCGCTCGTCGTCGGCCGGATGACCGCGGACCTCGACGTCGACGGCGTGCCCAAGACGATCGACAACCTGGCCCTCGCCGTGTGGACGCGGGCCTCGGGGCGGTGGCGGCTGCTGGCCTACGCGCCGACGCCGCTGCCGGCCTGAGCCCCGGCCCGCGCCGTCGGCTGGAGCACGAAGTCGTACCGGGCCTCGAGCCACGGCTCGGCCGAGGTGCCGCCGTCCGGGGTCTCTCCGGGCTCCCGCTCCTCGAACCGGACGACCAGCTCGGCCTTGGTGCCGAACACGACGTCGCTGTCGAGGTACTGCGCGCCCTCCTGGAACAGGTGGGTGATCAACGGCTCGTAGCCGGGCACGTCCAGCAGGAAGTGCACGTGCGCCGGCCGGAAGTGGCTGATCTCCGTCCGCGCGATGAGCTCCCCCACCGGCCCGTCCATCGGGATCGTGTAGCCCAGGGGCGCGACGGTGCGCAGGCAGTAGCTGCCGTCCTCGCGGGTCCGGTACTTCGCGCGCAGCCGGGCCTCGTCGACGTCGGCGTGCTGCGACTCGTAGAGCCCCTCGTTGTCGGCCTGCCAGACGTCGAGCACCGCCCCCGGCACGGGCGCGCCGTCGAGGTCGGTGACCACGCCGGAGACGAACAGCGGCGTGCCGGGCAGGCCCTGGGACATGTCGGCGCCGTACCCGAGCTCCGGCGATCCCTCGACGTGGAACGGGCCGAGCACCGTGGCCGGCGTGGCCCGGGGGTCGAGCCGGTGGTTCATCTGGACGACCAGCATCGACAGGCCGAGCACGTCGGAGGCGAGGATGAACTCCTCGCGCTTGGCGTCGCTGATCTGCCCGGTGCGGGTCAGCCACTGCACCGCCGCCATCCACTCCGCCTCGGTCAGCCGGACCTCGCGGGCGAAGGCGTGCAGGTGCCGCACGAGCGCCGTCAGGAGCTCGGCCGTGCGGGGGTCCCTGGCCGTGGCCCAGCGCTCCACGGCCAGGTCGGTGATGTTCTCCTCGGTGACCAGCTGCACGGTCGCCTCCTCCTCGGGGACCGCGGGCGGCGGGCGCCGTCCGCGCGGTGGGTGGTTAAGGGCGTCATGACCAGCCGCACGCCCGCCTGCCCGGACGCCTGCCGGTCCCAGGCCTCGGCGACCCGCGCGAGCGGGAGCACCTCGTGGGCGACGGCGAGCCGGCCGGCCGCCGCGTGGCCGGCCACCGCGGTGACGGCGTCGCGGCGCTCGTCGGCGGTCAGGTGGTTGTTGGTGTAGCCGAGCACCGACGCCGACCGGCTGCGCAGCTCGGCCGAGGAGAACTGCGCGACGTCGCCACCGGACCCGCCGAGGTTGACCAGCCGCCCGCGGACGGCCAGCACCCGCGCGGCGGCGGTCGCGGCCGTGCCGAACACCGGGTCGACCACGACGTCGGCCCCGGCCCCGAGGGCGTCGCGCAGCCGGGCGGTCAGCTCGTCGACGTCGCCGCCCGGCGCGAGCACCTCGTTGGCGCCGGCCCGGCGGGCCCGCTCCCGCGCCTCCGGCGACCGGGCCACCGCGACCACCCGGCCGGCGCCGAGCAGCCTGGCCGTGCCGACCGCGGCCTGCCCGACCGCTCCCCCGCCGCCGAGGACGAGCACGGTCTCGCCGGCCCGCAGCCGGGCCCGCTCGGTGAGCACCACCCAGGCCGCGACCCCGGACATCCCCAGGGCGGCGAGCGCGGCGTCGTCGACGTCCGCGTCGATCGGCACGACGTCCTCGTCGGGGACGACGCACTCCTCGGCGAGGCTGCCGTCCCCCGGCCGCATCCCGGCGGTGGTCGAGACGAACACGCGGGTGCCCTCGGCCAGCACCGCCGAGCGCCGCACCACGCCGACGCCCTGCACGCCGGGGACGTAGGGGGTGGCCGGGCGCCCGAAGTACGAGGCGCCCGACGCGCACAGCTGGTCGAGCGGGACGATCGGCGCCGCGGTCACCGCGACCAGCGTCTGCCCGGCCGCCGGCACCGGGTCGGGGTGCTCGGCGTACGCGGGGGTGCCGCCGGGCTGGGTGAGGACCGCCGCGTTCACGCCGGCGGCTCCCGGTCGCCGGGGTCGACGTAGACCGCGTTGCGGTCGACCGCGAGGTAGGCGTCCATGCCGATCGGCCGGCGGCGCTCCTCGGCGATGTGCCCGAGCAGGCCGGCCGCGCGGGCCAGGAGGGCGACGCCGCGCAGCATCTCGACCGGCAGGCCCAGGTCGGCGAGGGCGGCGCCGCAGACCCCGGCGCCGTTGAGCGGCAGCCGCCGGCCGAGGACCTGCTCGTGCACCCGGCCGACCGCCTCGAACAGGCGCAGGTGCGGCCCCCGCAGCCCCTCCTCCTCCGCGATGCGGACGAGCACCGCGGTGCGCGGGTCGTGCACCTTGTGCACCGGGTGGCCGAGGCCGGGAACGAGGCGGCCGGCCGCCCGCGTGGCCCGCACCGCCTCCAGCGCCAGCGCGTCCCAGCCGTCGTCGTCGGTGGGCAGCGGCCCGTCCTGCGCCTCGAGGACCGTGTGGAGGAAGACCCCGCAGTCCTCGGTGACGCCGAGGAACCGGGAGCCGCCGCCCAGCAGCCCGGCGGCCAGCGCCCCCTGCAGGGAGTCCGGCGCCGACAGGTAGGTCAGCCGGGTGGCGATCGCGGTGGGCGTGAAGCCGTGGTCGGCGAGGGCGACGAGCACCGCCTCGAACACGCGGGTCTCGGCCGGCGTGGGACGGCGGGTGCTCAGCAGCCAGAACGCCAGCTCGCCGAAGCCGACCCGGCCCATGAGCTCGGTGGTGAGGTCCCGGCCGAGCAGCCGGATCTCGTCGGCGGTCGACGTCCCGAGGGACGTCGGGAACCAGAGCCCGTCACCGCTCATGCCGATGCCTCCTCACCGGCGGGCTCCGCCAGCCACCGGCGGATCTCCGCGCCGTGCTCGTCGAGGGCCGGCGGTGGCAGCCGGTACTCCGCCGCGGTCGCCGAGAAGGTGATCGGGTTGCGCACCGAGGGGACGGCGGCCGCGCCCTCCCCGGCGCTGACCACCGGATCGAGGCCGATCTCCTCGGCGAAGGCCACGCCCTGGTCGATGGTGTTGATCGGTCCGCACGGCACCCCCGCGCCGATGATGTCGCGGAACCAGTCCGCCTTCGAGCGGGTGCGCAGCCGCTCGACCAGCAGCGGGCGGAGCTGGTCGCGGTTGGCCGTCCGGTCCTCGTTGCGGGCGAACCGCGGGTCGTCGACGAGCCCGGGGACCCCGAGCACCTCGCAGAGCCGGCGGAACTGGCCGTCGTTGCCCGCCGTGACGATGAGCTCCCCGTCGGCGCAGGGCAGGGGCTCGTAGGGGAACAGGCTGGGGTGGCTGTTGCCCATGCGGAAGGGGACGACCCCGCCCGCGACGAACGCGCTCGTCTGGTTCACCAGGCCCGACAGGGCCGACGACAGCAGGTTCACCTCCACGTGCTGGCCCTCCCCCGTCTCGTGGCGGTGGTTGAGCGCCGCGAGCACCCCGATCGTGGCGTGCAGACCGGCCATGACGTCGAAGAGCGCCACGCCGGCCCGGTACGGCTCCCCCTCGGGGTCGCCGGTCAGGCTCATGAACCCCGAGATGGCCTGCACGATGAGGTCGTAGCCCGGCAGCGACCGTCCCCCCGGCGCGCTGCCGAACCCGCTGATGGACGCGTAGACGACCCGCGGGTTCTCCGCCGCGACGCTGGCGTGGTCGAGGCCGAAGCGGGCCAGTCCGCCGGGCTTGAAGTTCTCCACGAGCACGTCGGCCCGCCGCGCCAGCTCCCGCGCGAGGGCGGCGTCGCCGGGGTCCTTCAGGTCCAGGGCGACCGAGCGCTTGTTGCGGTTGACGCCGAGGTAGTAGGTCGACACGCCGTCCCGGACCGGGGGCTGCCAGGTGCGGGTGTCGTCCCCGCGCGGCCCCTCGACCTTGACCACCTCGGCGCCGAGGTCGGCCAGCAGCATCGTGGCGTAGGGGCCGGCGAGGACCCGCGAGAAGTCGGCCACGAGGAGGCCCGCGAGCGGCCCGCGGGGCGCCGGGTCGGGGGGTCTCGACGTCATCGGTCGGGCTCGCCTCTCGTCCGGGGACTCCGCGATGCGGACGTGCGTCCGGGCCGGAGTCTGCGGGCCACGACCGGCCCTGTCAACGGGCTGTGGCCCTCCGTCACGGGCCGCCGCCCGACCTTGACACGTGGTCGGTATCACACCAGAGTGACGCCGCCCGGACCGGTGGCCGCCAGACGGACAGCGGTCCGGTCGCCCCCCACCGTCCGAGGAGGAGACGATGAGCATGTCCGGTGCTGCCAGCGGCGACGGGGCCGGTGTCCCCGTGGCCGGCCGTCCGCTCGTGTTCCGCGGCGGCACCGTCCTGACGGTGGACGACGCCGCGACGGTCCTGCGGGACACCGACGTGCTCGTCGTCGACGACCGGATCGCCGCGGTGGGACACCGGCTGGACGTCCCCGAGGGCACCGCCGAGGTCGACGCCTCGGGCGGCATCGTCATGCCGGGCATGATCGACACCCACCGGCACATGTGGCAGACGGCGATGCGCGGCTACGGCGCCGACTGGACGCTCACCCAGTACTTCGTCTGGTACTACCTCGAGCACGGCCGGAGGTTCCGGCCGCAGGACATCGCGGCGGGCAACCGGCTCGCGGCGATCGAGTCGCTCGACGCCGGCGTCACCACCACGGTCGACTGGTCGCACAACCTGCACACCACCGACCACGCCGAGGCCGCGATCGAGGCGCTCCGGTCGGTGCCCGGCCGGTTCGTCCTGGCCTACGGCAACATCCAGGCCGGCCCGTGGGAGTGGAGCGCCGACCCGGCCGTCCGCTCGATCCTCGAGCGGCTGCGCGACGCCGGCGACGACCGGATGGGCGTGCAGATGGCGTTCGACGTCACCGGCGACCCCGCCTTCCCGGAGCGGGCGGCGTTCGAGGTGGCCCGCGACCTCGGCATCCCGGTCACCACGCACGCCGGTGTGTGGGGCGCGACCAGCGACACCGGCATCCAGCAGATGTACGACGGCGGGTTCATGACCCCGGAGACGACGTACGTGCACGCCTCGACGCTGACCCGCGACAGCTACCAGCGGATCGCGGCCACCGGCGGGTCGATCTCGGTGGCGACCGAGTCCGAGTGCAGCGCCGGCCAGGGTCACGCGCCCACCGAGCAGGTGCTGCAGTACGGCATCCCGGTGTCGCTGTCGATGGACACCAGCGTCTGGTGGAGCGGCGACATGTTCTCCGCCATGCGCGCCACGCTCAACGCCGACCGCATGGCCGAGCACCTGACCGCGCACCTCCGGGGCGAGACCATCACCCACCTGCGGCTGCGGGCGGCGACGGTCCTGGAGTGGTGCACCCGCGGCGGGGCGCACACCATCGGCCGCGACCGCGACCTGGGCAGCGTCGAGGCCGGCAAGAAGGCCGACCTGGTCCTCGTCAAGAACGACGACTCCCCCGTCTCCTTCCCGCTGCTCAACCCGGTCGGCCACGTGGTGTTCCAGGCCCAGCGCGGCGACGTGCACACCGTCGTCGTCGACGGCCGGGTGGTGAAGTACGACGGCAGGCTGGTCGGGATCGACCTCGCCGCGGTGCGCCGCGAGATCGAGGACACGGTCGGGTACCTGCAGGCGGAGTGCGGCGAGGAGGTCTGGGAGGCCGGGATGTTCCCGGAGGCGCCGGAGGCCGAGCAGTCGATCCTCGAGAACCCCTACCAGTACACCGACTTCAAGGACGAGTCGAAGCGGGCCGGCGGCGAGGAGCGCGTCCTCGGGCGGTGACCGCCCCGGACCGGTGACGCGCCCCGGCGGGGCGCACCGCGCCGCCCGCGGCCCGTGTCATCCTCGCGAGGGGGGAGTGATGTGCAATGGCGGGGCGCGGCACGGGACCGGACTTCGTGGAGGCTCTGGCCCGCGGGCTGGACGTCCTGGCCTGCTTCGACGCCGACCACCGCAGCATGTCGCTGACGGAGGTGGCGACCGCGGTCGGGCTCGCCCGGCCCACCGCCCGCCGGCTGCTGCTCACCCTCGAGGAGCTGGGGTTCGTCCGGTCCTCCGGCGGGGCGTTCGAGCTGACCCCGAAGGTGCTCACCCTGGGGATGGCCTACGTGAGCGCGCTCGGCCTGTGGGACATCGCCCGCCCGCACCTGGAGGCGCTGGTCGCCCGCACCGGGGAGTCGTCGTCGATGGCGCAGCTCGACGGGTCCGACATCGTCTACGTCGCCCGGGTGTCGGTGCCCAAGCTGATCGCGCTGCGGGTCGAGATCGGCACCCGGTTCCCGGCGGTGCTGACCTCGCAGGGCAAGGTCCTGCTGGCCGCCCTGCCCCCGGACCGGCTCGCCGCGACGCTGGCCGAGCCGAGCCGGTCGGGGCTGCCCGGGCGGACCGGGCGGACGCCGGACGAGCTGCGCGAGGAGCTGACCACGATCCGCGCCCAGGGCTGGGCGCTGGCCGACGAGGAGCTGGCCCCGGGCGTGCGCTCGGTCGCGGTCCCCGTCCGGGACCGGGACGGTGCGGTGCAGGCCGCCGTGAACGTCACCGTGCACGCGGCCGAGACCACCACCGAGCACCTGCTGCGGGAGCACCTGCCGCTGCTGCTGCGCACCGCGGGCGAGATCGGCGCCGAGTGGGCGCTGTGGCAGTCCCGGCCGCACGTCCAGCTGCCCCACCGGCCGGCGGGCTCGGCCACCGCGTAGCGAAGCCGCCGGCGGGCCTCGGGGTCGGTCAGGCATCGCCACAGCGGCCGTGCGCTGCTTCACTACCCGCATGGTCGCCCCGCTGCCCGAGCCCGGACCGGAGATCGACCCGGACGAGCCTGTGCCCGACGACCCGGGGGAACTGCTCCCCGACGCCCCCGAGCCGCTGCCGCCCCCGCCGATCGAACCGACCCCGGACGACCCCGGCGGCGACCCCGGCGGCGTGCCCGAGCCCGCCTGACCAGGGCGGGAGCGCGGCCTCCCCGAGGATCGCGGGCGGCGGAGCGCGCTCAGAGCTCCAGGGTCGAGGCGATCGGCACGCCGGGGCGGTAGGCCAGGTGCACGTGGCTGGGCGCCGCGAGGACGGCGAGGTCGGCACGGGCGCCGACCGCGAGCGTGCCGACGTCGGTCCGGCGCAGCGCGCGCGCTCCCCCGGCCGTGGCGGCCCACAGCGCCTCGGCCGGTGTCAGCCGCATCTCCCGCACCGCCAGGGCGATCATCAGCGGCATCGAGGAGCTGTAGCAGGTGCCGGGGTTGCAGTCGCTGGCCAGCGCGAGGGTCACCCCGGCGTCGAGCAGCGCGCGCCCGTCGGGATAGGGCGAGCGCGTCGCGAACTCGACCCCGGGCAGCAGGGTGGCGACGGTGTCGCCGCCCGCCAGCGCCGCGACGTCGGCGTCCGACAGGAACGTGCAGTGGTCGACGCTCGCCGCCCCGAGCTCGACGGCCAGCTGCACCCCGGGGCCGGGTCCGAGCTGGTTGCCGTGCACCCGCAGGCCCAGGCCGGCGGCCCGCCCGGCGACCAGCACCGCGCGCGCCTCGTCGCCGTCGAACGCGCGGGGGCTGCCCGGCTCGCAGAACACGTCGATCCACCGGGCCAGCGGCGCGCAGGCCCGGAGCATCGCGCCGGTGACCAGCGCGAGGTACTCGTCGCGCCCGGCGCCCGGCGGCACCACGTGCGCGCCGAGGAACGTGGTCTCGGGGGTGGCGGCCCCGGCCACGGCCAGCGAGGCGACCTCGTGCTCCACCGTCAGCCCGTAGCCGCTCTTGATCTCGACGGTGGTGGTGCCCTGCGCGCGCATCTCCGCGACCCGGGCGGCGACCAGCGCACCCAGCTCCGCCTCGCCGGCGGCGCGGGTGGCCGCGACGCTGGTGGCGATGCCGCCGCCGTCGTAGGGCTCCCCCGCCATCCGTGCGGCGAACTCGGCGGCCCGGTCGCCGGCGAACACCAGGTGGGTGTGGGAGTCGACGAACCCCGGCACCACCGCCCGGCCGCCGACGTCGACCCGGCGGTCGGCGGCCGGCGCGGCCGCGGCCGGCCCGGTCCACCGCACCCGCCCGTCCTCGACCACCACGGCGGCGTCGCGCAGGACCCCCAGCGGGGTCCCGTCGCCGACGGCGGGGTCGTTGGTGACCAGCTCGCCGATGCCCGTGACGACGGTGCCGCTCACGACGCCCAGACCCGGTCCACCGCGGCGGTGAGCAGCGCGCCGACGTCGCCCAGCCGGTGCCGGCCGCCCTGCACGACGGGGACGCCGTCGACGTACACGGTGTCGACGTCGGCCCGCGAGGCCACCAGCAGGACCTGCTCCGGCAGCGCGCCCGCGGTGCCCACGGTGGCGGTGCGCAGCACCACGAGGTCCGCCCGCGCCCCCGGGGCGATCCGGCCGGCGTCGGCCCAGCCCAGGCTCCGGTGCGCGGTGAGCGCCGCCAGCAGCTGCCCGGGGGTGAACCGGCCGCGCCGCAGGGTGGCCAGCCGCTCGTGTCCCTCCATCACCCGGGCCTCCTCGAGCAGGTCGACGACGGCGTGCTGGTCGCTGCCCAGGCTCAGCGACGCCCCGGCGTCGAGCAGCGCGCGGGCCGGGCCGATGCCGTCGGCGAGGTCCCGCTCGGTCGTGGGGCACAGGCAGGCGGTCGCCCCGGCCCCGCCGAGCAGGGCGACGTCGGCCGCGGTCAGGTGGGTCGCGTGCACCGCGGTCGACGCGGCGTCCCAGATCCCCGCGTCGGCGAGCAGCCGGGTCGGGGTGCGGCCGTAGCAGCCGAGGCAGGCCTCGTTCTCGGCGGGCTGCTCGGACACGTGCACGTGCAGCGGCGACCGGTCCGCCCCGCCGAGCCCGCCGCGGGCGGCGGCCACGACCACCGGCAGGTCCCCGGCCGGCACGGCCCGCACGGAGTGCACCGCGGCCCCGACCCGGAAGCCGGCCGAGCCGCGCAGGGCCGCGACCCGCTCGGCCCAGCGGTGCACGTCGCCGTCGCCGAAGCGCAGCTGCGCCCCCTCCAGCGGGGCGTGCCCCGCCGCGGAGAGCCCGCCGGCCAGGTAGGCGGTGTCGAGCAGGGTGAGCCGGACGCCGGCGTCGGCCGCGGCCTGCCGCAGCGCCTCGGCCATCGCGTTGGGATCGGCGTAGCGGCGCCCGCCGGGCGCGTGGTGCAGGTAGTGGAACTCCCCCACCGTGCTCACCCCGGCCAGGGCCATCTCGGCGTAGACGGCCCGGGCGAGGTCGAGGTAGCCGTCCGGGTCCAGCCGCCCGGCGAGGGCGTACAGCGCCTCCCGCCAGGTCCAGAACGTGCCGCCGTCGGCGGAGGTCCGGCCGCGCAGCGCCCGGTGGAACGCGTGGCTGTGCGCGTCGGCGAACCCGGGCACGACCACCCCCGGCAGGCGCTCGGCGGCGGCCGGCACCTCCGCCGCGGGCACTCCCGCCCGCACCGAGGTGAACCGCCCGCCGTCGATCTCCAGGAGCACGTCCGGACGCACGCCGCCGGGCAGGTGCGCGTGCGGCGCGAACAGGACGGTCACCGGGCGAGGTCGGCGACCGCGGCGGCCAGGGCGTGCACCCCGCGGTGGCAGTCGTCGGGCTCGGCGAACTCCTCGGGCGAGTGCGAGACGCCGGTCGGGTTGCGGACGAAGAGCATCGCGGCCGGGACGCCGGCGGCGGCCAGGATCCCGGCGTCGTGCCCGGCTCCGGTGGCCAGGCGGGGCACGGCACCGGGGTCACCGCCGGGGTTCCCGCCGCCCAGCGACGCGGCGAGCCGGTCGGTCAGGGACGCGTCGAAGGACGTCTCGCCGGTCCAGGACTCCTCGCCGAACGTCCCGCCGAGGTCGCCCACCGTGCCGGCGAAGGCCTCGACCAGCGCCCGCACCGACGCCGGGTCCTCGCCGCGCGCGTCGAGCCAGCCGGTGACCGACGAGGGGATCGCGTTGACCCCGTTGGGCCGGACGACGACCTTGCCGCAGGTGGCCAGGACGCCGTGCCGCACCGCGAGCTCGCGCGCCCGCTGGACCAGCGCGGCGAAGGCGAGCATCGGGTCGTCGCGGTCGGCGAGCCGGGTGGTGCCGGCGTGGTCGGCCCGCCCGGTCAGGTCGAACCGCCACCGGCCGTGCGGCCAGATGCCGGTGCCGACCGCCACCGGCCGGCCGAGCCCGGCGAGGCCGTACCCCTGCTCGACGTGCAACTCGACGAACGCGCCGACGCGGGCCAGCGCGCGGTCGTCGCGGCCGAGCTGCGCGGGGTCCCGCCCGGCCGCGGTCAGCGCCTCCGCCATGCTCGTGCCCTCGCCGTCGACCAGCCCCAGCGCCCGCTCGGCCGGGAGCGCGCCGGTGAGGAGCCGCGAGCCCGCGCACGCCACCCCGAACCGGGCGCCCTCCTCGTCGGCGAAGGCGACCACCCCGACCGGCCGGGACGGGACGAACCCGGCCGCCCGCAGGCCGTCGACCGCGGCCAGGGCGCCGGCCACGCCGAGCGGGCCGTCGAACGCGCCGCCGTCGGGGACCGAGTCCAGGTGCGAGCCGACCACCACCCCCGGCGTCCCGGCGGCCACGGCGGCGTCCGGGTCGCCCCACCACGCCCACTGGTTGCCCGCCCGGTCGACCTCGACCTCCAGGCCGCGCCCGGCGCAGGCCCCGGCGAACCACTCGCGCAGCGCGGCGTCCTCCCGTGTCCAGGCGAAGCGGCGGTAGCCGCCGGTCCGCCCGCACCGGCCGACCGGCGCCAGCTCGGCCCACATCCGGTCGAAGGCGGCGGCCGCGGTCCGCTCCGCGTCCGGCGCGCTCACCGGCCCGCCGTCGGCAGCCGGACGCCGCCTCCGGGGTGCCCGGCGAGCGGGCCGGCGTCGTCGCCGGACTCCGGCGCGTCCCCGGAGTCGATGTGCCGCAGCACGCCCAGGCCCGGGTCGTTGGTGAGGACCCGCTCGATCTTCTGCCCGGCGAGCGCGGTGCCGTCGGCGACGGTCACCTGCCCGGCGTGGATCGAGCGGCCGATGCCCACGCCGCCGCCGTGGTGGATCGACACCCAGGACGCGCCCGAGGCGGTGTTGACCAGCGCGTTGAGCAGCGGCCAGTCCGCGATCGCGTCCGACCCGTCGGCCATCCCCTCCGTCTCGCGGTAGGGCGAGGCGACCGATCCGCAGTCGAGGTGGTCGCGGCCGATGACGACGGGGGCCGCGAGCTCGCCGGAGGCGACCATGTCGTTGAACCGCCCTCCGGCCCGCTCGCGCTCGCCGTAGCCGAGCCAGCAGATGCGCGCGGGCAGCCCCTGGAAGGCGACCTTGTCCTGCGCGGCCCGGATCCACCGGTGCAGGTGGTCGTCGTCGGGGAACAGGTCGAGGACCGCCTCGTCGGTGGCCCGGATGTCGGCCGGGTCCCCGGACAGCGCGGCCCAGCGGAACGGGCCCATCCCCCGCGTGAACAGCGGCCTTATGTAGGCCGGCACGAACCCGGGGAAGGCGAAGGCCCGGCCGAAGCCGCCCTGGCGGGCCTCGTCGCGGATCGAGTTGCCGTAGTCGAAGACCTCGGCGCCGGCGTCCTGGAAGCCGACCATCGCCTCGACGTGCCGGGCCATCGAGGCGCGGGCCCGGTCGGTGAACTCCGCCGGCTTCCGCTCGGCGTGGTCGTGCCAGTCGGCCAGGTCCACGCCCTCGGGCAGGTAGGACAGCGGGTCGTGGGCCGAGGTCTGGTCGGTGACGACGTCGGCCTCGACGCCGCGGCGGAGCAGCTCGGGCAGGACCGTGGCGCAGTTGCCCACCAGGCCGACCGACAGCGGCGTGCGGTCCCGCCGCGCCTGCTCGCACCGGGCGACCGCGGCGTCCAGGTCGTCGGCGACCTCGTCGAGGTAGCGCTGCGCGACCCGCCGGTGCAGCCGGGCGGGGTCGACGTCGACGACCAGGCAGACACCGCCGTTGAGCGTCACGGCCAGCGGCTGCGCCCCGCCCATGCCGCCGCAGCCGCCGGTCACGGTCAGCGTGCCGGCCAGGGTGCCGCCGCCCTGCCCCTGCCCGGCTGCGCCGGCGAGCTTCGCGGCCACGGCGGCGAAGGTCTCGTAGGTGCCCTGCAGGATGCCCTGGGTGCCGATGTAGATCCACGAGCCGGCGGTCATCTGCCCGTACATGGTCAGCCCGAGCTGCTCCAGGCGGCGGAACTCCGGCCAGGTGGCCCAGTCGCCGACCAGGTTGGAGTTGGCGATGAGCACCCGGGGCGCCCACTCGTGGGTGCGCACCACGCCGACGGGCTTGCCCGACTGGACCAGCATCGTCTCGTCGTCCCCGAGCCCGCGCAGCGTGGCGACCATCGCGTCGAACGCGGCCCAGCTGCGGGCCGCGCGCCCGGTGCCGCCGTAGACGACGAGGTCGTCGGGGCGCTCGGCCACCTCGGGGTCGAGGTTGTTCATCAGCATCCGCAGCGGCGCCTCGGTCTGCCAGGAGCGGGCGGTGCGGGCCGTGCCGCGGGCGGCACGGACGGGACGGGCGCCTTCCATGGGGGGCTTCCTTCCGGGCGGGGACGGTCCTGGGGGGCTCAGACGAGGGGGCCGGTGACCGACTCGGCCGCCGCGAGGGCGGTGCCGTCGGCGACGAGCGCGAGGACGGCGTCGATCTCGGGGGCGAGGTACCGGTCGGGGCCGGGGCCGGCGACGTGCTCGCGGACGGCGGCGACGACGGCCGCGGTCGCCGGGGCGGGGGTCAGCGGGGCGCGCAGGTCGAGCGCGCGGGCCGCGGTGAGCAGCTCGACCGCCAGCACGCGGGTGAGCCCGTCGACGGCGCGGCGCAGCTTGCGGGCGGCCGACCAGCCCATCGACACGTGGTCCTCCTGCATGGCGCTGGAGGGGATCGAGTCGACCGAGGCCGGGGCGGCCAGCCGCTTGAGCTCGGAGACGATGGCCGCCTGCGTGTACTGGGCGATCATGTGCCCGGAGTCGACGCCCGGGTCGTCGGCGAGGAAGGCGGGCAGGCCGTGGTTGCGGGCGACGTCGAGGAAGCGGTCGGTCCGCCGCTCGGCGATCGAGGCCAGGTCGGCCACGGCGATGGCGAGGAAGTCCAGCACGTAGGCGACCGGCGCGCCGTGGAAGTTGCCGTTGCTCTCGACCCGCCCGTCGGCGGTGACCACCGGGTTGTCGACGGCGGCGGCGAGCTCGCGGTCGGCGACCAGCCGGGCGTGGGCGACGGTGTCGCGGACGGCGCCGTGCACCTGCGGCGAGCAGCGCAGCGAGTAGGCGTCCTGCACCCGGGTGCACGCGGGCCCGCGGTGGCTGGCCATGATCGCCGAGCCGGCGAGCAGCGCCCGCAGGTTGGCCGCGCTCTCGGCCTGGCCGGGGTGGGGGCGCAGCGCCTGCAGGTCGGCGGCGAAGACCGCGTCGGTGCCCAGCAGCGCCTCCACGCTCATCGCGGCGGTGACGT
The DNA here is from genome assembly GCF_054050255.1 of Geodermatophilus sp. SYSU D00700. NCBI lineage: Bacteria > Bacillati > Actinomycetota > Actinomycetes > Geodermatophilales > Geodermatophilaceae > Geodermatophilus > Geodermatophilus sp. SYSU D00700. The sequence goes on along the minus strand of NZ_JBJGZA010000013.1, from coordinate 77,748 downwards.
CGGCGACCCGGAGCAGCAGGCGCAGGTCGGCCAGGGCCAGCACCAGCATGCCGAGCATGCCGTCGGTGCCGTTGACCAGCGCCAGGCCCTCCTTCTCGGCCAGCACCACCGGCTCGATGCCGGCGGCGGCCAGGGCCTCGGCGGCCGGCCGGCGCCGCCCGGCGGCGTCGCGGACCTCGCCCTCCCCCGTGGCGGCGAGCGCGCAGTGCGCCAGCGGCGCGAGGTCGCCGGAGCAGCCCAGCGAGCCGTACTCGGAGACGACCGGCGTGATGCCCGCGTTGAGCATCGCGGCGTAGGTGCGCGCGGTCTCCAGGCGGACGCCGGTGCGGCCGGTGGCCAGCGTGGCCAGGCGCAGCACCATCAGCGCCCGCACCACCTCCCGCTCCACCTCCGGTCCGGACCCGGCGGCGTGCGAGCGCACCAGGCTGCGCTGCAGCTGCGCCCGCCGCTCGGCGGGGATGTGCCGGGTGGCCAGCGCGCCGAAGCCGGTGGACACGCCGTAGTGGGCGACGACGTCACCGGCCAGCGCCTCGACGACCTCCCGGCTGGCGGCGACCTCCCGCTCGGCCTCCGCGGTGAGGACGACGGCGGCCCCGCCGCGGGCGACGGCGACGACGTCGGAGGCACGCAACGGGCCGGGCCCGACGCCGATCGCGACGGTGGCAGTGGTGTCGCTGGTGATCACCGCTCCATGCCACGGCATCGCGCGGGCACCCGGTAGACCCCTGCGGCAGATACCGTCTGGGATCCCAGACATCGGCGATCGGAGGTCCGGTGGGCCAGGTGCCCGCGGCGCGCCAGGTGCTCGAGATCCTCCGGTTCCTGGCCGACCAGGCCGGGCCGGTGCCCGCGGCGGCGCTTGCCCGGGAGCTCGGGCTGCCCCGCTCGACGACGTACCACCTGCTCGGGGAGCTCACCGCCACCGGCTTCGTCGTCCACCTGCCCGGCGAGCGCCGGTACGGCCTCGGGGTCAGCGCCTACGAGCTCGGCAGCGGGTTCACCCGCCAGGAGCCGCTGCAGCGGCTGGCCCGGCGGCCGCTGTCGGAGCTGACCGACCGCACCGGGCACACGTCCCACCTGGCCGTGCTGCACGGTCGCGACGTCGTCTACGTCATCGAGGAGCGCGCCCGCGGGCGGGCACCGCTGGTCACCGACGTCGGCGTCCGGCTGCCGGCGCAGCTGACCGCCAGCGGCCGGGCGGTGCTGGCCGTCCTCCCGCCGGCCGCGGTGCGCGCGCTGTTCCCCACCGCGGGCAGCTTCGTCCTGCGCAACGAGCGCGGGCCCCGCTCGCTGTCGGCGCTGCGCCGGCTGCTGGGCGAGACGCGGCGGCGCGGCTACGCCCTGGAGGAGGGTGAGGTCACCGAGGGCTTCGCCTCGGTGGGCGCCGCGGTGGTCGACCACTCCGGGCACCCCCTCGCCGGCGTGGCGCTCACCTTCCCCGAGCAGGAGGTGCCCGGGGAGAGCCGGCAGCGGTTCCTGGCCTCCCACGTCGCCCGCACCGCGGGGGCGATCAGCCGGCTCATCGGCGGCCAGGGCCCGTGAGCCGGCCGCTGTCGTCCGCGGGGGGGGGGGGGGGGGGGGGGGGGGGGGGGCGGGCCCCCCCCCCCCCCCCCCCCGTCCGGGCGTCCCGTCGACGGTCCTCAGCGCGAGGCGTAGACCGCCCGCTCGAAGTCGGCGTAGACCGCCATCGCCTCCTCCGGGATGAACGGGAGGAACTGGGTGTAGATGGCGCCGGTGACCCCGCTGGCCCGGTCCACCCAGAAGTGCGTGTTGAAGACCCCGGCCCAGGCACCGCTGCCGACGGCGCGCATGCCGGGCTGCTGCTCGGTCGTGAGCAGGAGGCCGTACCCCCACTTCTGCCCCGCCGGGCCGTTCCAGGGGTGGGTCACCGAGGGGTCGGCCGACGCGATCCGGCTCGGGAACTCCAGGTCGCCGATCTGGTTGGTGAAGGCCGCCTCGACGCTCTCCGGCCGCAGGATGCGCACCCCGTCGAGCTCGCCGTCGCCGAGCAGCATCCGCTGGAAGCGCAGGTAGTCCCGCGGGGTGGAGTACAGCCCGTGCCCGCCGGCCCACCACTCGGCCTCCTCGGCCCAGTCGAGGTCGGTGGCGACCCAGTGCCCGTCCTGGTCGCGGACGTGCACGGGCACGAGGTCGGCCCGCTGCTCCGGCGTCGGGCTGAAGGTGGTGTGCGTCATGCCCAGGGGCGCGAGGACGTTCTCCTCCAGGTACTTGTCCAGCGTGCGGCCGCAGACCGCCTCGACCACCAGGCCGAGCCAGTCGGTGTTGATGCCGTACTCGAACCGCGTGCCGGGGTCGGCGACCAGCGGCGCGCTCAGGCACGTGCGGCGGCCGCTCAGGACGTTGGGCGTGCCCGTGGTGCTCTCCCAGCGGACCATGTCGGCGTTCCAGAACCAGTAGGTGAGACCGCTGGTGTGGGTGATCAGGTGGTGGACGGTGGCCCGGGTCGCCGGCGGCCGGGTCCGTGGCGTGTCCCCGTCCCACCCCTCGAGGACCTGCAGCTCCGACCAGGAGGGGACCAGCGTGTCGACCGGCGCCTGCAGGTCCAGCTCGCCGCGCTCGGCGAGCTGCAGGGCGGCGACCGTGGCGACCATCTTCGTCATCGAGGCGATCCGGAAGAGCGTGCCGCCGTCGAGCGGCTGGTCCGTGCCGGCCGTCCGGCCGCCGGCGGCCCCCTCGTAGAAGGGTCCGTCGGCGTCCGCGGCCGTGGCGACCACGTTGGGCACCGCCCCGCCGTCGACCGCCCGCCGCAGGACCTCGTCCATCCCCCTGCTGTCCACCCGTGCCGCCATGACCCCTCCTCGGTCGTGTGGTGCCGGTCACACTCTGGGTGGGCGGTGGTCCCCGGTCAACAGTGCCGTCGACGCTGCTGGGGGTCAGGACCCGCGGGTGACGTCCTCCAGCCAGGTCCGGACGGCGTCGAGCACGCCGTCGGTCGACGACGCCACGGCCACCGTGACCTCCTCCGCGGGCGCTCCCGGGGCGGCGTCGCGCAGGGTCAGCAGGCGGGCCCGCAGCTCCCCGTCCTCCTCGTGCCAGACACGGATCAGCAGGGCGGCACTCGGGCGGTCGGCCACGTCGTCTCTCCTCCGGGCCCCGCGCGGCGTCGCGGTACCCGTCCCGCGACCGCCCGGTGCGGGCGCGGGGTCAGGAGCCATGCTCAGAGGTCACGCCTCGCGGCGCAGTCCCCCGGACGGAGGACCCACCGGCCCGGACGTCCCGGGCGATCCGCGACACGGACCCGTCACCGCCCGCCGGACCGGCACCGTCCCGGTGGCGCGGCGAGGTGGCCGGGAGCCGGCCCCGGCGCCAGGGGCAGCTGCGCGGCCAGCGTCCGGCGGACCCGCGGGACGTGCCCGAGCAGCCGGGTCATCTCCTCGCTCGGGAGCACGCCCAGCTCGGTGTGCAGCACGGTCCGGAAGAGCTCGTAGGCCCGGACCGCCTCGGCCACGTTCCCCTCCGCCAGGTGGATCCGGACCACCATCCGGTGGGCGCTCTCCCGCAGCGGTTCGGCGCGGACCGCGGCGTGGGCGGCCTGCAGCGCCTCGCCGTGACGACCGAGCGAGGCCAGCCGGGCGGCCACGGCCTCCAGCGCGTGCATGCGGAGCTGCCGCAACCGCTCGCGTTCGAGCAGCACCCAGTCGTCGTACCACCCGGGTAACAGGTCGCCGAGGAGGGCGCTGTCGGGCAGGGCGACGTCGCCGGGGTCACCGGGTGGCGCGACGGCCCGTCGTGCCCACGCGCTGAGGTCGCGCACGTCGATCCGCACGCCCGGCACGAGCCGGAGGGTGCTGCCCGACACCTCGACCAGGCCCGGTGCCGCCTTGTTGAGGCGCCACAGCGCCGACCGCAGGCTGCCGTGCGCGTGGTCCTCGGGGACGTCGGGCCACAGCCGGCCGGCCGTCACCGTCCGGTTCGGCTTGGAGGACAGGCACAGGTGCGCCACCAGGCGCTGCACCGCACCGGGCAGGTCGTCGGAGTCCGACCGCCGTCCGCGACCGGGCAGCTCGAGACAGAAGCCGTCGAGCAGGGTGACGTGGGGTGGACGGTCCACGTGAGGGGTCCTTCTGCTCAGGACGAGTGAGGAGGCGGCACATCGCACGGAGGACACCGGGACCACCGCCGTGGAGGCGGCAGCAGGCACCGGCCCTGGCGGGCGGGCGACGGCCGTCCCGGCGCTGGATGGGTCGGCGGGTCAGGTGGCGCAGCTCGGTCGGGACCGAGCACGGTCATCAGCGTTGGTGGTTTTCACACGCAGGTGCACGACCCCGACCGACATGTCTCCCCCTGGACAGACGCACACGAGATGCGGGACAGCAAAGCTAGTCACGCCCACCCGCCGGGGCCGTACGCACACCTGCGTATGGGCCGGCGCCGACGGCGGAGGCAGGATCGCCACATCCCGCCGGGAGCGAGCCGTGACAGAAGGCCCTACCGCACCGACACCGGCCGGATACGGTGAGTGGCGTGTCGCGCACCACGGCATGGCACGCCGCATGGCTGGAGCTCGTCGGTGACGTCCTGCAGCGGCAGCCCGGGGCGGGCGAGTTCCCGCACGCGCAGGTGGCAGACCTGCTCCTCCGGTCCTTCGACGCGGCCTGCTGTTCGTTGAACGTCGTCGACCGCACGTGGGTGGACCACGTCGTCGCGGGCTGGCCGGATGGCTACCTGCCGACGACCCCGCCGCCCGGTGTCGTCCCCGACGCCACCACTCAGCCGCTCATCCGCTGGCACTCCGTCACGGGCAGCGCCGCACCCCAGATCCTGGGTCGAGTGCCTCCGGAGGTGGCCCCCGCCAGGATGGCGGCGGAGTGGTCGGACGTCGCCCGTCCCCTCGGGATCGCCCACCAGCTGTCCCTGCCGCTGCGCGTGGGCGACGGGATCGAGGGCTACGTGGTGTGCCGCCCGGACGACGACTACGCCGACGCCGACGCCGAACTGGCCCGGCTGGTCCTCCCCGCCCTGGCCGCACTGTTCCGCCAGCACCGCGTCCTCCACGGCGTACCGGAGGAGCAGTGCGGACGCGGCCGCGACCTCGGCCTGACCGAACGTGAGTTCGCCGTCCTCGGACTCCTCGGGGAGGGCTTCACGGCCCAGGCCATCGCCCGCCGGCTGGAGACCTCGCCGCGGACGGTGCACAAACACCTCGAGCACCTGTACCGCAAGCTCGGGGTGCGCGACCGGCTCGTGGCGGTCCAGCGGGCCCGCGACGCCGGCCTGCTGGTCCCGCCTCCCGGACCCGCCCGGCGACGCGGGGTCGGCGACGCCGCACCGGCGATCCCCCGCCCCCGCAGCGGGGACTCCCTGCCCGCCGCGCCTCGGGTCCGGTGAGTCGCGCACCGCCGCACTGGCCGCCGCACCCGACCGCGGTGATGCTGCAGGCCGGACCCACCGACCGGCAGGACGGAGACACCCCCATGTGGGCACAGACGCTGCGCGGCCCGTTCCGCTTCGAGCAGGTCGAGGTCGCGGCTCCCGACCCCGCGGCCCTGACGCCCGGGCACGTGCTGCTGGCCACCCGCGCCGGCGCCATCTGCGGCAGCGACCTGCCCAACTTCCGCGGCGGGGTGTGGCCCCACCCGGCCGCCGAGGACGGCTGGGGTGCCACGCGGGCGCCGGGCTTCCCGATGCACGAGATCGTCGGGGAGGTCGTCGCCAGCCGGCACCCCGCCCACTCCCCCGGCGACCTCGTCGTGGGCTGGGCGTCGATGTTCGACGGCATCGCCGAGCTCGTGGTCACCGACGGCGACGGGCTCGCCCCCTTCGACGCCGGCCTGCCGGCCACCACCGCCGTGATGCTGCAGCCGCTGGCCTGCGTCCTCTACGCCGTCGAACAGCTCGGCGACGTCTCGGGACAGGCCGTCGCGGTGATCGGCCAGGGCCCGATCGGCCTGCTCTTCGGTTCCGTCCTCAAGGCCCGGGGCGCGGCGCGGGTCACCGGCGTCGACCCGGTGGACCGCAGCGACGTCGCATCCGCCTTCGGCGTCGACGAGACGGTCACCGCCCGCGCCGAGCGGTGGGCCGGCTCGCTGTCCGACGCCGACCGGCCGACGGTCGTGGTGGAGGCCGTCGGACACCAGGTCTCGACGCTGCAGCCGGCCCTGGACGCGGTCGCGCCCGGCGGCCAGGTCTTCTACTTCGGCGTGCCGGACGACCCGGTCTACCCCTTCGACATGATGACGTTCCTGCGCAAGAACCTGACCCTGCGCTCGGGGGTCACCCTGGAGCGGCGCCGGGTGCTGGCCGACGCCGGCGCGCACCTGGCGGCCTCCCCCGCGCTGCGCGACTGCTACGTCACCCACGTCCACCCCGTCGCCGACGTGGAGGCGGCCTTCACCGCCGCGATCACCCCCCGTCCCGGGCAGCTCAAGATCGCCGTCGACATGACCTGACGCCGCGCCGGCCGCGGCGGTGCGCGCTCAGCGCGCCGGGGCGGCGGGCGACCGTCCGGCCGGCTCGGCGGCCTCCGCCTCCGAGGGCCCGAGCAAGCCCGGCAGCAGCGCCCGGTACACGTCGGGCCACACCAGGACGACGACGGTCGGCGCCTCCAGACCGGCGGCTCGCGAGTTGGCCGGCAGGTCGGCGAGGTGCCGGCTCGCGGCGTCGTCGTCGGACCACACCTCGACGCCGAGCACCCGGTCACCGGCGAGCCACGTGCGGCGGTGCAGACAGGGCCCGCGGTCGTCCAGCCGGACCGGCGGCAGCAGCTGCCGGAGGCCGGCGTGCTGCCGCGGGCCGGCGTCGTCCCAGCAGAGGTGGATGCAGAGCAGCGACATGGCGTCCCCCGAGGCTGCGGTGACGGCGACCGACCAGCGGACCCTAGGAGCGGCGGGATCCCGCTGTCTGTACGCAGTTCTCCCCATGCGGGCCGGTGCGGCCGGGCCGCGTCAGGCCACCACCCGCTCGGCGGGGTGGTCACCCGGCTCCGGCCCGGCGAGGACCCAGGTCGTGCGCCCGTGCAGCGGCGGGGTCTTCGTGCCGTCGGTGAACCAGACGACCACCCCACCGTGCGCCCGGCAGTGCGAGCGCACCACCCGCACCCGGCTGTCCTGCCGGGTCTTGGTGGGCCGGACCAGCGGGAGGCCGAAGTCGGTACCCACGACGTCGGTGGTCAGGACCGGTTCCCCGGCGGGCAGCTGGGACGTGGGGACGGTGGCCATCGGGACCTCCAGGCTGTCGCATGCGTTCGAACGTGTGTTCGATGATGCACCCGAGGGGTGACACCGCGCCACCGCCGGCTCAGTCCTCCCGGGTGCCGGTCCGGACGACCCGGATCGACTGCGCGCTGCGGGTCGTGCGGGTGGGCAGCACCTCGCCGAGCTCGACCAGCCGCTCGACGGCGGCGTCCTTGTCCACCTGCGTGCGCAGCCCGCCACCGGACCACTCGCAGTGCAGGTCACCCGCCGGCCCGGACCGGCCCCGCAGCCGTTCCCGCGCGTAGTCCTTGTGCCGCCGGGCCTCGGTCTCGGCGGCCCGCCAGGCGTCGTACTCGTGGACGGCCGCGACGTAGTCCTCGTCGGTGACCGTCAGGCGCGACTGGCGAGAGACCTCGCCCTCGGTGTCGAGGTCGACCGGCGGGCCCCAGCACAGGTCGAGGAAGGGACACCAGTCGCACATGGAGTCCACGCCGGGACCGAACCCGTCGCGGGGGACGGCGTCGACGCCCTCGTCCTCGACGGTGGCGTAGACGTCGGTGAGCCACATGATCGCCTCGGCGGTCAGTGACGGGTCGTTCTCGGCCTCGAACACGACGTCCTCACCGGAGTCGCGCGAGAGGTAGCGCAGGCGCAGCCCGTCGACGTCCTGCCCGGTGGCGGCCGGCAGCCGGCGGTCGGCGGTCTGCCCGGTGCGCAGCAGCCAGGCGTAGACGGCGACCTGGAACCAGTGCCGCACCGGGACGCCGCGGGTGAGGACCCGCTCGAAGCCGAACCGGGACGTCGTCTTGAGGTCCTCGACCACCGGCTCGTGCCACCAGTCGCAGCGGCCCTTGACCTGCTCGCTGGCGAGGCGCACCTCGGTCAGGCCGCCGTACTGGCGGCGTAGCGCGCGCAGCACGCCGCGGTGCAGCTCGGTGCCGATGAAGGCCTGCAGTCCGGTGCGGGTGTTGGTCGGCCGGCGGCGGCCGATCCGGTAGGCGGCCCGGCGGCGGCACTCGCCGAGCTCGGAGGCGCCGATCATCCGCTGGCGGGAGCGGGCGCGGCGGCTGTCGAGGTCGCGGACCGCCGCGGCCAGACTGGGGGCGGCCCGTCGCTCGGCGGCGCTGGGACGGGCGGGCAGGACGGCGGTCATCGCCTCTTCCTCCGGTCAGGGGGGGGGGGGGGGGGGGGCGGCCCCCCCCCCCCCCCCCCCCCCCCCCCCCCCCCCGGGACGGCTCAGGCGACGTCCGTGCTGTCGTCGGAGGCCGCCCGCTGCGTGGCGATGACGTCGCGCACCAGGGCGGTCAGCCGCTTGGTGGCCACCTGCTCGGCGGGCCGGCCGAACCGGGCGCCGATCTGCTCCTCGGTCACGCCGAGGGCCTCGAGGCTGGCCAGCACGCCCCGCCGCGCCGCGTTGAGCCGGCGCTCGCGCGGGTCGTCCGGGGTCGGCGAGGGCTCCAGCAGCGGGTTCGCCGGCGGGGCCTCCCGCTCGGCGGCCGGGCGGGCGGCCGCCGCGGCGGTCCGGGCGGCCTCCACCACCGCGGCCGGCGTCTGCGGAGCGGTCCCGGCCGCGGCCCGGCGGCGCCCGGCCGGGTGGTTGGCCATCGACGCCTCGAGGAACTGCTCGTGCCGGGCCTGGATCAGCTCGCCGATGGTGTACGGCCCACCCGGGGTCGGCACCTCGACCTGGAGCCACGCGGCGCGGTTGGCGTGCGCCCAGATCTCGCGCAGGTCGTCGTCGTGCGCGGCGTCGCCGATGCGGGCGACCAGGTCGGAGACGTCCGGCTCGTCGGTGCGCTCCCGCCGTCCGGGGCGGCCGGCCGCGGCCTCCTCGGTCCGCTCGTGGTCGAGCAGCCCGCCGCCGTGGAACGGCACGAGGTCGCGGACGTGCGCGGTGCCCGGGTCGCACTTGAGGGCGTCGAACACCAGCCACTCCAGCAGCCGGCCGGTGGCCTTCGGGTCGGTGACCTCCCTGGCCGGGTCGTCGTTGGGCTTGATCCCGACGTGCACGCTGCGCGCGCCGACGATCAGCGGCCGCCGTCCGCGGCGCAGCCGCATCCACACGCTGGCCGCGTACGGGAACTCCCGGTGGGTCTGCACCGACCAGGTCTTGTGCCCCTCGATCGGGCGGCCGTTGGCGTCGACCTCGGTGACCTCCTTGCCGCGGGCGGTCACCACGACGATCCCGGGGAAGGTCAGCAGCTCGGTCTGCAGCTTCCGCCAGCGGGCGCCGGCGTCGTTCCACAGGTTCTGGCTGATGGTGATCTCGGCGTTGGGGTCGCGCTTGAGCAGCTCGCGGTTGCGGGCGGACTTCGACGCGCGGTCGCTGGCCCAGTCCTTCAGGCCGTCCCAGATGGCCGAGCCGGTGTCGATGCCGAGCACCACCGGCGGTTCGCCGGCGTCGGCGGCGCGGCGGGCGTGGGACTTGACCGCCTGGACCGCGGCGAGCACCTGGGCGTAGGAGCCGTCGTGCTCGATGATCTGGTAGTTCGCGCCGGGGATGGCGCCGTACTCGTCACCGGCGCCCTCGTTGAGGTCGATCCAGTACAGCGCACCGATCTTGTCGCTGGCGCTGAACTGCGCCAGCGCCCAGCTCTTGCCCGCCTTCTCCTCGCCCTCGAGGAGGATGCAGGGCCACGGCACACGGCCGGTGGGCTTGCGGGTCTTGAGGCCAGAGGCGGCCATGGGGGACTCCTTGTCGACACGGGGAAGATGTCGATCCGGAATCTAGGGAGGGGTACCGACACATTCGGGGCCCCCGCGCAAGCGCGACGCGCCGCGTCGGGAGAAGTCGCAGGTCAGCGTCCCCCCGCCGGCGTGTCGCATCGGCCGTTCGCCGTGGGCGTAACCGGCGTCCGGCACGCGGTGTGTGCACGTGCCGCTGCCGCGGGGCGGCGTGCGCAGCGGTGTGTGCACGTACCGCTGCGGCGGCGTCGGGCCCGCGATCAGCCCCGTCCCGCGCCCCGTCCCACGCCGGCGGGCACGGCCGGGACGGCGCCGGCGCGCGGTCCCCCGCGGAGGCGGCGGGCCAGCGCGGTGTGCCGCCGGCCCGAGCCGGTGGCGCGCACCGCCTGGCCGAGCGCCCGCGGCGAGCCGACCAGCACGACGAGCTGCTTGGCGCGGGTGACCGCCGTGTAGAGCAGGTTGCGCTGCAGCATCGTCCAGGCGCTGGTGGTCAGCGGGACGACGACGCAGGGGTACTCGCTGCCCTGCGAGCGGTGGACGGTGACCGCGTAGGCGTGCACCAGCTCGTCGAGCTCGCCGAAGTCGTAGGCGATCTCCTCCCCCTCGTCGGTGACGACGGTGAGGACCTGCTCGACGGCGTCGACGGCGGTGACGACCGCCTGGGTGCCGTTGAAGACCCCGTTGCGGCCCTTGTCGTAGTCGTTGCGGACCTGGCTGACCTTGTCCCCGACGCGGAACACCCGCCCGCCGAAGCGCTTCTCGGGCCGGTCGGGCCGGGCCGGGGTGAGCGCCTCCTGCAGCAGCTCGTTGAGCGCGGCGGCGCCGGCAGGCCCGCGGTGCACCGGGGTCAGCACCTGCACGTCGCGGCGGGGGTCGAGGCCGAAGCGGGCCGGGATCCGCCGGACGGCGACGTCGACGGTGAGCCGGGCGGCCTCCTCGGCGTCGTCGGTGCTGAACAGGAAGAAGTCGTCGAGGCCGCGGACCTGGGGCAGGGTGCCGGCGTTGATCCGGTGGGCGTTGGTCACCACCCCCGACCGGCTGGCCTGCCGGAACACCTGCGTCAGGCGCACGTGCGGGACGGGGGTGCCGGCGGCGAGCAGGTCGCGCAGCACCTCCCCGGCGCCCACCGAGGGCAGCTGGTCGACGTCGCCGACCAGCAGCAGGTGCGCCCCCGGGGCGACGGCCCGCACCAGCTTGTTGGCCAGCAGCAGGTCGAGCATCGAGGACTCGTCGACCACGACCAGGTCGGCGTCCAGCGGCCGGTCCCGGTCGTAGGCGGCGTCCCCGCCCGGCCGCAGCTCCAGCAGCCGGTGCACCGTCACCGCGTCGACCCCGGTCAGCTCGGTCAGCCGCTTGGCCGCCCGGCCGGTGGGGGCGGCCAGCAGCACCCGGGCGCCCTTGGCCGCGGCGAGGGTGACCACGGAGCGGACCGTGAAGCTCTTGCCGCAGCCGGGGCCACCGGTGAGGACGGCGACCTTCTCGGTCAGGGCCAGGCGGACCGCCTCCTGCTGGCCGGGGGCGAGCTCGGCGCCGGTGCGCCGCTGCAGCCAGGCCAGCGCGGCGTCCCAGTCCACCGTGCCGAACGCCGGCATCCGGTCGGTGTCGGCCGTGGCCAGCCTGCGCAGCCCCGCGGCGAGGGAGACCTCGGCCCGGTGGAAGGGGACGAGGTAGTAGGCGACCGTCGGCGGCTCGCCGTCGGCGCCGGGGAACTCCTCGCGGATCACGTTCTGGTCGGCCACCAGCAGCGCCAGGCAGTGACCCACCAGGTCGGCGGGGACCTGCAGCATCTCGACCGCCCGGGCGACCAGCTCGGCCTCGGGCAGGTAGCAGTGCCCCTGCCCGGTCGCCTCGGAGAGGACGAACTGGACGCCAGCCTCGACCCGCTGCGTGCTGTCGTGCGGGATGCCCACGGCGGCCGCGATCGTGTCGGCGGTGCGGAAGCCGATGCCCCACACCTCGGCGGCGAGACGGTAGGGCTCGGCGCGGACCACGCCGATCGAGGCGCCGCCGTACTGCCGGTAGATGCGCACCGCGAGCGACGTGGACACGCCCACCCCCTGCAGGAAGACCATCACCTCCTTGATGGCCCGCTGCTCCTCCCAGGCCTCGGTGATCAGCCGCGTCCGTTTCGGTCCCAGGCTCGGCACCTCGGCCAGCCGCGCCGGCTGCTCCTCGATCACCCGCAGCGCGTCGGTGCCGAAGTGGTCGACGATCCGCTCCGCCAGCCGCGGCCCGATGCCCTTGACCAGGCCGGAACCGAGGTAGCGGCGGATGCCCTGGACCGTGGCCGGCAGCACGGTGGTGTAGTCGTCGACCAGGAACTGGCGGCCGTACTGCGGGTGCGACCCCCACCGCCCCCGCAGCCGCAGCGTCTCCCCCGGCTGCGCGCCCAGCAGCGAGCCGACCACGGTGACCAGGTCACCGCCCCGGCCGGTGTCCACGCGCGCCACGGTGTAGCCGGTCTGGGCGTTGGCGAAGGTGATCCGCTCCAGCGTCGCCTCCAGCACCGCCCCGGCCCGCGCCTCTGCCACCTGCCGTCCCCTCGCTGGTGCCGTCCGGCTCCCGATGGTCACACGTCCGGGGGATCCGCGGCGCCCCGCGCGGGCGGGCCGGTCCGCGACGGATCCCGGCGGACCGGGAACTGTCGGTGGGCCGCCCTAGCCTCCAGGCGCTCACCCCGAGCTGTGCACCGAACGACACGGAGGACCGGAAAATGGCCGGCGATACTGTCATCACCGTCATCGGCAACCTGACCAGCGACCCCGAGCTGCGCTGGACGCCCTCGGGCGCGGCGGTCGCCAACTTCACCATCGCCTCGACCCCCCGCACGCTGGACCGCCAGACGCAGGAGTGGAAGGACGGCGACCCGCTGTTCCTGCGCTGCAGCGTGTGGCGGCAGGCGGCCGAGCACGTCGCCGAGTCGCTGACCCGGGGCTCGCGGGTGATGGCGCAGGGCCGCCTCAAGCAGCGCTCCTTCGAGACCAAGGAGGGCGAGAACCGCACCGTCATCGAGCTGGAGGTCGACGAGATCGGCCCGTCGCTCCGCTACGCGACGGCGACGGTCACCCGCGCCACCCGCTCCGGTGACGGTCCCGGCGGGGGCTTCGGCGGTGGCAACGGTGCCGGCGGTGGCAACGGTGCCGGCGGTGGTGCCGGCAGCGGCGGCGGTGCCGGGGAGGGTCGCGGTGGGGCCGGCCGCGGCGGCTCCCCCGACCCCTGGGGCGCGCCGGCCGGCGACAGCAGCGAGGAGCCGCCCTTCTGAGCCCCGTGTCCGGGGTGCCCTTCCTGCTGTGCCCCCCGTCTCGGCCGTCGCCGCCCGGACCACCCCCGAGACCTCGCGGCTGGGTCTGCGCGACCTCGAGCAGACCGAGGGCACCGGGTCACCGAGGCAGGCCCGGGACCCCGAGCGGGTGGGCGTCGCCTGACACCGTCCACCCTGCACCCCGCGGCTGCCCGTCCCCGGCCCCGAGCCGGGGCGGGCAGCCGCGCCGTTCCTCCCCTCCCCCGACGGAGGCGCGCATGCGCATCGTGATCGCCCCCGACAAGTTCCGCGGCACCGCCACCGCCGCCGAGGCGGCCGGAGCGCTGGCCGCCGGCGTGGCGGAGGCCGGGCACCACGCCGTTCCCGTCCCGCTGGCCGACGGTGGCGAGGGCACGCTGGAGGCCCTCGGCGGCCCCACGCGCACGTCGACGGTCACCGGGCCGCTCGGCACGCCGGTCGAGGCCGCGTGGCGGCTGCACGAGGGGCAGGCCGTGGTGGAGACGGCCCGGGCCTCCGGGCTGCTGCTCGCCGGTGGCCGCGAGGGCAACGACCCCTGGGCCGCCACCAGCCGCGGCACCGGCGAGCTGGTCGCCGAGGCCGTGCGCCGCGGTGCGCGGCGGGTCGTCGTCGGGGTGGGCGGCTCGGCCTGCACCGACGGCGGGCTCGGGGCCGTGGAGGTGCTGCAGGACCTGGCACCGCTCGACGGCAGCCGCGGCTGGACGGTGCAGGTCGCCTGCGACGTCGCGGCGACGTTCCTCGACGCCGCGCGGCTGTTCGGCCCGCAGAAGGGCGCCACGCCCGAGCAGGTCGAGCAGCTCGCCGGCAGGCTGCGCGAGGCGGCCGGGCGCCACCGCGACCGGTTCGGCATCGACGTCGTGGACCTCCCCGGCTCCGGCGCCGCGGGCGGTCTCGCCGGCGGGCTGGCGGCCCTCGGCGCGTCGCTGGTCCCCGGGTTCGACCTGGTCCGCGACGCCGTCGGGCTGGCCGGGCACGTGCGCGGGGCCGACCTCGTCGTCACCGGCGAGGGGATGCTCGACGCGCAGTCCTTCGAGGGCAAGGTCGTCGGCGGGGTCGCGGCACTGGCACGGGCGGCCGGGGTGCCGTGGGCGGCCGTGGTGGGCCGGGCGCTGGTCGACCCGCCCGACGGCCGCGTGGTCGACCTGGTGGCCACCTACGGGCGGGAGGAGGCGATGGGCGCGACGGCGGCCTGCCTGCGCGCCGCGGCGCGCGACCACCTGGGCCTGGCCGCGGACGCGCCGGCGTAGGAGCGCCCGGCGGCGTCAGGCCGGGCCGCCCATCCGCTCCAGCGGCAGCCGCACGGTGGCGGCACGGACGACGGCCGCCTCCACCGCCGCGGCGGGCGTCGGGGCCCGAGCCGGTCGCCTGCCGGGTGGGCGAGCATGCACCGGTGGGGCTGCCCCGCCGGATGAGCCGGCTCGCCTGGCCGGTCCTGGCCGTCGCCTGCGCCGCCATCGTCGCGGTGGGCGGCGAGCTGTCCACCGGCGCGCTGCTGGCCGTCGGCGGCGCCGGCGTCCTGGTCGTGGCGGTGGGCCTGGCGCGCTCGGCCGGGGCGGGCGCGCCCCCGGTCGGCCGCGCGGGGCGGCCCTGGCTGGCGTGGCTGGCAGCGGGCCTGGCCTGGGAGGTCCTCGCCCTGCTCGACGCCGACCTGCCGACCCTCAGCGACCTCGCCGACCCCCTGCTCGCGCACCCGGCGGTGCGGGCCGCCGCGACCCTGGCGTGGCTGCTGGCCGGGGCCTGGCTGGTCGCCCGCCCCTCGTCCCGCCCGGGGCGCCGGTGAACAACACCGCGGTCTCCGTCGTCGCCGTCGTGCTGCTGCTGGCCGGCGGCGTGGTCCTGGAGTCCGCCGCGCGCCGCAGGTCCGACCGGCCCACCCTCGCGCGGACCCTGGGGGCGATCATGCGCACCACGCCCGGGCGGGTGGCGGTGCTGGTCACCTGGGCCTGGCTCGGCGTGCACTTCCTCGCCCGCTGACCCGGCGCCGCACGGACGCGGAAGAGCCGGGCCGCGGCGCGCGTTCGGGCGGGTAGCGGTCGCTCCCGAGGAGGAGGCCATGCCCGACCACGGACACGCGCTGCGGTTCGGCGCGTTCGTCACCCCGGCCAGTGCCGACCCGCAGGGCGTGGTGGGCCTGGCGCAGGCCGCCGAGCGGGCGGGGCTGGACCTGCTCACCTTCCAGGACCACCCCTACCAGCCGCGGTTCCTCGACACCTGGACGCTGCTGTCCTACGTCGCCGCGCGGACCGAGCGGATCGCCCTCGCGCCGAACGTCCTCAACCTGCCCCTGCGGCCGCCGGCGGTCGTCGCCCGGGCCGCCGCCAGCCTCGACCTGCTCACCGGCGGCCGGGTCGAGCTGGGCCTGGGCTCGGGCGCGTTCTGGGACGCCATCGCGGCGATGGGCGGGCCCCGCCTCTCCCCCGGCGACGCGGTCACGGCCCTCGAGGAGGCCATCGACGTCATCCGCGGGATCTGGGACGTCGACGACCGCGCGCCGCTGCGCGTGCCCGGCACCCAGCACGTGGTGGACGGCGCCAAGCGGGGGCCACGCCCGGCGCACCGCATCCCCATCTGGGTCGGCGCGCTGCGGCCGCGGATGCTGCGTCTGGTCGGCCGCCGCGCCGACGGCTGGCTGCCGTCGCTGTCCTTCCTCGGTGCCGACGCCGTCCCCGCGGCGAACGCGGTCATCGACCGGGCCGCGGTCGATGCCGGGCGCTCGCCGGCCGACGTCGTCCGGCTGCTCAACGTCAGCGGCACCTCCGCCGCGTCGGGGGCCGACCTCACCGGGCCGCCCTCGGCGTGGGCCGGGCGGCTGACCGAGTTCGCGCTCGAGGCCGGCTTCTCCACCTTCGTGCTCGCCTCCGACGACCCCGGCGCGCTCGCCCGCTTCGGCGGGGAGGTCGCACCCGCCGTCCGGGAGGCGGTGGCCCGGGAGCGCGGACGTCAGCGGTAGCTGTCCGAGGGGCGGGCCGCGGGGACCACCGCGGTCAGCAGCGGGGCCGACAGCGCGCTGACCACCAGCGCCCCGGTGAGGCCGAAGGTCGTGTACCGCGCCTCCACGTCGACGCCCACCGCGGTGGTCACCGTCCACCCGAGCGCCCACAGCGGCCCGAGGGCGGCGGCCCAGGCGAGCCGGCGCCGTCCGGCGGCGCGCGGCAGGACGGCGGCCTGCGCGATCCCGACGACCAGGCCGGTCAGGGCGCCCTGCAGGGCGAGGTCGGGGAGCCGGGTGCCGAACCCGACCGCGGTGGCGCCGAGCAGCAGGCCGACGCCGGCGCCCACGGCGGTGGCGACGGTCCAGCGCAGCACCGGCAGCCGCCGGCGGGCGGCGACGGCCTGGGCGGCGCCGAGGACCAGGCCGGTGACTGCGCCCCCGGCCGCGGCGGCGAGTGGCGTGGCGACGGCGCCGCCGGCCGCGGCCAGCCCGGCCAGCCCGGCGATCGGGAAGGCCAGGGCGGTCGCCGTCCACGCAGCCCACGCGCGGAGGTCGGCGCTGCGGGACGGGACGGGGACGGATATCTCTTTACGCTGTGCAGTGTTCATGGCCGAGAATCGTTGTACGCTGTGCAGAGTCTTGTCAAGGGGAGGACAGTGGTGGACCGGGGACGCTCGCGGCCGGGGCCCGCGCGGTCGGTGAGCGAGGCGCGGATCGTCGAGGCGGCGCTGCGGCTGCTCGACGCGTCGGGGCCCGCCGGGCTGTCGGTGCGCGGGGTCGCCGCCGAGGTCGGGGTCACGCCGAACGCGCTCTACACGTACTTCCCGACGAAGGCGGCGCTGGTCAGCGCGGTCGTCGACGACCTGCTCGGCCGGGTCGACGTCGCGGTGCTCGGCGACGCCGGGCGTCCCTGGCGGGACCGGCTGTGCGCCTACGCGCTGGACCTGCGCGCGGTGCTGCTCTCGCACCCGGGCGTGGTGCCGCTGCTGCTGGGCGACGGCTTCTCGGGGCCGCGGGCGCTGGCCGCCGGGGAGGCGGTGCTCGAGCTGCTGGTGTCGGCCGGGCTCGACGCCGGGGTCGCGGCCCGTACCTCCTACCTGCTGGTCACCTACGTCCTCGGCACCGTGGCCCTCGACGTGGCCGAGCTCGAGCCGGGCACCCCCGTCCCCGACGAGGGCGAGCGGACGGCCGGCCGGCGGGCGGCGCTGGCCGGCCTCCCCGCCGGGGACCTCCCGCGGACGGCGCAGACCCTCGACGTCATCGCCGCCTACAACACCACCGAGCAGTACCGGTGGGGGCTCGAGCGCCTCCTCGACGGGATCGGCGGGGCCGGGCCGGAGGACACCCACTGACGCGGACGGCGGGCGCCACCGGTCCCGGGGGGACCGGCGACGCCCGCCGTCGGGGAGGGTGCGGATCAGCCGGCCACGGTGATCCGGTCGGTCGCCGGCGGGGCCACCGGGTCGCCGGACAGGTAGGCCACGAGGGCGTCGACGTCGAAGCCGGGCTGGTTCACCGCGTTCGTCCCCTCGGTCAGCACGGTGAAGCCGTCACCGCCGCCGGCGAGGAAGTTGTTCACCGTGATCCGGTAGGTCTCCTCGAGGACGACGGGCTCCTCGCCGATCGTCAGGGAGCCGGGCACCACGCTGCCGCCGTCGGCCGGGTCGACGGTGTAGGCCACCGACGACGACGGCGCGAGCACCCGGCCGACCGCGAACTGCTGGTCGAGCAGGGCGTAGAGCTGCTCGCCGGTGAGGTCGAGCGTGGTGAGCAGGTTGTTGAACGGCTGCACGGTGAAGGCCTCGCCGTAGGTCACCACCCCGTCGCCCTCCCCGGCCGGGGAGGAGGGGTAGGTGAGGTCGCCCCGCACGCCGCCGGGGTTCATGAACGCCGCGACCGCGCCGGCCTCGTCGTCGGTGGCCGCGAGCTGGGCGTCGGCGATCAGGTTGCCCAGCGGGGACTCCCCGGCGACGGTGCCGAACAGGGTCTCCTGCGCCCGCACGATGGCCGCGGTGATCTGTCCGACGGGCTCGTTCGCGATCGGCTGGGCGATCGCGGCGTACCGGGCGACCAGCTCCTCCGCCTGGGCGTCGGGGGCGACGTCGCGGGTGACGACCACGTTCTCGGCGGTCTTCGAGACGACGTCGCCGGTGCGACGGTCGATGGTCAGGTCGATGTCGGTGATCAGCCGGCCGTTGGACAGCGCCTGGGTGACCAGGGTGCCGTCGACGTCGCAGACGAAGCCGCTGTGGGAGTGCCCGGACATGACCACGTCGACGGCGTCGTCGAGCGCCCGGGTGATGTCGAAGGCGGGCCCGGACGGGTCGGTGCAGCCGTTGACGTCGGCGCCGGCGGAGCCGCCCTCGTGCAGGGACACGGCGATCACCTCGACGCCCCGGGCCTGCAGCTCGGCGGCGTACCGGTTGATCGTCTCGATCTCGTCGAGGAACTCGACGTCGGCGATGCCCTCGGCCGAGACGATCGACGGCGTCTCGTCCAGGACCACGCCGATGACCCCGAGCTCCACGCCGCGGACCTTGTGGACCTCGTAGGGCGGCAGGACCGGCTCCTGGGTGTCGCGGTCGACGACGTTGGCGGCCAGCCAGTCCGCGTCGGACCCCTCGTAGCCGGTTCCGTCGAGGCAGCCGTCCTCCGGGTGGCAGGCCCCGCCCTCGATGATCCGGCGCAGCTCGTCGACGCCCTCGTCGAACTCGTGGTTGCCGACGGTGGCCACGTCCAGGCCGAGCTGGTTCATGGCCTCGACGGTGGGCTCGTCGCGGAACAGCGCCGACAGGAACGGGCTGCCGCCGACGAGGTCGCCGTTGCTGATCGTCAGGGTGTTGCGGTTCTCCGCCTCCTGCTGGCGCAGGTGGGTGGCGAAGTACCCCAGGCCGCCGGCGTCGACCGTGCTGCCGTCGGGACGGGTCACGCGCCCGCCCGAGCCCGTCGGGGCCTCCAGGGCGCCGTGGAAGTCGTTGAACGCCAGGAGCTGGACCTCGACCGGCTTGGGACCGGCGGGGCCGGCCGCCGCGGGGCCGGCGGTCGCGACGGCGAGGACGGACAGGCACGCGGTGGTGCCCAGGGCGGCCAGGGGACGTGGCCTCATGCGGATCTCCCTCGTGCGGACAGGTGGGGCGCGCCGACGGTAGGTGGCGTCGGTGCACCGCGGATGACCGCCCCGTGAACGCCCGACGGCCGGGCCGGACGCCGTGCGCCGCCACCGGCCGGTCACGGTGGGCGAACGACCGGTGACCCGGGGGGCGCGCACGGCCGCGGACCGCGCCGGACGGGGACCCCCGGGAGGAAAGGCGGTGACGGGCCGGGCAGGCCCTCGCTAGCGTCCCGGCCGCAGCGTCGACG
Organism: Geodermatophilus sp. SYSU D00700; assembly: GCF_054050255.1. Lineage (NCBI taxonomy): Bacteria > Bacillati > Actinomycetota > Actinomycetes > Geodermatophilales > Geodermatophilaceae > Geodermatophilus > Geodermatophilus sp. SYSU D00700. The sequence continues at coordinate 58,337 of NZ_JBJGZA010000013.1, read as the reverse complement.
TCAGGGGTACGGGGACCCGCCACTCGCCGAGGAGACCGCCATGGGCAGGTCGTTCGCGTCCCGCGTCAGCCATCCGCGCCTGAAGTGGGTGGTCCTGGTGCTCTGGCTGGCGCTGGCCGCCGCCGCGGCGCCGCTGGCCGGGGGCCTCACCGACGAGCAGGAGAACGACATCGCGGCGTGGCTGCCGTCCGACGCGGAGTCGACCCGGGTGCTGGAGCTGCAGGCCGAGCTCGGGTCGGACCCGGACGTCATCCCGGCGGTCGTCGTCTACGAGCGACCCGGGGGGCTGACCGCCGACGACGCCGCGGCCGTCGAGGAGGACGTCCGGGCGTTCGGGCAGCTCGACGAGCTCAGCGGCCCCGTGGTGGGGCCGATCCCGTCCGAGGACGGGCAGGCGCTGCAGGTCGTCGTGCCGCTCGACGTGGGCCCGGAGGGCTGGGAGGCGATCGCGCCGATCGTCGAGGACCTCCGCGCCGAGGCCGGCGACGGTCCCGACGGGCTCGACGCCTATGTGACCGGTCCCGCCGGCAGCGCGGCGGACTCCTCGGAGGCCTTCGCGGGCATCGACGGGACGCTGCTCTTCGCGGCCCTCGGCGTGGTGATCGTCATCCTGCTGCTGACCTACCGCAGCCCCGTGCTGTGGGTCCTGCCGATCTTCTCGGCGGTGATCGCGCTCGTCTGCGCCCAGGCCGTGGTCTACCTGCTGGCCCGCTACGCCGACCTGACGGTCAACGCGCAGAGCGCCAGCATCCTCACCGTCCTGGTGGTCGGCGCCGGCACCGACTACGCGCTGCTGCTGGTGGCCCGCTACCGCGAGGAGCTGCGGCTGCACACCGACCGGCACGAGGCCATGACCGAGGCCGTGCACCGCGCGGGCCCGGCGGTCCTGGCCAGCGGCGGCACGGTGGTCCTCGGCATGCTCTGCCTGGTCGCCGCGGAGATGAACTCGACCGCCGGCCTCGGCCCGGTCGCCGCGATCGGCGTCGCGGTCACCCTCCTGGTGCTGATGACGCTGCTGCCGGCGCTGCTGGTGATCTGCGGCCGCTGGGTGTTCTGGCCGGTGCGGCCGACCTTCGGCAGCCCCGAGCCGAGCGCGACCGGGTGGTGGGCCCGGGTCGGGACGTGGATCCGGCCCCGGCCGCGCGCGACCTGGATCGTGACCAGCGTCCTGCTGCTGCTGGCCTGCCTCGCGGTGTTCCGACTCGACCCCAGCGGGCTGACCCAGGCGGAGGGCTTCCGGGGGACGCCCGAGTCGATCCAGGGCGAGGAGGTGGCGGCCCGGCACTTCCCGGCCGTGGCCGGCAACCCCGTGACGGTGGTGACCTCCGCCGACTCCGCCGACGAGGTCGCCGCCGCCGTGGCGGCCGACGACGGCATCGCCGCGGTCGACCCGCCGCAGGTGGCCGGCGACACCGCGCTGGTCAGCGCCGCGCTGGCCGACCCCTACGACAGCGCCGCGGCCGCCGCGACCGTCGAGGACCTGCGGGTCGCGCTCGACGACGTCGGTGACGGCCAGGCGCTCGTCGGTGGGAACACCGCGCTCAACCTGGACGTGCAGAACGCCTCGCAGCGGGACAACCGCGTGGTCATCCCGCTGATCATGCTGGTGGTGCTCGCCGTCCTGGGCGTGCTGCTGCGGGCGGTGGTCGCGCCGCTGCTGCTCATCGCCACGGTGGTGCTGTCCTTCGGCGCCGCGCTCGGCCTCAGCGCCCTGGTCTTCGACTGGGTCCTCGGGGTGACCGCGACCGACAGCTCCTTCCCGCTGTTCGTCTTCGTGTTCCTCGTGGCCCTGGGCATCGACTACAACATCTTCCTGATGACCCGGGTGCGGGAGGAGGCCGCCGACCACGGCACCCGGCGGGCCGCGCTGGTCGGGCTGGCCGCCACCGGGGGCGTGATCACCTCGGCGGGGCTGGTGCTGGCGGCGACGTTCGCGGTGCTGGGCACCCTGCCGCTGACCTTCCTGACCCAGCTCGGCGTCGCCGTGGCCCTCGGCGTGCTGCTCGACACCATCGTGGTCCGGTCGGTCCTGGTCACCGCGCTGACCCTCGACGTCGGCCGGTGGATGTGGTGGCCGAGCCGGCTGGCCCACCGCCTCGACGACCCGGAGCTGCCGCCGGGCGAGCCGGTGCCGACGACGGCCGCGGTCGGGTCCGCGGTGCCGGCGCCGAGGTCGGTCCCCGACGGCCCGGCGGCCGTCAGCCCCGGCTCCCCCGGAGGGCCGCCAGCGTCCGGTGGATCCCCTGGGGGTACGGGGTCGGGCTGAGACCGAACGCCCGTTCCGCGCGGCTGCCGTCGACGACGAACGGCTGCTCGAACTGATAGGCCATCCCGGCGACCTCAGCGGCGAGCGGGTGGACCCGGCCCAGCAGGTGCAGCCGTGCGCCGGGGTGGGCCACGAGCCGCAGCATGGTGCCCGCCTGCCGGCACGCCTCGGCCGCCAGCGCCCGGCCGGTGGTCACCCCGGGGTGGGGCACGTGCCAGACCCCCGCGTCGGAGGTGTCGCGCGTGCCGGCGGCGGCCAGGGTCGCGGCGAAGTCGTCGACGTAGGTGGGGGTCAGGGGCAGGTCGGGGTCCCCGACCCACTGCACGGGCAGCCCCAGCCGCGCCGCGCGGAACAGGTTGCCGGCGACCAGCGACCGGACCCCGGGCCCGTAGAGCTCCCCGGCCCGCACGCTGCTCACCGGCAGGCGCCCGGCCGCCGCGGCGTGCAGGACGCGCTCGGCGACCCACGCGCGGAGCACGCCCTTGGCGCTGACCGGCCGCCACGCGGTGTCCTCGGTCATCGGCCCGTCGACGCGCCCGTACATCCACGTGTCGTCGGCGTACACCAGCCGTGCGCCGACGCGGGACGCGGCGTCGAGCAGGGCGTCGGTCACCACGGGGAGGTCGTCGGCCCAGCGGGCGAGCACCGGCAGGACGCAGTGGTAGACGGCGACCGCGCCGCGGCAGGCGGCCGCCAGGCCCGCGAAGTCGGCGGCGTCGGCCGCCGCGGTCTCCACCCCGGGGGTGCCGACGTCGCGCCCGTCGCGGGTGACCGCCCGCACGCGGTGACCGGCGGCGTGCAGGTGCGCGACCAGCCGCCGGCCGGTCACTCCCCCGGCTCCCACGACGGCGTGCACGCCGGAGCCGTCGGCCGGCGCCGGTGGCCCGGCCGGGGTCGGTGGGGGGACGTCCATCGGCTTCCTCCGGGTGACGTCGGCCGCGCGGCGGCGCGGCTGCCCGGGGGCCCGACCGGTGGCGTGGACGACGGTGGCGTGGAGGTGCGGACCGTAGCCTGGGGATCCGGTCCCACGGTCCCGGGAGGACAGCACCGCATGCCCTTCGCGTCGCGCCGCCGCCGCTCGCCCGACGACGTCCCGTCCGTCCGGCCGTGGACCGAGCGGGTGCCGACCCGCCGCACGCCCCGGCCGGTCGCCGAGGACGGGCCGCTGCCGCCGTACGGCGCCCCGGGGGCGCCTCCGCCCGCACCGTGGGGCGCGCCGCCGCCACCAGGGGCGTGGCCGCCGCCCGGGCCTCCGCCGGGAGCGCAGCCGCCGCCCGGACGGGGCCGTCCGGACTCCCGGCGGCGCGGGGACGAGCGCCCGCCGCCGGACGCCGACAGGCGCCTCCGGCGCCGCCGGGTGCGGCGCCGCGTCGTCCGGGGCCTGGTCGTGGCCTTCGTGCTGCACCTGCTCGTGCTGGTGTCGCTGCGCTGGGTCGACCCGCCGACGACGGCGTTCATGCTGGCCAACGACCAGGGCGCCGTCCAGCAGTCGGTGCCCGTGGAGCACGTGTCCCGCAACTTCCTCGCCGCCGTCATCGCGCACGAGGACCAGGCGCTGCCCTACCGCGACGGCGCGTTCACCTGGGACGAGCTCTCCGGCCGGGCCGAGGCGCGGCTGCGCGGCGAGGAGGACCCCTCGGGGTCGACCATCCCGCAGCAGGTGGCCAAGAACCTCTTCCTCAACCAGTCGATGAGCATCTGGCGCAAGGCGGTCGAGGCCGGCCTGTCGGCGGAGCTGGCGCTGGTGGTCGACGACCGCCGCATGCTCGAGCTCTACGTCAACTACGCCCAGCTCGGCCCGCAGGTCTACGGCATCTGCTCGGCCAGCTGGTACTACTTCGACACCCCGCCCTCGACGCTGAGCGTCGACCAGGCGGTGCAGCTGGTCGGGCTGCTGCCCTCCCCCGGACACGTGCAACGTGCGCCCGGCGGCGGGCTGGACTTCGACGTGGCCGACGGCCTCGGCTGGCTGTCGCGGTCGCACGTCGTCAACGCGCAGAACCGGGTGCCGCGGCACATCGAGCAGAAGGGCTTCACCCCCGTCGAGGACGCCGGCGTCGAGGGCCTCGCGCAGGACCAGCCCGACACCGACGACGACTGCTCGGAGATGCCCGAGGAGGTCGCCGAGCTGATCGCGGAGCAGGGCACCGGCTGAGCACCGGGCGGGCACCGGGCGCTGCGCGCGGTGCCCCCGTGGTCACGCGTGCAGCGCCGTCCAGAACGCCGCCCGGACGCCCCCGGCTCCCCAGGCGTTGGGCTCGATGAGGCTGCAGAACCACAGGTCCCGCGCGGCGGGCCGGGCGTCGGGCCGGGTCGGGTCCCCCGCGCGCAGTCCGTGACCGGTGAAGGTCCCGGCGACGTCGGCCACCGCGGCGCCGTGCCGCTCGGCGGCGCCGCGCAGCACCCGGTTGAGCTCGCCGATCACCCCGACCGCGTCCGGCCAGGGCGGCAACCCCAGCCGGACGGCGTCGCCCGTGCCGTCGCTCGGGTCGTAGACGGTGCCGACGACGACGCGGCCACCGGGCGCCAGCAGGCCGGTGATCCCGTCCAGGGCGACGTCGACGGCGGCCCCGACGCGGGCGACGACCTCCCGGGCCGCGTCGGTGTCGCCGTACGCGCCCAGCAGGTCGTTGCCGCCGATCGTCAGGGTGACCAGGGTGGGCCGGTGCGGCAGCGCCCGCAGCCGGGGGAGCTGGGCGCGCAGCAGGGTGTCGGTGGTCGCCCCGTCGGTGGCGAGCAGGGCGAAGACGGTGGTGGGGTCCAGGCCCAGGAGGTCGCGGCCGCGCCAGTCGGGGAAGTCGTCGTCGCGGTTGCGGAACAGCAGGCTCGCCCCGCCCCGGCCGGGACCGCCGGCGTACTCGTCGATCGAGATCGAGTCGCCGAGGGCGGCGTAGCACGGCGGCGCGGCGGTCGTCACGCCCCCATCCTGCGGGCTGGTCCGGAGCGCCACCTCCGGCCGGGCGCTCTAGGGTTCCGCGTGGACTTCGCCGACCTGCGCCGGCCGTTCGTCATCGCCCACCGCGGCGGGGCGCTGCAGGCACCCGAGCACACGCTGGAGGCCTACCGCGTCGCGGTGGGCCAGGGCCTGCCGGTCATCGAGCAGGACGTGCACGTGCTCGCCGACGGAGGCCTCGGCGTCATGCACGACGGCACGGTCGACCGCATGACCACCTCCAGCGGGAACGTCGCCGACCACACCTCGGTGTCCTGGAAGCAGCTCGACGTCGACGCCTCGACGACCCTGGGCGGCGGCTGGCCCGACGGACTGCGCCCGCCGCTGTTCGACGAGGTGCTCACCGAGTTCGGCGACCGCGTGCTGCTGTGCCCCGAGGCCAAGGGCGCCGGCTCGATGGCGCCGGTGATCGCGGCGCTCGACCGGCGCGGCATCCGCCGGTCGTCGGTGCTGCTGCAGTCCTTCTCGCTCGCCGACTGCCGGCTCGCCCGCTCGCGAGGCTGGGACGTCGTCTGGCTCGGGACCACCGACGTCGACCGGGCCGCCGCCGAGGGCATCGGCTGGATCGGGCCGGCGGCCCGCCAGGTCACCGCGGCGCTGTGCGAGCGCGCGCACGCGGCCGGCATCGAGGTGGCCTGCCACACCGTCGACCGCCGGTACCAGCGGGACGCCCTCGTCGCGGCCGGCGTCGACGCGCTCTTCTCCGACGACCCGGTGTACCTCGCCGGGGACGCCGCACGGCGCACGACGGACCTGTTCGCCCACGGGGTCTGGCTGCCGGGGATGCAGCCCGACACCGACCGCGGCCGGTTCTCCCCCGACGACGCCTCGTGGGGCTGCGGCGCCCCCGGCGCGGCCACGTCCACGCTGATGGGGTTCCTGGCGCCGCCGGACCCGGCCGCGTTCACGCTCTCCCTCGACCTCCGGCTGGTCGAGCGCCATCCCGGGCCCGGCCCGTGCGGGGCGTCGGTCCTGCTGGCCACCGACGACTCCCCCTACCTGCCACCGGGTCCCTCGCCCGGTGCCGACGGCTACCTCGTCCTGCTGCGCGCCGACGGCGGCCTGGAGGTCTCCCGGGTCGCCGACGGCGTCGCCACGCCGCTGGCGTCCGCGGCCGGTGGTGGGCCGCTGCCGGCCATCGACCCCGTCCCGCTCACCGTGACCGTCACCGGCGCGCGGCTCGTCGCCCGGGTGGGCCCGACGGGTGCGACCGTGGCCGTCGACGACGCCGCCGTCCGGCCGGTGCCCGTCGTGCACCTCGGCAGCGTGTCGGCCGGGGTCCGCTACCAGCACGTGGAGGTCCGGTGACCGACCCGTTCCCCGACCCGTTCCCCGTCCCGCCCCCGGAGCGGCTCCCCGGCCACGGCCCGGCCGACCCGGACGGCTACCTGGTCGAGGAGACCGCCGACGGCTACCGCTGGACCTGCCGCGCGGACGGCCGCACCGCCGGGCCGTTCCCCAGCCGCGCGGCCGCCGTCGTCTCCGCCGTCGCCGACCGCAGCTGGTGAGCCGCGCCGGCGGGGCGGCGGGCTCCGTCCGGCGATCGGCCAGCCGGCAGGCGACCGCGAGCAGCGCCAGTCCGGCGACGACGGGCCAGGGGTGGACGACGTGTCGGGGGCCGGCAGCCCGGGCGCCGAGGCCGAGCCGGTCACCGGTGCACGTACACCCGTCCGGGCTCCAGGTCGGGCCCGAGCAGCTCCGGCACCGTCACCAGCGTGTAGCCCGCCGCCCGCAGCGCGTCGACGATGCCGGGCACCGCCTGCACCGTGCTCGGGTGGATGTCGTGCAGCAGCACGATCGCGCCGGGGTGGACGCCGTCCAGAACCCGCTGCGTGGTGGTCGCGACGTCGCGGTTCAGCCAGTCCTGCGGGTCGACGTCCCACGCGATCTGGGCGAGGCCGCGCTGCGCCGTCACCGACGCGACCGTGGCGTCGGTGGCCCCGTACGGAGGGCGCATCAGGTCGGTGGTCACGCCCAGGTCGGCCAGCACCGCGGTGGTCCGGTCGAGCTGGGCGGCGACCGCGGCGGCGCCGACGTCGGGCAGCCGCGGGTGGGACCAGCTGTGGTTGCCGACGGCGTGGCCGTCGGCGAGCGCCTGCCGGACGAGGTCGGGCTCGGCGGCGGCGGCCTGCCCGACGACGAAGAAGGTGGCGCGGGCGCCGGCCGCGCGCAGGTCCCGCAGGAGCTGCGCGGTGTAGGAGCCGGGGCCGTCGTCGAAGGTGAGCGCGACGCACGCCAGCACGGCACAGTCGACGGCCTGACCGGGCGGCGGTGACGCCGGAGCGGGCGCCGGGACCTCGGGCGCCGGGACCTCGGGCGCCGGGACCTCGGGCGCCGGGACCTCGGGCGCCGGGACCGGCGGTGCCGGGGGTTGCGGCGCCGGCACCTCCGGCGCCGGGGGTTGCGGCGCCGGGCTCTCCGGCGCCGGGCTCTCCGCTGCCGGAGCGGGCGCCGGCGGGACGCCGGTGAAGGGGGCGGCCGCGACGGCCGCCTGCCGCACCGCGCGGCCGGCGTCGGTGAGGACGCCCTCGACCACGTGGGGGGCGAACCGCACGGCGACGTCGCCGAAGGGCTCGGCCCGGCCGTCGCCGAGCCCCACCACGGCGGTGACCGACCCGTCCGCGCCGAAGCGCAGGTCCGCCAGCGCGGCCGCGCTGCCGAGCAGCTCGTGCCCCAGGCCCGCCCGGCGGACCGCGTCGGTGAACCAGGCGAAGGTGAGGTCGGGATCGGCGACCAGGTCGGGCGAGGTCCAGACGGCCCCGGACACGACGTCGGCGTAGACGCCGGTCGTGGCGGTCTCCGCGGGGAGGCCGCCGGTCCGGGTGCGCACGGCGACCGAGGTCCCGAGGACGCTGCCGGTGGCGAGCACGGGCGTCACCCCGACCGTCAGCTCGTTCCACGAGCCGGCGACCAGCCGGTCCTCGTACCGCTGCACGCCCTCGGCGACCAGGTCGCCGAGCGCCCGGTCGAGCGGCGGCACACCGGGCACCGACACGGTGGCGACCTGCCGGTGGTCCTCGGGCGTCCGGGTGCCCGCCTCGTGCACGGCCAGCCCCGCGACCGCGACCGGGTCCAGCGCCGGCGGCGGCGCGACCACCGCCGCGGGCGGCGTGACACCGGCCGGGGCGGCCGGCCCGGCGTCGGCCTCGGCCTGGGCCTCGGCGTCGGCCTGGGCCTCGGCGTCGGCGACCGCGCCCACGGCCTCCGCGCCCACGGTCAGCACCCGGTCCGGCCCGTAGACGCCGCAGGCAGCCAGCAGGAGCACCGCGGTCACGAGTGGCACGGCCCGCCCGGGGCTCACCATCGCGCGGCCGGCCGCCCTCCGGCGCCGGGTCGCGCCGGAGGGCGGGAGTGCTCGGAGGAGGGGCTGGACGGAGGACGCCGGTCGGCAGGTGGCGGCACTGCCACCGCAGGCTGGTGCAAGGACGGTCTCCCTCCGCGGCTCCGCTCCCTCGACCCGGTGGCCGACGGCACCACGCTCGGGGGAGCCGCTCCAATCCCGCTCCAACGGCGCGGCGGGACCGCCCGCGAGCCCACCGCCGGGGGTCGTCGGCCGGCCCCGTCGCCCCGCTCCCCCGGCGCCGGGTCACCGGACGGGACCACCCGTTCAGGTCCTCTCCGTCTCGTAACCCCTACCGGCGCGGGCGGGGATGCGGTACGCACTGTCCCGTCAGGGTCGTCACGCACGGTGGTCGGTCGACCCGGCGGCGCAGTCGCGCAGCCGGATCCGGTCACCGTGGATCGCGGGCACGGGGGAAGCACGCGAGGAGGACGTTCGTGGGCGGAGCCAGTTCCCCCCTGCTGTCGTTCCGTGACCTCGGCCCGCTCGAGGTCCGGCGCGCGGGGGTCCCGGTCGCCCTGGGCGGTGCGCGGCTCACCGCGGCGCTGTCGCTGCTGCTGGTCCACGCCGGCCGGCACGTCAGCGTCGACGCGCTGACCCAGGCCGTGTGGGGCGAGGAGTCCCCGGCCCGCTCGTCGTCGACGCTGGACTCGCACGTGTGGCGGCTGCGCCGGGCGCTCGAGCCCGACCGTGCGCCGGGGGTGCCGTCGGAGGTGCTGGTCCGCGAGCCCGGCGGGTACCGGCTGGTGGTCGACCCGGAGACCGTCGACTCCCGGCGGTTCACCCGCCTGGCCGGCGAGGCGCGGACACTGCTGTCCTCCGGCCGGGCGGAGGAGGCCTGCCGGGCCGCCGAGGAGGCGCTGGCCCTGTGGCGCGGCCGCCCCTACCCCACCGTCGCCGACGCGCCGTGGGCCACCGCCGGCGTCGCCCACCTCACGGAGGTGCGCGACCAGGCGCGCGAGGTGCTGGCCGAGGCCCTCCTCGCCAGCGGCGCGCCGGAGCGGGCGCTGCTGGAGCTCGGACCGCCCCTGGCCGAGGCGCCGCTGCGGGAACGGCTGTGGGCGCTGCGGATGCTGGCCCAGCACCGCCTCGGGCGCCCGGAGGAGGCCCTGCGCAGCTACCGGCAGGCCCGGGCGGTGTTCCTCGACGAGCTGGGCCTGGAGCCCGGCCCCGACCTGCGCGAGCTGCAGCGCCGCATCCTCGCCGGGGACCCGGCGCGGACCGGCCGGGCCGCGCCGCCGTCCCCGCCACCGGCCGCACCACCGCCTGCCGCACCACCGGCCGCCGGACCGCCGCCCGCCGCACCACCGCCCGCCGAGGCCGGCCCGCAGCCGGTGGACGGCGACCCGCCGCAGCCGGCACCACCCGCGGACCTCCAGCAGGAGCCGGCCGAGCCGCCCGAGGTCGACGACGACCCCGCCGGGCCGTTGCGCCCGCCGCCGCGGCCCGGCGGTGACGACGCCACGCACCCGCCCCCGAGTGGCCACGCGCGCGACCGGCGCTCCTCCGCCGACCGGTCCGACCGGGGTCCGCCGCGCACGACGGGCGCCGCCGCGCCCACCGGCACGCGCCGTGGCCCCACCCGGCCCGGCGTGCGGCCGCCTCCTGCCGGGACGCGGCCGCGGTGGTGGTCCGGTCCCCGACGGTGACCCGACGGGCTCCCCGTCCCGTCCCTCCGGCCGGCGGCACGCCGGAGGTCCCGCGGTCCGGGACCGCGGGACCTCCTCGCTGCCGTTTCCGTGCCCGCGGTCAGCCCGCCGGGCGGCGACGCGGCCGCACCAGGACCACGGCGACGGTGGTGAGCAGCGCGCCGGCGCCGAGCGACGCCCAGCCGATGCCGCCGAGGGCCGGCGCCTCGACCCCGATGCGCGCGTCGACGTAGACGCCCGGTCCGCCGTCGGCGTTCATCACGACAAACACCCAGTCGCCGTCCGCCGGGTCCCACGTGACCTCGACGCCGTCGCGGCCGGTGGCCTCCGCGATCCAGAAGTCCTGCGCGGTGGGCGGCCCCGGCGGCTCCCCTCCGGGCAGGTCGTCGTCGCCGTCCGCGGGTCCGCCGAAGCCCAGGCCGTCGACGTGGGTCCGCCGGACGTCGCCGAGGTAGGCCGCCGCGTCCGCCGCCGTCGCGATGCCGACGAAGACGTCGCGGGAGCCCGTGCCGGTCACCTCGACGCGCGCCGTGCCGAGGGTCTCGGGCAGCGGCAGCCACCGTGGCCCGGCGGCGAGGTCGATGCGGTCGCTGACCAGGGCGTGCCCGGTACTGGTGAACGCCTCCTCCGGCGAGGACACGAAGCCGTCGGAGCGCTCCTGGCCGTGCGCCCACACCAGCGCTCCTCCCCCGACGAGCAGGGCCACGCCGGGCAGCAGGAGCAGGACGCCGAGCACGAGGGCGAGGACGCGGCGGGCGCGCGTCCGGCGCGGGCGCACCGGCCAGGGTGGCGGAGGCGGCCACGCCTGCGGCGCGGGCCATCCGGGTGCGGGGGTGCGGGCGGTGGTGGACACGGGGACCTCCGGGGGTGGGGACGGGTCGGGCTGCGTGCGGGTCGACCCTGCGCCCCGGCCACCCCCCGCGAGGAGCCCCGAGCGGTGGGTCCCCGGCCCTCGGCCGGGTGGTCCGCCCCGGCCCGGCGCCACCCCGCCGGACGGCGCTCCTCCCTCGCGCGAGGGAGGCGGGCGACTCACGAGGGTGTCGCCTCGCGACCCTCCCCGGCGGCACGATGGGACGTGTCGCCCTCGGCGTCCCCGACCGCACCCCGCCGGCCCGCGCGGTGGGCCCCCGCCCGCGTGGACGTGGCGCTGGCCGTCGTCCTGGCGGTGGCCTCGGTCGGTCTCGCGCTGGCCGTGCCGGCCGAGGCCCCCTACGAGCCGCGCGACGCGGTCACGCTCGTCGCCGCGGCCGCCGGACCCCTGGCGCTGGTCTGCCGCCAGACCGCGCCGCTGCTCGCCCAGGCCGGGGCCAGCGCGGCCATCGTCGTGACGGCGGCGGCCGGGTCGCCGATCGACCTGCTCGCCTGGCCGGCCTGGTTCGCCCTCTTCACCTGCTTCGCCGTCGGCGGCACCCGCCTGCGGATCGCGGCCACCGCCGTCGCCGCGCTGGGCGTCGCCGGGTTCGTGGCCCTCGACCACGGCGACCCCGTCTCGGCGCTCCCCTCGATCGTCGCCAGCTTCCTCGTCGCGACGGTCGCCGGGGCGCTGAGCAGCCGGCGCACCCGCGCCGTGGCGGCCGAGGCCGCCCGGGCCGCCGATAGCCGCCGGGAGGCCCTCGAGGCGGAGCGGCTGCTGATGCAGGAGCGGGGGCGGCTGGCCCGCGAGCTGCACGACTCGCTGGGCCACACGGTCAACGTCATGGTCCTGCAGGCGGGGGTGGGCCGCCGCGTGTTCGCCGACAACCCCACCTACGCGCAGGAGGCGCTGACCTCGATCGAGACGGCGGGGCGGGCGGCGCTCGACGAGCTCAGCCGCCTGCTGCGCGTGCTGCAGCCCGACGAGGGCGCGGCCGACCCGTTCGCGCCGACGACGACCGACCTCGAGGAGATGGTGGGCCGCGTCCGGGCGACCGGGCGGTCGGTGGAGCTGCGCACCGACGGCGCCGAGCTGCCCGCGGGGGTGGCCCGCGCGGTGTACCGCATCGTGCAGGAGGCACTGACCAACGCCGTCCGCCACACCCCCGATGGCCGGATCCGGGTCGAGGTCCGCACGACGGGCTCCCGGGTGCTGGTGGAGGTGCTCAACGAGTGCGACAGCCCGGTCGACCCGGTGCCCGGACACGGGCTGGTGAACATGCGCGAGCGCGCCCGGCTGGAGGGCGGCGAGCTCGAGGCGGTGCCGGTCCCCGGCGGCTTCCGGGTGCGCGCGGTGCTGCCCGTGGACGCGACGGTGGCCTCGTGATCCGGGTCCTGCTCGCCGACGACGACGTCCTGGTCCGCAGCGGCCTGCGGGCGCTGCTCGACGCCGAGGAGGACATCACCGTTGTGGGCGAGGCCGCCGACGGGCGCCAGGCCGTCGAGCGGGCCCGCGCGCTGGCCCCCGACGTGGTGGTCATGGACGTCCGGATGCCGGCGCTGGACGGGGTCCGCGCCACCCGCGAGATCGTGTCCTGGCCGCGGCGGCCCCGGGTGCTGGTGCTCACCACCTTCGACCTGGACGAGGTCGTCGACGACGCGCTGGACGCGGGCGCGGACGGCTTCCTGCTCAAGCGGGCCACCCCGGAGCAGCTCATCGACGGCATCCGGACGGTGGTGGCCGGTGACGCCCTGGTCGCCCCGGCCGTGACCCGGCGGCTGCTGGCGGCCTACGCCGCCCGGCGGGCGCCCGACCGGGAGCAGCTGCGGCGGGCGGCGCACCTCACCGACCGGGAGGCCGACGTGCTGCGCGCCCTCGCCGACGGGCTCTCCAACGCCGAGATCGCCCGGGTCGTGTGGCTCTCCCCCGAGACGGTCAAGACGCACGTCAAGTCGATCCTGGCCAAGCTCGGCGTGCGGGACCGCACGCAGGCGGTCGTGTGGGCCCACCGCACCGGCTTCGCCGGCACCCCCGCCCGCGACCGCGACGCGCCGCGCTAGGCCGGCTGGGCGCCGGCCCGGCCGGCCGCCTCCTCCTGCCGGGTGGCGGCCGACGTGGTGGTGATCCAGTCGTCGATGGTCTCCCACCAGTGGTAGAGCCAGTCGGTCAGCTCCGCCTCCTCGCGGGGCACCTCGGCGGCGGGGATGAACCACCACCGCAGGTGCAGCGTCTTGTCCATGGGCAGGCCCCGCCACACGTCCCGCACCGTGCTCAGGTGCTCCAGCCCGGTGTGCGCCACCAGCACGACGTCGGCGTGCGGGGCCGCCTGCAGCGCCGCCACCACCCCGCCCGGGCGCGGCGGGAGCAGGTGCCGCATCCCCTCGGCGCGCTGCACCGCCGCCAGCAGCCCGCGGTCGCGCAGCCGCTGCAGCGCCCGGACCTTGCGCTGCGGGGTGAAGTTCGCGCCCTCCGGGAAGATCAGCAGCGCGTCCTCCTCGCCCAGGTCGCGGGCGAGGTCGGCGATCGCCGTCTCGGAGCCCGCGCCGCCCGCGCCCGCGGAGACGAAGTGGTTGGGCAGCCGGTTGAGGTAGACGTCGATCAGCGGGTCCAGCTGCAGCACGTCCTTGAGCACGATCCGCGGCCGGCGCAGGTGGTCGCGGTTCATCAGCGTGTGCACGAGCAGGAACGAGTCCCCCGGGCCGGCGTGCCGCGACAGCACCACCATCGCGTTGGTGGAGCCGGGCACCCCGTCGTCCAGCGGCGACCAGGACTCGCCGTCGGTGACCAGCCGCAGGGCGAACAGCCGCTGCGCCGCCCGCATGAGGCCGTCGAGCGCCAGCCGCAGCGCGGTGTAGTGCGCCGCCTGGACCCGGGGTGCGTGCAGCCGGCGGCCGAATCCCCCGGCCACCCACAGCAGTGCCGCGACCGCCTGGCCGGCCACCTCCAGCGCCAGGTACACCAGGCCGAAGGCCAGCAGCCGCAGCGCCCGCAGGCGGCCCGGCAGGAACACCGAGACGACCAGGGCCAGCACCAGCAGCACCGGCAGCAGGACGACGCCGGCGGCCAGCGCCGCGAGCAGCAGCGGGCCGGTGACCCGGCGCACCCGGCGGGAGGGCAGCACCTCAGACCACCCCGCCCGGGCCCGCGGCGATCCGGTCGAGGTGCTCGGCGGCGGCGTCGCGGGCCTGGTCGATGCGCGCGGCGACGCCGGAGAAGTCGCGGTAGCGCAGGTTGGCCGCGCCCGGCGGGGCCGGGTCCCCCGCGGGCAGCACGTGCACCGTGACCCCCGGCGGGAGCGCGGCGAGGTCGGCGGCGTACCGGTGCCGGCGGGCGATCTCGAAGGCGACCGTGGCGACCTCCCAGGGCCGCGTCGGCGGGGTCAGCGGACGGTCGATCCGGCCGACCTGCAGCACGTAGACGGTGTCGGCGCCCAGCGCGACCGCCCGGCCGACCGGGATGCTGTGCACCAGCCCGCCGTCGAGGTAGTGCTCCCCGTCGATCTCCACCGCCGGCAGCAGCCCGGGGACGGCGCACGAGGCGAGCACCGCGGCGACCAGGTCGCCGTCGGTGAACCAGTGCTCGGCGGCCTGCTCGATGCTGGCCGCGACGCACTGGAACGGGACGCGCAGCCCGGCGAAGGCCCGCACCGGCAGGTGCGCCTCGAGCAGGTCGCGCAGCGGCTCGCGGGGGTGCAGGTGCGTGCGGGTGCGCACCAGGGTGCCGACCCGGCGCAGCACCGACCCGGCGAACACCTGCCGCGAGGCCAGCTCCGCCCAGACTCCGCGCAGCCGCACGACCGCCCCCGGCGTGGGGTCGGCGGCGACGAACGCCCCGTTGATCGCTCCCACCGACGTCCCCACGACCAGGTCCGGGCGGACGCCGCGCTCGAAGAGGGCCTGCAGCATCCCGACCTCGGCCGCGCCGAGCACTCCCCCGCCGCCGAGGACGAACGCCGTCCCGCCGCGTCCGGCCGGGCCCCCTGGGTCCGCCATGCCCGCATCGTGCCAGCCGCCCTCCGCGGCGGAGCGCCCGCCCGCGGTCAGTTCTCCGGCTCGTGCAGCGGACCGCCGCCGACCACCACCGGGCCCGCGCCCGAGCCCCACTGCCAGTCGCGGATCTCGGGCAGGTCCTCCCCGTGGGTGCGGATGTAGCGGCGGTGCTCGATGAGCTGGTTGGTGAGCCGGTCGCGCAGGTGGGCGCCGCGGGCCCGCAGCCGGGGCACCCGGTCGATGACGGCGATGGCGAGGTCGTAGCGGTCGATGCCGTTGACGACGCACATGTCGAACGGCGTGGTGGTGGTGCCCTCCTCCACGTACCCGCGCACGTGCAGGTTCTCGTGGTTGGCCCGGCGGTAGGTCAGCCGGTGGATCAGCCACGGGTAGCCGTGGTAGGCGAACACGACCGGCTTGTCGGTGGTGAAGTACGAGTCGAACTCGGCGTCGGAGAGCCCGTGCGGGTGCTCGCGGTCGTCCTGCAACCGCATCAGGTCGACGACGTTGACCACGCGGACCCGCAGGTCGGGAAAGGCGCCCCGGAGGATCTCGGCGGCCGCCAGGGTCTCCATGGTCGGCACGTCCCCCGCGCAGCCGAGCACGACGTCGGGCTCGGCGCCGCCGTCGGTGCTGGCCCACTCCCAGATGCCGATGCCCTTGGTGCAGTGCTCCACCGCCCGGTCCATGTCCAGGTACTGCAGCGCGGGCTGCTTGCCCGCCACGATGACGTTGACGTACTGCCGGGTGCGCAGGCAGTGGTCGGCCACCGACAGCAGCGTGTTCGCGTCCGGCGGCAGGTAGACCCGGATGACGTCGGCCTTCTTGTTGACCACGTGGTCGATGAAGCCGGGGTCCTGGTGCGAGAAGCCGTTGTGGTCCTGGCGCCAGACGTGCGAGGTGAGCAGGTAGTTCAACGAGGCGATCGGCCGCCGCCAGGGGATGCCGTTGGTGGTCTTCAGCCACTTGGCGTGCTGGTTGAACATCGAGTCGACGACGTGGATGAAGGCCTCGTAGCAGGAGAAGAAGCCGTGCCGGCCGGTGAGCAGGTAGCCCTCCAGCCAGCCCTGGCACAGGTGCTCGGAGAGCACCTCCATGACCCGGCCGTCGGGGGCGAGGTGGTCGTCGTCGGGCTCGCGCCGCGCCACCCACGTCCGGTCGGTGGCCTCCAGGACGGCGCTGAGCCGGTTGGAGTTGTTCTCGTCGGGGGCGAAGACGCGGAAGGTCTCGGGGTTGCGGCGCATGACGTCGCGCAGGAACTCCCCGAGCACCCGGGTGGCCTCCACGGCGCCGGTGCCGGGCTCGGGCACGGGCACGGCGTAGTCGGCGAAGTCGGGCAGCCGCAGCGGCCGCAGGAGCAGGCCGCCGTTGCTGTGCGGGTTGGCGCTCATCCGCCGCGGGCCCTCGGGGTGCAGGTCGCGCACGGCCGGCACGGGCGCGCCGTCGTCGTCGAAGAGCTCCTCGGGGCGGTAGCTGCGCAGCCACTGCTCGAGGACCCGCCGGTGGCCCTCGTCCTCGCGGGCGTTGGCGAAGGGCACCTGGTGGGAGCGCCACGAGCCCTCGACCCGGTGCCCGTCGACCTCGGCCGGGCCGGTCCAGCCCTTCGGCGAGCGCAGCACGATCACCGGCCAGCGCGGCCGCTCCGTGACGCCGTCCTGCCGGGCCCGGCGCTGGATCTCGGCGATCTCGTCGAGGCAGCGGTCGAGGACGGCGGCGAACTGCTGGTGCATCACCGCGGGGTCGTCGCCCTCGACCACGTACGGCGTGTGCCCGTAGCCGCGCAGCAGGTCGGTGAGCTCGTCGGGCTCGATGCGGGCCAGCACCGTCGGGTTGGCGATCTTGTAGCCGTTGAGGTGCAGGATGGGCAGCACGGCGCCGTCACGCGCCGGGTCGACGAACTTGGTGGTGTGCCAACTGGCGGCCAGCGGCCCGGTCTCGGCCTCGCCGTCGCCGACGACGGCCGCGACCACCAGGTCGGGGTTGTCGAAGGCGGCGCCGTAGGCGTGCACCAGGGCATAGCCGAGCTCGCCGCCCTCGTGGATGGAGCCGGGGGTCTCCGGTGCGACGTGGCTGGGGATCCCGCCGGGGAAGCTGAACTGCGTGAACAGCCGCTTCATCCCGGGCGCGTCCTGCGAGACGTCCGGGTAGACCTCGCTGTACGTGCCCTCCAGCCACGCCGCGGCGACCGGGCCCGGCCCGCCGTGCCCGGGCCCCATCACGTACATGCAGTCGAGGTCCCGGGCGGCGATCGCCCGGTTGAGGTGGGCGTAGACGAAGTTCAGTCCCGGCGTCGTGCCCCAGTGGCCCAGCAGCCGCGGCTTGACGTGCTCCGGGCGCAGCGGCTCGCGCAGCAGCGGGTTGTCCATGAGGTAGATCTGGCCGACCGAGAGGTAGTTGGCCGCGCGCCACCAGGCGTGGATGCGGTCGAGCTCCTCGGGGCCCAGCGGGCCGGCGGGGTCTGGGCTGCCCTGCGCGGTCGTCTCCTCGCGCGTCCTGGTGTCGGTCACCGGCGTCGTCCTCTCGGGGCCTCTCGTCGCGGCTGACGTCCCCAGCCTGGGGGATGCGGCGGACGGACGCGACCGTCCCGGTACCACGGGCCAGGACAACCGTACTCGTGTACGGTTCTTCTCGTACGTCCGTACCGTTCTGAGGAGCCTGTCGTGGCCTGGGTCCTGATCGTCGTCGCCGGCCTGTTCGAGACGGCGTTCGCCATCTCGCTCAAGCAGTCGGAGAACTTCAGCCGGCTGTGGTGGTCGGTCTCCTTCGTCGTCTGCGCCGTGGCCAGCTTCGCGCTGCTCTCCCTGGCGCTGCGCACGCTGCCCGTGGGCACCGCGTACGCCGTCTGGACCGGCATCGGCGCGGGCGGGACCGCCGTCGTCGGGATGCTGGCGTTCGGCGACCCGGTCACGGTGCTGCGGATCGTCGCGATCGTGCTCATCCTGGCCGGGGTGGTCGCGCTGCAGCTGGCGTCGTCGGCGGCGCACTGATGACGCGGCTGACGGCCAAGGGCGAGGCCCGGCGGGCCGCCGTCGTCGAGGCGGCGGCCCGGCTGGTGGCCGCCGGGGGGCCCGACCCGCTCACCCACCGTGCCGTCGTCGCCGGGTCCGGCATCCCGCTCGGCGTCACCACGTACTACTTCCCGGGCATCGACGAGCTGCGGGCCGCCGCGGTCGAGCACCTGCTGCGGGAGGAGCGGGATCGAGCGCAGGCGCTGGTCGCCGCCCTCCCCCGCCGGCCCCGGTCGGCCGCGGCCACCGCCCGCCACGTCGTCGACGTCGTGCTCGGCGGGCGGCGGGGGGACACGGAGCTGCTGGCCCTCTACGAGCGGTTCCTGGCCTGCGGCCGCCACCCGGGCCTGCGCCCGCTGCTCCGGGAGGCGCGCGCGGCCATCGACGCCCAGCTCACCGACCTGCTCGACCGGTGCGGCCGGCGGGGCGCCGACGTCGCCACGCTGGTCGCGCTGGTCGACGGCTCGGCGGTCTCGGCGCTCGTCGAGGGCGACGGGTCGGCGCGCCGGCGGGCCGAGGACGCCGTCGCCCGCGCCCTGGCCTGATCCCTCGCCTGATCGCGCGCGCCGACGCGAGTCCCGTCACTACGCTGGGGTCTCCGCAGCACCCGGGAGGTGAGGGGGCGGTCCGTGGAGCCCGAGGCCGAGGACGCCGTCGCCACGCTGGTCGCCCGGGCGCTGGCCGGCGACGCCGCCGCCTGGGACCGCCTCGTCGAGCGGTTCCTCCCCCTCGTCCTGTCGATCGTGCGCCGGCACCGCCTGCAGGACGCCGAGGCCCAGGACGTCGCCCAGACGGTGTGGCTGCGCCTGGTCGAGCACCTCGGGGCCATCCGGGAGCCGCGGGCGCTGCCCGGGTGGATCGCCACCACGACCCGCCACGAGTGCCACCACCTCAACGGCGGCCGCTGCGTGATCCCCTCCGCCGACCTCGACGAGCGGGGCCGGCCGGACGAGGACACCCCCGGCCCGGACGCCGAGCTGCTCGAGGGCGAGCGGCACGAGGCCCTGCTCGCCGCACTCGCCGAGCTGCCCGACCGGCAGCGGGCCCTCCTGCTGCTGCTCATCGAGGACCCGCCGCTGCCCTACGAGGAGATCGGCCGGCGCCTCGGCATGCCGATCGGCAGCATCGGCCCGACCCGGGCCCGGGCGATCGCGCGGATCCGCACCCACCGGGCGGTGCAGGCGCTGCTGGAGGTGTGAGCCCGCGGAGTGGGGCTCAGAAGCGCACCCAGTCGGTGACCAGGACGCCCGCGGGCGTGGTGCAGCGCAACCGGGCCGGCCCCGACACCGCCCGGTCGAACCGGAACCGGCCGAACTCGTCGGCGTCGGTGCGGTCGACCTCGCCGTCGGGGCGCAGCAGGGACACCTGCCCGGGGGTGGCCGGCACCAGCTGGCCGACCAGGCAGTCGGCGTCGCGCGCCACCTCCACCGACAGCTCCCGGCCCTCGAAGACCAGGTCCCGCGGGCCGCCGGCACCCCCGCGCACTCCCGACGGGCGGTCCAGGAGCGAGTCGGCGGTCAGCGCGGCGAGCTCGGCGTCGAGCGTCCGCCACGAGAACGCGGCGCGGCCGGCCGCGGCCATCCCCGGCGGCGGGGTGCCGGCCCCGCGCACCGCGGCGCGCAGCTGGTCGAGCAGCTCGTCGTCCCCCGGTCCGGGCACCGTCATCCCCACCACCTCCCCTCACGAGGCCGCACCGGCATGGTGCCCCGCGATCCGGGCGAGTGCCAGCGCGCCGTCCGGACCGTGCCGCTCCTCCACCAGAGGCGCCCGCGGCGCTCCTGATACCCCGCCCGGCCGGGTCAGCCCGCCCCGTAGGCGCCGAAGGCGCACCAGTGGACGAACTGACGCGGGTCGGTGGTGTCGAGCCGGTCGCGGGCGGCGTGCAGCGCGTCGGCGACGGTCCGGCCGGCGGCCAGCCCGCGGTGCACCTGGCGCATGAGGTCGACGGACTCGACGTCGCCGACGGCGACCGTGCTCGCCAGCACCCCGCTCGCCCCCCGCGCCAGCAGGGCGCTGACGAACCCCAGCAGCTCGTCGCCCGCGTACGTCACGTCGGCGGCGGAGTCGCACGCGGCGAGCACGACCCGCCTCGGCGCGATGCCCCGGCGGTCGAGCTCGTGCACGGTGAGCTGGCCGTCGGCGAGCTCGAGGGCGGAGAACGACGGGTTGTCCGACCGGAGCCGGCCGTGGCAGGCGAGGTGGGCGAGGCCGGCGCCGGCGAGGGCGGCGGTGGTCGCGGCCACCGTCGCCGCCTCGCCGGTCAGGACGTCCGGGGCCGGGTGGCAGGAGCGCACCGCCTCGACCTCGGCGACCGCGCCGGGCAGCCGCGGCCCGGCCACCAGCACCACCCGGCCGGCGGGCCGGGTCACGTCGGCGGCGGTGCGTGCCCACAGCGCGGCCGACGGCGCGGTCGACACCGGTGCGCGGTGCAGCGCCGGCCACGGCACGCGGCGGGTCCGGCCGTCGGGCACGACGACCAGCGGGACGTCCGCGGGCACCCCGAGCGGGTGCAGCAGCAGGTCCGCGAGCCGGCGCAGCCCCTGCTCGGCGGCGGCCCGCGCGGCCGCGACCGCGGCGGCCCGGCCCGGGCGCACCAGCCGGCGCAGGGCGAACAGCAGGCTGTCGCCCTCGGCCCGCACCGGCGCGACCGGGCCCAGCCGGACCAGGCGGCTGTCTCCGGCGTGCAGGACGACGGCGACCAGCTCGTCGCCGACCGTGGCGAACGACGCCAGGGCGCGCCCGTCGAGGCGCCGGCGCAGCTCGCCGGGCGTGCAGACCGGCGCCCGGGCCGGCGCGGACCCCGACCGGTGCCAGGTGGCGCGCCGCAGCCGGGCCTCCGCCGCGGTCTGGCGGGCGCGCAGCTCGGCCGGTTCCTCGCCGGTGTCGCGCAGCGCCTGTGCGAGCTCGGCGTGCACCAGCCGGAGCTCGGCGAGCTCGTCCTGCAGCCCGTCGGGCACCGGGGGCTCGACGGCGAGCAGCGCGGCGGCGCGGGTCTGCTCCATCCAGCCCAGCACCCGCAGCGGGGAGCCGGTCGACAGCAGCGTCTCCAGTCCGAGGCGCCCGAGCTCGACCCCGTGCCCGGAGGCCAGCGCCCGCAGCTCCGTGGAGCCCAGCGCGGCGCGGTGCCGGGCCAGGTCGGCGAGCCCGGCGCGGCACTGCCGCAGCACCGCGTCGTCGTCACCGGCGAGCCGCGCCGCCGACGCGGCGGCGAGGTGCCCGCGCAGGCGCAGCAGCACCGGCCCCCGCCGGCTGCGGTCGCGCGCCACCCCGAGGCAGCGCCGCGCGACGCGGGGGCGCCCGAGGTCGGCGGCCAGCCGGCCGGCGGCCAGGTGCGCGGCCGCGGCGGCCGACGGCATGCCCGACCGGTCGAGGAACCCGGCCGCCCGCGCCGCGCGCCGCAGCAGCGGCAGGTCGGCGCTGCCGTCGAGGGCGGCGGCCTCGGCGGCCAGGACGGTGGCCCGCGCGGCCCAGGCCGTCCGGCGCTGCCGGCGGAACAGCCGCCCGGCCTCGTCGGCCGCCGTCCGCGCCGCCGCGGCGTCCCCGGCCAGCAGCGCGGTCTGCGCCACGGTCAGCCGCGCCTCCGCGGCGAGGAGCAGCACGCCCTGGGCCTCGAGGTCGGCGGCGGCGCGGCCGGCCAGCTCGCGCGCCTCCGGCAGCAGCCGCAGCTCGGCCAGGACGTCGGCGTACTCCATGTGGTACTCGCCCAGTGGCACGCCGGTCCGGGTGAACAGCTCGGTGGCCCGGTCGAGCTGGGCCAGCCCCTCGGCCAGCCGTCCGCTCTGCGCGAGGACGAGGCCGCGGTTGTGCGCGACGAACGCGTACATCGACGGCCCGATGCCGGCGGCCAGCTCCTCGGCGCGGTCGAGGTGCCGCAGGCTCTCGTCGAACCGGCCCCGGGAGGCGGCGACCAGGGCGAGGTTGTTCGCCGCGCTGCCGCGGTTGTCCAGGGTCGCCGCGGGGTCGGCGACCACCCGGCGGTAGGACGCCGCCGCGGGCTCCAGCCGGCCGAGGTTGTGCAGCAGCACCGCGCGCATGAAGTCGGCCTCGGGCGGCGGCCGGCCCTCGCCGGGGACCGCCCGGTCGAGGTCGCGGAGCGCGACGGCGACCTGCCCGAGCTCGAGCACGACCGCCGCCCGGGTGACGAGGAGCTCCGCGACCCGGGCGGTCAGCCCGGCGCGCCGCGCCAGCCGGAGCGCCTCGTCGAGCAGCCGCAGGGCGCGCCGGTTCTCCCGCCGGGCCCGGGCCGACCAGGCCACCGCCCGCAGGCCGACCACCAGCGCCTCGGTGTCGAGGGCGCGGCGGGCGGCCTCGACGACGTCGGCCGCGGCCCGGTCGAAGCGCCGGGGGTCCCCGACGACCCCGTCGTAGGCCTCCTGGGCGCGTATCAGGAGCGAGCCGCGGAGCTCTTCCCGTGTGACGCCGGTCACCGGGACGATTCTGCCCCGGACCCGGCGCGACGAGGAGGAGATCCACCATGGCGGACGCCTACCAGTTCCCCGAGGCCCCGGCCGACCAGCGCGCGCCACAGCAGATCGCCGCCCAGCGGGCCGCGGTGCGGACCCAGATCGCCGCGTGGCTGGCCGAGATGGCCGCCAACGGCGGTCCTCGGGAGGACCACCTGCGGGCCCTGGCCGACCTGAAGGAGCGGCGCAGCGGCATCGGGCCGGCCCGGATCCGGGTCGAGCGCGACGGGACCGCCGTCACCCCGAACCGGCTCGTGGTGCACCGGGACGACGTCCCCGCGGTCGTCGCCGAGCTGGAGTCGCGGTACTACGCGCCGCAGGTGCTGACGGTCCCCGGACTGGACGACCTGCGCGTGCTGGTGTCCGTCGGTGCCGGTGCCCGCAGCCTGCGCGCGTCGGGAGCGGTGGCCGGGGAGGTGGCCGTCGCGCGGGCGGCGCCCAGCCACGTCTCCCTGCTGGGGGCGATCCGGAAGGCAGCGGGCGGCCCGGAGCCCTCCGGGCCGGGTCCCGGCGCGTCCTGGGACCACCGGCCGGTGCCCGGGAGGGGCGGGGACCCGCTGGTGACCGTCGTCGACAACGGGGTGAGCGCGGAGCAACGCGGTGACGGCTGGCTGGCCGGCCTGGCGGGCACCGACAACCTGGACCTGCTCGACGTCGTCCCGGCCGACCGCTTCCTCGACCGCGCCGCCGGGCACGGCACCTTCACCACCGGCGTCGTCGAGCAGGTCGCGCCCGGCGCGCGGCTGGACGTGCGGCGCGCGCTCGACACCGAGGGCGAGGGGGACGAGGTGGACGTCGCACGCGAACTGGTCTGCGCGGCCCGCGACGGCGCGGAGGTGGTCAACCTGTCCCTCGGCTTCCAGACCTCGGGCGACCGGCCGCCACTGGCGATGGAGCAGGCCCTCCGCACGGCGATCGCCGTCGCCGGGCGCCAGGGACGCCACCTGCTCGTCGTCTGCGCGGCGGGCAACTACGGCGACGACGGCCGCCCGTGCTGGCCCGCGGCGTTCGCCGCCGACCCCGAGTTCGAGCGGCACGTGGTGGCCGTGGCCGCGCTCCGCCTCGACGACCGGGACGACCAGCAGGTGGTGGGCGCCGAGTGGTCCTCGCGGGGCGGCTGGGTGACCTGCTCGACCCTCGGGCAGGGCGTCGTCTCCACCTACGTGATCGGCGAGGAGTCGCCGACCTCGGACCTGGTCGACCCGGACGACTTCGGGCCGAGCTCGTGGGCCACCTGGAGCGGCACCTCGTTCGCCGCACCCCAGGTGGCCGGTGCGGTGGTCCGCATGGTCCGCGACGGGCAGGCCCCGACGGCCCGGGCCGCGCTCGACCAGCTGCTGGCCGACGCGGGCGCCTATTCGGCGAACAAGAACGGGAACCGCCGGCTCGACGGCTTCGGCGTCCCGCTGCGGATCCTGCCCGTCTGACGCGGCCCGGCCTCCCGGGGCGACCGTCCCGGGAGGCCGGGACCGAGCGGAGCGGACGGCCGAGGAGAGGGGTGCCTCCCGTGAACGACTTCTACAGTGCCGCGGCTCAGGTCATCCCGATCCTGGTCCTGGCGCTCACGATCGACCTCCGCGGCCTGTTCGGCAGCCCAGGCGGCTCACCCGTCGACGGCGGCCCGGAGCGATGGTCGAAGTGGTTGCTGATCTGGTCGTTGTGTCGGAAGCCGCAGCGCAGGGAAGCCTGAGTCACGACGAGGAAGCCGCTGTCGGAGGCTGAACGACATCGACCTGTTCACGACGACCACCTGGTACCTCGTCAGGTTCATCGACGGTCGGACCACCCCCTGAGCCTGTGGCTCGCCGGATCGACCGGGCACCCGCAGGCGCGCCGAGGCCTGCTCGAGATCACGATCGAGGCCGTCACGGTCGCGGCTCCGGTCCGCGGCGGCGGTGCACGGCGACGGTCCCCGCGCCGGCGCAGGCCGGGACCGCCTGCGCGGCCAGCCGCCACAGGTCGCCCCTGCCCAGGACGGCGTCGCCCCACGTGTCGAAGCAGCGGGCACCGGCGACGAGCAGCTCCTTGGTGGCGGCCAGCCGGCGCTCGACCAGGTCGAGTCGCCGCCGGAGGCCGCCCTCCGGCGGCGGCCCGGGGACGACCCGGATCCCACGGGCGGCTCCCTGCTGCTCCCGCAGCACCCGCTCGGCCAGGGGCGCGAGGACCTCGGCGGCGAACCGCGGCAGGTACTCGTCGCCGAACCGGGCGGCGGTGTCGGCGGCGCGGTCGGCCTGCAGCGCGGAGGGGCGGTCGCCGCCTGGCCGACACAGGTCGGTGCCCCTCCCGAAGGAGCGGTCGAGCCGGAACGCGTTCTGCAGGTGCACGAGGTCGGCGAGCGCGCGGGCCCAGGCGTCGTGCAGGCCGCCGCCCAGGTCCAGGGCGGGACGCACGAGCGGCCCGACGTCGGTGGTCTCCCGCAGCCGCTGCAGCCCGGGCCGGTCGCGGTGCGCGCGGCCGAAGGCGGCCGTGGCGTCGAGTCCGGCGTGCGCCCGCAGCACCGCCTCGCCGCCGGGGTGGCGCTGTACGAAGCCGGTGACGTCGTGGACACGGCCGTCGATCGCCACCCACCAGCCGTGCTCGTCGTCGTTGTGCTCGGCGAGGTCGGCCAGGCCGCGGCCCCGCCGCGCGGGCCGGGCGGGCGCGCTCGCGCACGGCCCTGGCGCCGGGTCCCCCGTCCGCGCGGGCACCCGCTCGGCGCGGGACGCGGTGAGCGCGGTGTCGACGGTCTGCCAGGTCAGCTCGCGCGGGGTCCCGCTGAACCCGCCGATGGTCACCCCGCGGCCGACCATGAAGGCGACCGCGAGATAGCCCGACACCCGGCGCCGGTGCCTGCCGAGGAACCCGTCGGCGCCCGCGTAGGCCTCGCGCGCCGCCTCGAACGAGGCCACGAGGTCCGGGCGGGGCCGGGCGGCGACGTAGCCGGCCGGCGGGAGCTCGTCGACCGCGTCGACGAAGCGCCGCCAGAGCGGCGGGTGGGTCCGGCGGTGCAGCAGGATCTCCCGGCCCAGCCGGCTGTCGTGGTCGCGCCGGCCGACCAGCGCGTCGAGCAGGGCGAACACCGGCGACGCCGTCCCGCTGGGGCCGAGCACCCCCTCGGCCGCCGGCACCGCCAGCGGGGCGACCGTCTTGGCCCAGACGACGGGGTCGACGTGCGTGCGGCTGCCCGGGCGGGGGTCGACGAGCCGCAGCGACCGCGTCGCGGCCTCGACCGCGGCGGTGACGGTGTCCAGCGCGCGGGCCAGCGCCTCGGCGTCGTCGTCGAGGACCGCCTGCTGGGCGGCGACCACCGCCGGGACCACCGGCGCGCAGCGGGCCAGGATCTCGACCTGGGTGAGGTAGAAGACGCGCTCCTCCTCGTTGCCGGCGGCGGGCACGAGCAGCCGGAGGTCGTCGGACAGCAGCGGGAGGTCGTCGCGCCCGGCGGCGGACCGCCAGTTGTGGACGATGAGGTCGGGATAGCCGAGCACGGGCTCCGGCGGCCGGCCCAGCCGGCGGCGCACCTGTGCCCAGGGGACGGCGACGCCCGCGGGCAGGCCGGCCGGCCGGGGGACGCGGCTGTGCACGTGGGCGTGGGCGAGCAGCCCCAGCACCGTGGCCGCGCGCTGCAGCGCGGCGTCGGGCAGGTCCTCCGGCCCGGCCGGGAGCACGGGCATCCGCCCGAGCACCTCGCGGACCGTGAGGTCCCGCAGCAGGGCCGGCAGCCGGGCCGCCGTGTCGTCCCAGGCCGCGTGGCTCTCCGGCAGCCGCTCGAGCGGCGGCCGGGTGGGCAGGAACCCGCGCGTGGCCGACAGCGGGCCGAGGTTCTCGTGTCCCAGCCGGCCGTTGGCCTCCTGCGCGGCGGCGAGCGCCCGTGCTGCGGGAGCGGTCCGGTGCGCGCCCATGGCGGCTCCTCGGCGGACGGCGGGGGGTCTCGTCGGGAGGAGGCCGGGACGCACCCGTTGATACGCCGAGGGCCGCGTTCCACGCCCACCGGGACCGCCTCCTGGCCCGGCTCGCGCGTCGGGGGCGGGCCAGGCCCGTGTCAGGCCGCCACGACGGTCAGCGTCGCGGTGCCCTGACGGGCGCGGTGGGCCCCGGGGGACGGTCAGGTCAGTCGCTCGGCGGCCTCGGGCAGGGCACCCGGCGGCGGGCCCGCGCGGCCTCGGCGAGGGCGCCGCCGAAGCCGTCCGCGTACCAGACCGGGGCGTTGAGCCGGACCCCGGCCGGTGCGCTGCCCTCGCCGTCCCAGACCAGGCGGGCGAGCCCGTCGGGGTCGCGCCCGTGGCAGCAGGCACCCGACGGCACCTGCTCCCCGGCCGGCCCGACGGCGGCCTCGAGGAGCCCGTCGGCCCGCCCGAGGTCGCGGGCGCGCCACAGGGCGCGCAGGTACGGCGACGACGACTGGTCGGTCATGGCCCGCCTCCAGGAGCCGGGAGGGTGTGACACCCCACGGAGGCGGCGGCGGAGGCGGTGATACGGCCCTCACCAGACGATGTCGGCGGTGCCCTCCAGCGGCCGCCGCTCCTCCGTGAGCAGGGAGGGAACGAACGGACCCGCCGCGTCCAGCAGGTCCGGGAAGACCAGCCCGGTGCGCTGCTCGACCTCGGCGACGGTCACCTGGAAGACCCGGAACTCGTCGAGGTCGATGAACTGCAGCGGGTCCAGCGACTGCGTCAGCAGGAAGGCCGGGGCCCGCAGCACGCCGGCCTCTCGGTACGCGATGACCTTCCAGTACTCGCGTGGCAGCCGCACGCCCCGGTAGACGCGGTCGTCGTCGGCGAACACCGGCCCGCCGAACACGCTCACCCGGAGGTCCTCGACGTCGGCGTCGGCGAGGACGGCGTCCTCGAGCCGGCCCCACACGCCGTCGCGCGTGCTCTGGTTGAAGTCGTCCATCTGCGGCGCGATGTTGGTGAAGTAGAAGGAGTCGCGGTTCGCGCGCCGCGCGACGGGCAGGCTGCCCCACACCAGGTCGGCGCGGCGCGCGATGTGCCCGCGGTCGAGACGGTTGCCCGCGTACAGCTCGTCGCCGACCTGGAGGTCACCGGCGACCTGGGGGTCCCGGACGAACTCCAGGCCGCGGCGGCTGAGCGCCTTGAGGCTGCCGCCGTCGATGTTCCACCCGACCCACAGGGCCAGCCGGCGGGGCGCGCTCACCTGCAGCGAGAAGTGCTCGTGGGCCACGAGGCCGGTGCCGTCGACCGTGGGTGCCACATCGGGCAGGACGGCCGGACCGGGCACCGGGGCGGGGAGGTCGACACCCAGGAAGGCTGCGTCGTAGCCCACGGGACCGGCCCGCCCGGACGGCCCGGGGCGTTCGGGTGCGTCGAGGGACACCGGGGACCTCCTCGCGTCGCGGGGCCGGGCGGGCCCCGAGGGTGGTCCCAGTCCACGCGGCGGGCGTCACCGCGCCGTCACCGCCGGGCCGCTCCCGGCGCTGCGGTCCGGACGGGGACGGCGGCCTCCGGACGGGGCCGCGGGAGGTCGCGCGTGCGGCCGTCCCCGGTGACCAGGCGCACCCGCCACCGGGACACCAGGTCCTGCATCTGGCGGGTCGGCGCCACCCCGAGCTCCCGGGCGAGCGTCGTCCGGAACGCGTCGTAGGCGCGCACCGCCTCGGCGAGGTTGCCCTCGGCGAGGTGCACCCGGACGATCGCCCGGTGCGCGCTCTCGCGCAGCGGCTCGTCCCGGGCGGCGGCGTAGGCGGCCCGCACCGCCTCGCCGTGTCGGCCGGCGCGCACCAGCCGGTCGGCCCACACCTCCAGCGCGTGCAGGCGCAGCTGGCGCAGCCGCTCACGTTCGAGCAGCACCCAGTCGTCGTCCCACCCCGGCAGCAGCTCCCCCGCCAGCGCCGGGGCGGGGGTGTCGACGGTCGCCACCGGGGTCGCGGGGTCGAGGACGGCCGAGGCCCAGCCGACGAGCTCGCGGACGTCGACCCGGACCCCCCGGGCGAGCGCCACCGCACTGCCGGAGACCTCGACCAGCCCGGGCACCGCCTTCTGCACCCGCCACAGGGCCGACCGGAGGCTGCCGTGCGCCTGCGGCTCGGGGACGTCGGGCCACAACCGGCCGGCGATCGCCCCGCGGGCCGCGCAGTCGGACAGGCTCAGGTGGGCGACCAGCCGCTGGACGCCGTGCGGCAGGTCGCACACGGCGGCGTCCGCGCCCGCGTCGTCCGCCGTGACCCGGAAGCCGTCGAGCAGGCGGATGCGCGCGGACGTGGCGTTCATGGGGGCACCTCTCGAGCCTGCTCCGGGCTGGCGGCGGGTCCCGGCGGACGGTGGTGACAGCACGGGATCGTTCCGCCACGCATCGACGGGCGTCAACGGTCGTTGGACCCTGCCCACGGTCACGACGCCAGCCGTCCCGCCCGGCCCAGGCCCTGCACCAGGCGGGTCATCCGGCCCGTCGGCGGCACGCCGAGCTCCTCGCGCAGCAGGTCCCGGTACAGGTCGTGGGCGCGCAGCGCCTCGGCCACGTTGCCCTCGGCCAGGTGCACGCGCACCACCGCGCGGTGGGCACTCTCCCGCAGCGGCTCGGCCCGGATCACCAGGTGGGCGGCCTCGAGCGCCTCGGCGTACCGGCCGGCGGCCGACAGCCGCACCGCCGCGGTCTCGAGCGCCTGCGACCGCAGCCGATCGAGCCGGTCCCGCTCGCGCAGCACCCAGTCGTCGTACCAGCCCGGCAGCAGGTCGCCCAGCAGGGCCGGCCGCGGCAGGGCCAGCCGGCGAGCGGCCACCCGCGGGTCGCCCACCTGCCCGGCCCACGCCTGCAGCTCCCGGACGTCGACGCGCACGCCGGCGGCCAGCCGGAGCGTGCCGGGCGCGGTGTCGAGCACCAGCCCGGGAGCGCAGCGGCGCAGCCGCCACAGCACCGACCGCAGCCTGGCCCGGGCCCGTTCCTCGGCGGCGCCGGGCCACAGCCGGCCGGACACGTCCGCGCGGGCCGGCCCGCCGGTCAGGCACAGCAGGGCCACCAGGCGCTGCGCGGCCGGGGGGAGGTCCCCGGCGGCCGGCAGCCCCCCGGCCCGGACGGTGAAGCCGTCGAGCAGTGTGACGCGCAGGTCCTGGTCCATCGGCGGTCCCCGATCGGGAGGGAGGACGTCGACCGGCAGAGGGCCGCAGGAGCCGCGCTGATACAGCCGGAGGCCAGAGGCGTCAGCCCCGCCGGCCGGCCCCCTCCCGGGCGGCGTCCAGGGCGCCGCTCACTGCCGCCCCCAGCGAGACGGCGTCGACGGCGACGGTGACGATCGTGGCGCCCTCCGCGGCGTACGCGGCGGCCTCCTGCGCGGTGGAGGCGTGGACGCCGACCGGCACGCCGGCGGCCACGGCCCGGGCGACGATCGAGGACAGCACGCCGCGCAGCTCCGCCCGCCGCTCCTCGCCGGTCAGGCCCAGCGAGAGCGAGAGGTCGCCCGGGCCGACGTAGACGCCGTCGAGGCCCTCGACGGCGAGGAGGGCGTCGAGGTCGTCGAGCGCGCTCGCGGCCTCCACCATGAGGACCACCAGCGGCCGGTCGGACCCGCCGGAGAGCCGGCCGATCGAGCGCCCGCCGGCCGGGGCGTACCGGCAGGCGGCCACGATCTCGCGGGCGTGGCCGGCGTCGCGCACGTTGGGGACGATCACGCCGCGGGCGCCGAGGTCGAGCGGCCGGCCGACGTCGGCGAAGGACGGGCTGCGGGTCCGGACGAGCGGCACCGCGCCGGCCGCGGTGACCGCCGCCGCGGTGCCGGGCAGGTCGGCCTCGGCGGCGGCGCCGTGCTGGAGGTCGACGACGACGTAGTCGGCGCCGGTCCGCGCGAGCAGCTCCCCGGTCACCGCCCCGGGCAGCAGGCTCCACACCCCGTGGCACGGCTGCCCGGCCGACCACCGCCGCCGCAGCTCCGCCTCGTCGACCGCCATCCCGCGCCTCCTCCCCGCGGCGCCGTCGGCGCCGACCCGGGACGATCCTGCGCGAGGCCGCTGCACCGCGCCCGACCGGCCGACCGGGCGCGCCTGCTGGTCAGCCGCGACGGGCGGACAGCACCTCGTCGATGAACGCGGTCACGTCCGCCAGCACCTCCTCGGCGTTGAGCTCGTTGAACACCTCGTGCCGCGCGCCGGGGTAGATCCGCTCGACGTGGCGCTCGCCCCGCAGGTGCTCGATGCCCACGCGGGTGCCCTCGACCGGGACCAGCGCGTCGGCCTCGCCGTGCACCCACAGCAACGGCAGCGCCCCCAGCGACGGGCCCTCCAGGACAGCGCGCAGGGCCTCGTCGATCGCCTCGATCGTCGGGCGCTTGAACGGGCCGTGCCAGACCAGCGGGTCGTCCTCGTAGGCCCTGCCCACCTCGGGGTCGCGGGACAGCGTGGTGGTGTCGAGGGGGGCGTCGGGCAGCTCGGGCAGCGCGAGCAGCGCGGCGGCGGCCTCCCAGCTGCCGACCAGGGGGCCGGAGAGCACCACCGCGGTGAGCGTGTCGCCGTGGCGCTGCGCGTAGCGGGCGGCGACCAGCCCGCCCATCGAGTGGCCGAGGAGGACGACGGGCAGGCCGGGGTGCTCCGCCCGCGCCCGCTCGGCGACCCGGTGCAGGTCGTCGACGACCGCCTCGAAGTCGGCCACCAGCACCCGCTCGCCCTCGCTCTTCCCGTGCCCCACGTGGTCGACGGCGTACACCACGGCCCCGGCGGCGACCAGCGCGGCCGCGGCCCGCTCGTACCGGCCGACGTGCTCGCCGTACCCGTGGGCCAGGACGACGACGTGCGTCGGGGCGCCCTCCCCCTCCCAGGTCCGGGCGACCAGCCGGCCGCCGTGTCCCTCCAGGTCCCACTCGCGGGATCCGGGCATGTCCTGCCTCCTGCCGGTCGCGACCGCCCCTACGCCGTCGAACCGTAGATGGCGGTGGCCTGGGCGGTGGCCAGCCGGGCGTCCTCCTCGCGCACCACCGACAGCTGCGTCTCGTCGGGCGGGAGCAGGCTCTGGAACGCCCAGTCCGCGGCCACCCGGATCCGGTTGGACATCGCCGGAAGGGCGTAGAGGTGGTAGCCGCGGGTCACCAGCTTGGCCACCGGACCGGTCAGCCTGACCCCCAGCGGGCGGGCGACGGCGTCGAACCCGCCGAGGTCGGCCACCAGGCCGAGGTCGGGGTGCCGGTAGGGCCGCCGGGTGCCCGAGCCCAGGGTGGCGGCGATGTTGCGGCCGAGCGCGACCCCCTGCCGCTGCGCGTGCTGGGCGGTGGGCTGGGTGTCGGGCCGCCGCCCGTCGGTCTCGTCCACCGCGAGGTCGGGCACGGCGGCGGCGTCCCCGGCCGCCCACAGGCCCTCGACCCCGGGCACCGACAGGTCGGGCTCGGTGACCAGCCGGCCGCGGCGGGTCGGCAGCCCCAGCCCCATGACCAGCGGGCTGGCCACGACCCCGGCGCCCCACACGAGGGTGCGGGTGGCGATGGTCGTGCCGTCGGTGAGGGTCACCCGGGTGTCCTCGGCCGAGGCGACGCTGGTGCTCAGCCGGACGTCGACGCCCCGGTCGCGCAGCACCCGCAGCGCGTGCGCGCCGAGCTCCGGGCCGAGCTCGGGCAGGACGGCGGGCGCGACGTCGACCAGCACCCACCGCACGTCGCTGGCGCGGGTGCGGTCCCAGCGCCGCTCGATGCGGGTCAGCCACCGCTGCGCCTGTGCGACGAACTCCGTGCCGGTGTACCCGGCGCCGACCGCGACCACGGTGAGCAGCTCGGCGCGCGCCACCCGCCCGGCCTCGGTGTCGGGCTGGGCGTCGGCGAGGTCGAGCTGCTCGAGCAGGTGGTCGCGCAGGTAGACGGCCTCCACCAGGGTCTTCAGGCCGCGCGCGTGCTCGGGCACGCCGGGGATGTCGAACTGGCGGGTGATCGACCCCGGCGCCAGGACCAGCTGGTCCCACGCCAGCGTCTGCACCAGGTCCGCGCGCGCGACGGTGACCGTGCGCCCGGTCAGGTCGACGTCGGACACGCGTCCCAGGACCAGCCGCACCCGGGGCAGGGTGCGCCGCAGCGACACCGCGATGTGCCGGGCCTCGACGACGCCGGTGGCCACCTCCGGCAGCAGCGGGCTGTAGAGCAGGTAGTCGTTCGGGCTGACCAGCACCAGCTCCGCGGCGTCGGGCGGGAGGTGGCGCTGCAGGTACCGCAGGGCGTGGAAGCCCGCGAACCCGCCCCCGACCACCACCACCCGCGGCCGGCGGCCGGGCGGGCCGGCTCCGTCCCGCGGGACGGCAGCCGCCGCCGGCCGCAGGAGGCGCAGGGTCGGACGCCGGCGGGGTGTCGTACCGGTCATGGCGTGGTCCCTCCACTCCGCCCGGCCACCGGGCGGGCCCCGACGGGCCGCCGGCGCCGGGACTCGGCAGGGCGGCAGCGGGGCGCGCCGCCCGGTCCTACGCTCCGCGCATGGCAGAGCCCCAGTGGTGGCAGCGCGGCGCCGTCTACCAGGTCTACCCGCGCTCGTTCGCCGACGCGGACGGCGACGGCGTGGGCGACCTGCGCGGTCTGCGGGAGCACCTCGACCACCTCGCCGCCCTGCACGTCGGGGCGGTGTGGCTCTCCCCGGTCTTCCCCTCGCCGATGGCCGACTTCGGCTACGACGTCGCCGACTTCTGCGACGTCGACCCGCTCTTCGGCGGCCTCGGCGAGCTCGACGCGCTCATCGCCGACTGCCACGCGCGGGGCATCCGCGTCGTCCTGGACTGGGTGCCCAACCACTCCTCCGACCGGCACCCGTGGTTCCTGGCGTCGCGCTCGTCCCGGGAGGACCCGAAGCGCGACTGGTACGTCTGGCGGGACGGCGCCCCCGGCGGCGGGCCCCCCAACGACTGGCGGTCGGACTTCGCCGCCGTCGGGCCGGCCTGGTCCTACGACGAGCGCACGGCGCAGTGGTACCTGCACTCCTACACCCGGCAGCAGCCGGACCTGAACTGGGACAACCCGGAGGTCGAGGCCGCCATGCACGACACCGTGCGGTTCTGGCTGGACCGCGGCGTCGACGGGCTGCGGATCGACGCCCTCCAGCGCCTCGGCAAGGACCCGCTGCTGCGGAGCAACGCTGGCGCCGACCGGCGGCACGACCAGGACTGGGAGCCGGTCGCGCACGAGCGGCTGCGCGGCATCCGCCGGGTGGTCGACGAGTACCCCGACCGCATGGTCGTCGGCGAGGTGTACCTGCTCGACCTGCGGCGGGTGGTCGACTACGTGGCCGGCGGCGACCAGCTGCACATGGCGCACAACTTCGTCTTCCTGCACCTGCCCTGGGACGCCGCCGCCTTCCGCGACGCCGTCGAGCAGTTCGAGGAGCTGGCCGAGCCCGACGCCTGGCCCGCCTGGTTCCTCGGCAACCACGACCACTCGCGGATCGCCACCCGGTACGACGACGGCAGTGGCTCCGGGCCGGCCCGCGCCCGGGCGGCCGCGCTGCTGCTGACCGCGCTGCGCGGCACGCCGTTCCTCTACCAGGGCGACGAGCTCGGCCTCCCCGACGCCGACGTGCCGCCGGACCGGGTGGTCGACGTCGACGGCCGCGACCCCGAGCGCGCGCCGCTCCCCTGGCGGCCGCCGTCGGTGGCCGGCCCGGGCGCCGGCTTCACCACCGGGACGCCGTGGCTGCCGCTGGTGGCCGACGCCGAGCGGCTGTGCGCCGAGCGCCAGATCGCCGACCCCGCCTCGACGCTGTCCCTGGTGCGCCGGCTGGGTGAGCTGCGCGCGGGCTCCCCCGCCCTGCAGTCGGGCGCCCAGCGGGTGCTCGACGCCGGCCCCGACGTGCTGGCGTGGGTGCGCGGCGAGGGCGCCGGCCGGCTGGTGGCCGCCGTCAACTTCGCCTCCGGCCCACGGCGGCTCGAGGGCGGCGACCTGCCCGGCGGGGCGCACGCCGTCGTCGTGTCCACCGACCCCGCGCGGGACGGCCGCGGGACCGTCGCGCTGCCCGGGCTGGTGCTGCAGCCGGACGAGGCCGTCCTGCTGCGGCCGGCCGCCGCCGGCGACGGCTGACCCCGGGCGGCCGCGCGGCGCGGGCTCACCCCCCATGGCGCCACCGTCGGCCCTCGCGGGTCATCAGCGCGCCTGCCTCCGGCGGTCCCCACGTGCTGGCCTGGTAGAGCGGGATGGGCGCGGTGTCGCTCGCCCAGTACCGCAGCACCGGGTCGACGATGCGCCAGGAGCGGCCCACCTCGTCGGCGCGGATGAACAGGGTGGGGTCGCCGATCAGCGCGTCGAGGATGACCCGCTCGTAGGCGTCGATCGACTCCTGCTCGAAGCTCTCGTAGGAGAAGTCCATCGAGGCCTTCTGCACGCGGAAGGCGTGGCCGGGGACCTTGGCGCCGAAGCGCAGGCTCACCCCCTCGTCGGGCTGGACCCGCACGACCAGCGCGTCGGGTTCCAGGCCGTCGCCGGTGCCGGGGAACAGCGGCAGCTGCGGCGGCCGGCGGAACTGGATGGCGACCTCGGTGACCCGGGCGGGCAGCCGCTTGCCGGTGCGCACGAACACCGGCACGCCGGTCCAGCGCCAGTTGTCGATGTCCAGCCGCATGGCCACGAACGTCTCGGTGGAGCTCAGCGGGTCCACGCCGGGCTCCTCCCGGTACCCGGGCATCAGCTCCTCGCGGGTGCCGCCGCGGGTGTACTGGCCGCGGACGGTGTTGGCGGCGATCTGCGCCTCCTCGTCCAGCGGCCGCAGCGCGCGCAGCAGCTTGACCTTCTCGTCGCGGATCGCCTCGGCGTGGAAGGACGTCGGGGGCTCCATGAGGAACAGAGACAGCACCTGCAGCACGTGGTTCTGCACGATGTCGCGCATCGCCCCGGTCGTCTCGTAGAACCCGCCGCGGGAGCCGACCCCCAGGGTCTCGGCGACGGTGATCTGCACGTCGTCGACCCAGGTGCGGTTCCAGATCGGCTCGAACACCGAGTTGGCGAAGCGCAGCGCCAGCAGGTTCTGCACCGTCTCCTTGGCCAGGTAGTGGTCGATGCGGAAGATCTGCTCCTCGGTGAACGCCGTCGTCAGCTCGGTGTAGAGGTCGCGCGCGCTGGCCTCGTCCCAGCCGAACGGCTTCTCGATCACCGCCCGCACGAAACCCTCGCCGGCCGGCGTGCCGAGGCCCGCCTTGCCCAGGTTCACCGCGATCGGCCCGAACAGCCGCGGCGGGGTGGCGAAGTAGTACACCCGGCCGCCGGCGGTGCCGTGGCGCCGGTCGCAGTCGGCGAGCACCTCGGCGAGCCGGGAGTAGGTGCCCGGGTCGTCGTAGTCGCCGGCGACGTAGCGCGCCGAGGCGGTGAGCTCGGTCCAGCGCGGGTCGTCGGTGGCGGCGACGGTGGTCCGGCAGTAGTTGCCGAACTCCTCGTCGGTCATGGGCGTGCGGGCGACCCCGACGAGGGCGACCTCCGGGGGCAGCGCGCCGTAGGCGGCCAGCCGCTCCAGCGCGGGCAGCAGCTTGCGGGCGGTCAGGTCCCCCGACGCACCGAAGACCACCAGGACGGACGGGGGCGAGCGCCGGGCCAGGTCGGTCGCCGGCTGCGGTTCGGTCGGCATGTCGCGGTGCGCTCCTCGTGCGGTCACGGGCGGACGGCGGTCAGGACGGATGCTGCTCGCCCGGCCGCCCGCGCACCAGGTGCCCGGCGGACCGCCCCGGCCGGTCGGCGACCGCCCGGTCCCGGGGCGGGGCCGGGAGGCAGCGCCGCAGCCCGGCGCGGCCGTGGTGGATGCGGCTGCCGACGGCGCCGCGACCGATGCCGAGGGTGGCCGCGATCTCGTCGTAGGGCAGCCCCGCGACGTCGCGCAGGACGACGGGGACGCGGACCTCCGGCGGCAGCGCGTCCAGTGCCTCCTGCACCGGGAGTCCGGGGCCCGTCCCCGCGCCGGGCCGCGCCGGGGTGCCGGTCCGCTGCCGGCGCTCGACCAGGTCGAGGAACAGCCCCGTCGTGATCCGGTGCAGCGGCGCCTCCGGGCCGCCCGGCGCGGGGCCCGCCGGTGAGCGGAACACCTGCACGAAGGTCTCCCGGGTCAGGTCCGCGGCGTCCTGCGTGTCGCCGGAGAGCCGGTAGGCCAGCCGGTAGACCCGGGCGGAGTGGTCGTGCACCACCCGCTCCCAGGCGCCCGGCGTCGCCGGCCCGCGCCCGTCCGTGCCCGCCGCGTCGCTCACCACGCGGCCACGATGGGGGCCTCCGCGGCCGGTCGCGCCCGTGGGAGACCCTGGTCGAGTCGGATGACCGATGCCCCCGGCCGCGCGACTGCCTAGCGTTCCGGGCCCGGGAGAGCTCCGGCCGGCCCGTCCTCCCCGGCGGGCAGCTCCTGCTCCCGCTGTCCCGGGAGGAGGTGTCATGGCGGTCCCCCGCCGCGGGTCCACCGGACTGCGCCCACCGGCGCCGAGGCGCCCGGCCGGAGCGGATCCCCGGCGTCCGGGCCCCGAGGGTCGGGACCCCGCCGCGCGCGCCGTGCCACCCGCACGGCTGCGCACCGGTGCCGGGCGGTCCCCGCACGACCGCCTCGAGACGGGAGGCACGACCGTCGGCAGGTGGCCGGGCCTGGTCGGGCGCCGCGCCGAGTGCGACCGGCTCAGCGGCCTGGTGGCGGCCACCAAGGCCGGGCGCAGCCAGGTGTTGGTCCTGCGCGGCGAGGCCGGGATCGGCAAGACCGCGCTGCTGGACTTCCTCCTCCAGCGCTCGGCCGGGTGCCAGGTGGCCCGCGCGGCGGG
This sequence comes from Geodermatophilus sp. SYSU D00700, assembly GCF_054050255.1. Taxonomy (NCBI): domain Bacteria; kingdom Bacillati; phylum Actinomycetota; class Actinomycetes; order Geodermatophilales; family Geodermatophilaceae; genus Geodermatophilus; species Geodermatophilus sp. SYSU D00700. Next base: position 21,158 of record NZ_JBJGZA010000013.1, on the reverse strand, counting down.
CGTGGAGTCGGAGGTGGAGCTGGTCTTCGCCGGCCTGCACCAGCTGTGCGGTCCCCACCTCGACCGGCTCGCCTCGCTGCCCGCGCCGCAGCAGCAGGCCCTCGGCACCGCGTTCGGCCTGCGGGCGGGAACCGCACCCGACCGCTTCCTGGTGGGCCTGGCCGTGCTGACCCTGCTCTCCGAGGTGGCGGAGGAGCGGCCGCTGCTGTGCATCGTCGACGACGCCCAGTGGCTGGACCAGGCCTCGGCGCAGGTCCTGGAGTTCGTCGCCCGCCGGCTCGCCGCCGAGCCCGTCGCCCTGGTGTTCGCCGTCCGCCCGTCCGACCGCGAGCCGGTGCTGGCCGGGCTGCCGGAGCTCGTCGTCCGCGGGCTGGACAACACCGATGCGCGGGCGCTCGTGGACTCGGCGGTGACCGGCACCCTCGACCCCCGGGTGCGCGACCGCATCGTGGCCGAGGCCCGCGGCAACCCCCTCGCCCTGCTGGAGCTCCCGCAGGGGCGCACGCCCGCCGAGCTCGCGGGCGGCTTCGGGCTGCCCGACGCCACTCCGGTGGCCGGCCGGATCGAGGACGTCTTCCGGCGCCGGCTCGCGCCGCTGCCGGAGGTGACCCGCCGGCTGCTGCTCATCGCCGCCGCGGACCCGGTGGGCGACCCGGTCCCGGTCTGGCGCGCCGCCGGCCGGCTCGGCATCGGCGCCGAGGCGGTGACCCCCGCGACCGACGCGGGGCTGGTGGAGATCGACACCTCCGTCCGCTTCCGCCACCCCCTGGTGCGGTCCGCGGTCTACCGCGCGGCGTCCCCGGAGGAGCGCCGCACCGCCCACCGCGCGCTGGCGTCCTCGGTCGATCCCGGCACCGACCCCGACCGCCGCGCGTGGCACCGGGCGCAGGGGACGGCGGGCCTGGACGAGGACGTCGCCGAGGAGCTCGAGCGGGCGGCGAGCCGGGTGCGCGCCCGGGGCGGGCAGGCCGCCGCCGCGGTCTTCCTCGAACGGGCCGTGGCGCTGACCCCCGACCCCGCGCGGCGGGCCCGCCGGGCCCTGGCCGCGGCCTCCAGCGCCAACCTCGCCGGAGCTGCCGAGCGCGCGGTCGAGCTGCTCTCCACCGCACGGCTCGGTCCCCTGGACGAGCTGGACCGGGCCCGGGCGGAGCTGCTGGACGCCCAGATCACCTTCGCCGCGACCCGCGGCCGGGACGCTCCCCGGCTGCTGCTGTCCGCGGCCCGCCGGCTGGAGCCGCTGGACGCCATCCTCGCGCGCGCCACCTACCTCGACGCGTTCGCCGCGGCGGTGGCGGCCGGGCGGGAGGCCCGCGGCGGTGACCTGCGCGAGGTGGCCGACGCCGTCGTCACCGCCGGCTGGGGCCCCTCCCCCTCCGACCTGCCGCGGTCGTGCGCCCTGCTCCTCGACGGGCTCGCGCTGCTGCTCACCCGGGGCCACGGGGCCGGGATCCCGGTGCTGCGGCGGGCGCTGACCGCGATGCGGGAGGAGCCGCTCCCCGAGGACGACGCGCTGCGCTGGCTGTGGCTGGCCTGCCGGACGGCCCGTGCGCTTTTCGACGACACCAGCTGGGACGTGCTCTCCGAGCGCCAGGTCCGGGTCGCCCGCCGGACCGGCGCGCTGTCCCTGCTGCCCACGGCGCTCACCGAGCGGTTCAGCATGCAGCTGTTCGCCGGCAACCTCGCCGTCGCGACGTCCCTCGCCGGCGAGGCGGCCGCCGTCACCGAGGCGATCGGCAGCCGGGTCACCCCCTACGGTGCGGTCAGCCTGGCCACCTGGCGGGGCCGCGAGGCCGAGGCGCGGGCGCTGGTGGAGGCCAGCCGCGAGGACGTCGTGCGCCGGGGTGAGGGCCTGTGGCTGATCTCCGCGGACTGGACGCGGGCGGTGATGCTCCTCGGCCTGTGCCGGTACGACGAGGCGCTGACCGCCGCGGAGAGCGCGGCCGACCGGGCCGACGGGCTCGAGCTGTGGACCTGGGTGTGGCCGGAGGTCGTCGAGGCGGCGGTGCGCAGCGGCCGGGCCGGGCGGGCCACCGGACCCGCGTCCCGGTTCACCGCGTTCGCGCGGGCCAGCGGGACCGACTGGGCGCTCGGGGTGGACGCCCGATGCCGGGCCCTGCTCAGCAGCGGGGACGACGCCGAGGCGCTCCACCGGGAGGCGGTCGACCGGCTCGCCCGCACCAGCATCCGGGTGGCGCAGGCCCGCGCGCACCTGCTGTTCGGGGAGTGGCTGCGCCGCGAGGGCCGGCGGCGGGAGGCCCGCGACCACCTCCGCACCGCCCACCGGATGCTCGTCGACATGGGGATGGAGGCCTTCGCCGAGCGGGCCCGGCAGGAGCTGACCGGCACCGGGGAGACCGCGCGGCGGCGCGTCGTCGCGACCCTCGACGAGCTCACCCCGCAGGAGGCGCAGATCGCCCGGCTCGCCGCCGAGCGGCTGACCAACCCGGAGATCGGCACGCAGCTGTTCCTCAGCCCCCGCACCGTCGAGTGGCACCTGCGGAAGGTGTTCACCAAGCTCGGCGTCAGCTCGCGGCGGGAGCTGGTCGACGCGCTGGCCCGCGACGACGCCTGAGCGACCGGGCGGGTCCGGCCCTCAGCCGACCCGGGCCGCCGGCCGGGGAGCCCGCCGGTCCTCCGCGGAGAAGTGCGACCACTCGCCGGCCTCCCACGCCTCGCGCAACCCCGGCCGGCTCAGGTCCCAGTCCGGGCGGATCTCGGCGGTCGCGGCGCGCAGGTCGTGCCACAGGTCGCAGATCGAGGGCCGGCCCCAGAACCAGTGGCCGTTGTAGACCGAGTGCACGACCAGGCCCGGCTTGAGCACCAGGGTGTGCGGCACCATCGGGTCGTTGCCGGGGTCGGTGTAGTCCTGGATGTCCAGGTCGCGCTGCACGATCCGCCCGGGGTCGGACAGGAACGGCCACTGGGCGCCCACCGACGCCCGGAACTCCTGCGCGGTGTGGCGGTCGTCGGTGGTGACGGTGACGATCCGGGTGCGGGCCACCCCGATCCTCGACTGGAAGGCCGCCAGCTCCAGGTGCTGCTGGTGGTCCTCCGGGCAGTGGTGGCCGCGGGCCAGGACCAGCACCATCGGGTCGCGGTCCTGCAACTCGCCGAGCGTGCGCTCGACGCCCGTGTGGTCGGGGAGCGAGTAGTCGGGGAAGACCCCGCCCGGCGCGATGTCGGAACGCATCGGATGCCCCTCTCGTCCGGCCCCGGGGTCCTCGACCGCCGACGGTCGCTCCTCCCCGGTCGGCTCCCGCCCGACGCTGCCGCTCCCCGCTCGCGGTCGCGCCAGGCACAGTCCCTGGTCCCGGGCCCGCCGGCTCCTCCTCCCGCCGGCCCCGGGGCCGGACCAGTGACTCTCCCTGGTCCGACGCGGAGGCCGGCGGACCAGCCTGGTGCGACCGGCACCGGTCGGCGCCGGGTCCGGCGAGCGTGAGGGAGCACCCCGTGGACATGAAGCTCGAGGCCGTCGTCATCGGCGTCTCCGACGTCGACCGGGCCAAGCAGTTCTACAAGGACCTCGGCTGGCGGGAGGACGCCGACTTCCTCGTCGACGAGGGCTTCCGGATCATCCAGATGACGCCGCCCGGCTCCCCCTGCTCCATCCACTTCGGCATCGGCCTGCAGCCCACGGCACCCGGCGCGGGCGGCGGGATGTTCCTCGCGGTCACCGACATCGAGGCCGCCCGCGCGGAGCTGATCGAGAACGGCGCGGACGTCAGCGAGGTCTTCCACGACGCCGGCGGCGGCCTGGCCGTCCGCGGCGACCCCACCACGCACGCCCCCGGGCCCGACCCCGAGCGCCGCAGCTACGCGTCCTACGCCACCTTCGCCGACCCCGACGGCAACCGGTACGTGCTGCAGGAGCTCACCACCCGCCTGCCCGGCCGCTGACCACCGACACCGACACCGACACCGAGACCGAGGAGGACGACGTGGACGAGATGGACGTCCCGACGCTGGCCGGCCTGCTGCGCGAGGCCGAGGAGCACCACGGGCAGTACGAGCCGGTGGGGCCGCCGCACCACTGGGCCGACTGGTACGCCGGCTACATCGTGGCCCGCCGGCAGGGGCGCACCGCCGAGGAGGCCGTCGCCGACGCCACCCTCGTCATCGAGGGCGCCCCGCACTGACCGGCGCCCGGAGGCGGCCCCGTGGACGGCGATCCCGTGAACGGCGATCCCGTGGACGGCGATCCCGTGGACGGCGATCCCGTGGACGGCGATCCCCGGCGGCACGACCCCGCCGGCGACGGCGCGACCCGCACGGCGGCCGGCCCGCCGCACGGCGGGCTCGTCGCGCTGCGCAGCGGGCCGGGCGCCGCGCTGGTCGCCGCGACCGTGCTCGCGTCGATGGTCGCCTTCCTCGACGCCGCCGTCGTCAACGTCGCGGTGCCGGCCATCGAGGCCGACCTGCGGGCGAGCGTGTCCGGCGTGCAGTGGGTGGTGGCCGGCTACCTGCTGACCGCCGCGGCGCTGCTGCTGCCCGCCGGCGCCCTCATCGACGCCCTCGGCCGGCGGCGGGCGCTGCTCGTCGGTCTGGTCGTGATGCTCGTCGCCTCGGTGCTGTGCGCGGTCGCCCCGACCACCGCCACCCTGGTCACGGCCCGGCTGGTCCAGGGCGCCGGCGCCGCCCTGGTGGTGCCCAGCGCCCTCGCCCTGCTCAACGGGACCCTCCTGGTCGCCGACCGCGCGCGGGGCATCGGCGTCTGGGCGGGCCTGGCGACCCTCGGCATGACCCTGGGCCCCTACGCCGGCGGCTGGCTGGTCGACACCACGTCCTGGCGGTACCTGTTCCTGCTCAACGTCCCGCTCGTCCTCGCCGCGGTCTGGGTGCTGCGGCACGTCCCCGAGACCGGCGGGGCCCGGCGGCCGCTGTCGCTGGACGTCGCCGGCGCGGTGCTGTCGGTCGCCGGGTTCGGCGGCGTCGTCTTCGCCCTCATGGCCGGGCCGGTGGCCGGCTGGCTGAGCCCGCGGGTCCTGCTCACCGGGATCGGCGGCGTCCTGTGCCTCGCCGCGCTGGTGCCCGTCGAGCGCCGGCAGCGCAGCCCGATGCTGCGCCTGTCGCTGTTCACCTTCCGCCAGTTCGACGCCATCAACGTCGCCACGGTGCTGCTCTACGGCGCGCTCGCCGCCGCCGCGTACCTGCTGGTCCTGCAGGTCCAGCTCCAGCTCGGCTACAGCGCCGCCGAGGCCGGTGCCGTGCTGATCCCGGAGGCCGCGGTCTTCCTCGTGCTCTCCCCGGTCGTCGGCGGGCTGGTCGGCCGGGTCGGGCCGCGCCGGCTGATGGTCGCCGGCATCCTCGTCATCGCCGGCTCCTTCCTCGTGCTCTCGACCGTCGACGCCGGCGACCGCTGGGTCGAGGGCCTCCTCCCCGGCGCGCTGCTGTGGGGCGTGGGCCTGGCGCTCACGGTCGCCCCGCTGACCTCGGCCGTGCTCGCCGCCGTGAGCGACGACGACCTCGGCGAGGCCTCCGCGGTCAACGACGCGGCGGCGCGGGTGGGCGCGCTGCTGCTGGTCGCCCTCGTGCCCGTCCTGGTCGGCACCGGCGACGGCGAGCTGGGACCGGCGCTGGCCGACGGCTACCGGCCGGCCATGCTCGTGATGACCGGGCTGGCCCTCGCGGCCGCCGCCGTCACCGCGCTGTTCGCCTCCGACCGGCCCACCCCCGCGCCGATGCCCGCGCCCGCGCCGATGCCGGTCCCCTCGACGGTGCGGCCGGTGCCCGCCCAGACGGCCGGCCGACGGTGACCCGTCGGTCTCCCCCACCCGCAGCGACGACACCCGAGGAGCGGTCATGGACTACGACGTCATCGTGCTGGGCGGCGGGGCTCCCGGTGAGCACTGCGCCGCGCGCCTCGCCGACGGCGGCCTGCGGGTCGCCATCGTGGAACGCGAGCGGCTCGGCGGGGAGTGCTCCTACTGGGCGTGCATCCCGTCGAAGACCCTGCTCCGGCCCGGCGAGGCGGTGGCCGCGGCCCGGCGGGCACCCGGCGCGGCGCAGGCGGTGACCGGCCCGGTGGACACCGCGGCCGCCTTCGGCTGGCGGGACTTCATGGTCAGCGACTACGACGACGCCGGCGCCGTGAAGTGGGCCGAGGGCGAGGGCATCGACGTCATCCGCGGCCACGGCCGCCTCGCCGGCCACGGCCGGGTGCAGGTCGACAGGACCGTCCACACCGCCCGGCACGTCGTGGTGGCCACCGGCTCGGACCCCTTCGTGCCCCCCGTCCCCGGCCTGCGCGAGCTGCCCGGCTCCTGGACCAGCCGCGAGGCGACGAGCATGACCGAGGTCCCCCGGCACCTGCTGGTCCTCGGCGGCGGCCCGGTCGGCGTGGAGATGGCGCAGGCGGTGACCCGGCTGGGCGGCTCGGCGTCGATCGTCGAGGGCATGGACCACCTGCTCGCCCGCGAGCCCCGGGCGCTGGGGACCGCGCTGGGCACGGCGCTGGCGGCCGAGGGCGTGGGCCTGCACCTGGGCCGGATGGCGTCGGCGGCCCGGTACGAGGACGGCGAGTTCGTGCTCGAGTTCCCCGACGGCGAGCCGCTGCGCGGCGACCGGCTGCTCGTGGCCACCGGCCGCCGTCCCCGGGTGCACGACATCGGCCTGGAGACCGTCGGCCTCGAGGAGCTCCGCCTCGACGCCCGGCTGTGCGCGCGCGAGGGGCTGTGGGCCGTCGGCGACGTGATGACCCCCTGGCCGCTGACCCACGTCGGCAAGTACCAGGCGCGCGTGGTGGCGTCGAACATCCTCGGCCGGCCGCGCGCCGTGGACTACTCCGCCGTCCCTCGGGTGACCTACACCGACCCCGAGGCCGCCGCCGTCGGGGACGCCGACGGCCCGGTCACGGCCACCGTGCCGCTGTCGCAGGTGGCGCGGACGGCGACCTACACCCGCTCCTACGACACCGAGCCCGGCTTCCTCACCCTCGTCTCCGACGGCACGCACCTGACCGGGGCGTACGCCCTGGGCCCCGGCTCCGGCGAGTGGCTGCAGCAGGCCACCCTCGCCATCCGGGCCCGCGTGCCGCTGGAGGTGCTCGAGGACGTGATCCAGCCGTTCCCGACCTTCTCCGAGGCGTTCCTGCACGCCCTGCTCGAGCTGCGCGGCGCGGCCCGCGCGTGACGGTCATCTGACCGATGCTGTCCCGCCCGGTGCCGTCCAGGGTGGGACCCCGGACGAGAGGGGGCTGCCATGTCACTGGTGTCCCGGGGGTTCGGCCGCAGGCGGTCGGCCACCACGGACGACCGCCTGCCACCCGGCCAGTACGACACCGGCAGCCGGTTCCCGGTGCTGTCGGCCGGCCCCACGCCGCGGACGCCGGTGGCGCGGTGGGACTTCTCCGTGCGGGGCGAGGTGGAGACCCCGCGCACCTGGACCTGGGAGGAGTTCCGGGCGCTGCCGCGCGAGGCGATCTCGGTCGACATCCACTGCGTCACCAAGTGGTCGAAGTTCGACACCCGGTGGGAGGGCGTCGCGGTCGACACCCTGCTGGCCGACGCCGGCGCCCGCGCGTCGTACCTCGTCGCGTTCTGCGACGGCGGGTACACCACCAACCTGCCCCTCGACGACGTGACCGGCGGCCGGGCCTGGGTGGTCGACACCTACAACGGGGAGCCCCTCGCCCCCGAGCACGGCGGCCCGGCGCGGCTGCTGGTCCCCCACCTGTACTTCTGGAAGAGCGCCAAGTGGGTCCGCGGGCTCACGCTGACCCGGGTGAACGAGCCCGGCTTCTGGGAGACCTTCGGCTACCACGACCGCGGTGACCCGTGGCTCGAGCAGCGGTACAGCGGCGACTGACCTGGCTGCAGGCCAGGCTCGCCGACAGCCGGCCCGAGAGCACCCGGGTCCGGCGGCTGGTGTTCGCCGTGGACGGCTGGACCGGGCACCTGCCCGGCCAGCACGTGGACGTGCGGCTGACGGCCGAGGACGGCTACCGCGCCCAGCGCAGCTACTCGATCGCCTCCCCGCCCGAGGACCCGCAGCTGCACCTGCTCGTCGAGAACCTCGAGGGCGGTGAGGTGTCGCCCTACCTCACCGCCGAGATGCAGTCCGGGGACGCCCTGGAGCTCCGCGGCCCGATCGGCGGCTACTTCGTCTGGTCCGCGGACGCCGACCGCGCCACGCCGGCCGAGCGCCGTCGCCCGGTGCAGCTCGTCGCCGGCGGTGCCGGGGTCTCGCCGTTCCTCGCGATGCTCGACCACGCCCGCCGGGCCGGCAGCCCCACCCCCGTCCGGCTGCTGTACTCCGCCCGCACCGCCGACGACGTCCTGGGCACCGGCCTGCTCGGGCCCGAGGCGACGGTCACCCTCACCCGCGGTGCGCCGGCCGACTGGCCGGGTCCGACCGGCCGCATCGACGCCCCCCTGCTGCGCGAGCGGACCTACCCGCCCGCCGAGCGGCCGCGGGTGTTCGTGTGCGGTCCCACCGTGTTCGTCGAGACCGTCGCCGCCACGCTGGTCGACCTCGGCCACGAGCCGTCGAGCATCCGGCTCGAGCGCTTCGGTGGCACCCCGGGCCCGGAGTGACCGTCCCCGACGCCACGAGGAGAGCCATGCCGCCCACAGCCGCCCCCACCGTGGGGGCCGCGATGCGCCCGCCGGTCACGACGGTCGAGCAGGGGGCGCACCTGGCCGCGGCCGCCTACCTGATGAAGCGGTCGGGCGACACCGCGCTCGTCGTCACCCGGGCCGACGACGCCGCCGTCCCGATCGGGATCGTCACCGACGCGGACGTGAGCCAGGCGGTGGCCGACGGCCGGGACCCGGAGCAGGTGCGGGTCGGCGACGTGGTGTCCGGCCCCCCGGTCACGGTCACGTCGGACACCCCCGTCGACGACGCCGTCCGCGCGATGGTCGACCACCGGATGCAGCACCTGCTGGTGCTCGACGGCGGGAAGCTGGTCGGCATCGTCGACACCCTCGACCTGTGCCGGGTCTCCCTGGCGGCGGGCACGCCGGCGGTGCCCGGCACGGCCTGACCGCCCGGGCAACCGCCCCCGGGGCGCGGGGTCAGCCGCCGGGCGGGGCCGACAGCAGCCGCACGCCGCTCATCTCCAGACGGCGGCCACCGTCGTCGGACGCGCAGCGCATGACCACCTGCATGCAGCCCGGGCAGCGGACCACCATGGCGGGGGTGTCGGCGTAGACCAGGTGTGCGCCCAGCGCCGCCCGGCTGCCGCAGTGCGCGCAGGTGACCATCGCGGTGGTGGGGTCCATGGTCATCATCTCGGTCAGCACGCCGGCCGCCGCGTTGCCGTCCAGCCGGCGGTCGGGCTCGTCCGTTGGTTCGCTCATCGCACGACCTCCCTCTCCCGGACCGGCCGGTCCGGGTGTCCTCACGTCCGGGTCCCGGGGACGGCGCCGGTCGCCTGCAGCGGCTCCTCCGCCCGGCCGTCGCCGTGGAAGCGGAGGATCGCCGCCAGCGTCTCCGCCGGCCGCTCCTCCGCCATGAAGTGACCGCTGTCGAGCGCCTCGCCGGTGACGTCGTCGGCCCACTCCCGCCAGACCGCCAGCGTGTCGTACCAGGACGCGAGGGCACCCCGGCCGGCCCACAGCACCTGCAGCGGGCAGGTGATCCGCCGCCCGGCGGCCCGGTCGGCCTCGTCGTCGGCGCGGTCACAGGTGGCACCGGCCCGGTAGTCCTCGCAGATGGCGTGCACCACGGCGGGGTCCCGCACGCAGCGGGCGTAGTCGGCCACCGCCTCCGTGGCGAACCCGCGGATGGCGCCGCCGAACTCGGCGTCGAAGAAGAAGAACTCCGGATCCGGCGCGATCAGCCGCTCGGGGATCGGCTCGGGCAGGGCGAGGAAGGCCCAGTGCCAGTAGCCGAGGGCCATCCGCGCGTCGGCGCGGGCCCACACCTCGGCGGTGGGGACGACGTCCATGACGGTCACCCGGCGCACCGCGTCCGGGGAGTCGAGCGCCATGCGGTAGGCCGCCCGGCCGCCCCGGTCGTGCCCGACGACGTCGAAGCGGTCGAAGCCGAGCTGCCGCATCAGGCGCACGCCGTCGTCGGCCATCGCCCGCTTGCCGAGGGTCTCGTGTCCGGGGACGGTCGGGGGGCGGGAGCTGTCCCCGTAGCCGCGCAGGTCGGGCGCCACGACGGTGAACCGCTCGGCCAGCGCCCCGGCGATGCCGCCCCACATCAGGTGCGTCTCCGGATAACCGTGCAGGAGCAGCAGGGGCGGTCCCGAGCCGCCCGACCGGACCCGGAGCGTCACCTCCCCCACCGGGAGGCGGGCCTGCGCGAAGCCGTCGAAACCGTCCCCGCGAGCTGCTCCCGCGGGTGGCGCTGGAGGGGACATCGGAACTCCGTGCGGTCGGTCGGGGCACGGTGGAGGTCGTGCGAGTCTGCGTGGTCCGGCGGGGCGCGGGCATCGGTCATGTGACTCGGGGCCCGGGCCGCCCCCGGTGCCTCAGCCGGGCTGCGGCTCGACCCGCTCGAGGGACTGCACGTGCGCGTCCTGCACCCGCAGGATCGCCGAGTTGCCGCGGAACAGGACGGTCCAGCCGTCCTCGCGCTCGACGGTCACGCCCTCGAAGGTCTCGCGCACGACCTGCTCGCCGTCGCCGTAGACCATCCGGTAGGTCGGCATCCCCGGTCCCTCTGTCGTCGACCCCCGGCTCGGCGGTCCCTCGGCCCCCACCGTGGCCGCCCGGCGTGGCCGGGGCATCGGTCATGCGACTGCCGCGGGGCCCGGTGGGGTCCCCCGGGCGGCCTGACCAGGGCAGGATCCCCGTGTCGTCGCCCGCGCCCGACCCACCCGCCCCGGGAGCCCGCCGTGCGTGCCACCGAATCGCTGCGTGACCGCAAGCGTCGGGAGACCCGCGGGCGGCTGGAGCGGACGGCGCTGCGGCTGTTCGCCGAGCGCGGCTTCGACCGGGTGACCGTCGAGGACGTCTGCCGCGAGGCGCAGGTCGCCCCGGCGACCTTCTACCGGCACTTCCGCACCAAGGAGGAGGTCGTCTTCGCCTACGAGACGGGCTTCGAGGTGGCCCTGGACGCCGCCGTCGCGTCCGTGCGCGGGCAGGCCGCGGGTCCCGGGCAGCTGCTGGCGGTCCTGCAGGGCTTCGCCGACCACCTGCAGTCGCAGCTGCCGTCGCTGGCGCTGCGCGACCGCATCGTCCTCGGCCACGAGGGCCTGATGCGTCACACGCTGGCCGTCCAGCGCGACGTCGAGACCCGGCTCGCGCAGGGCCTGGCGGGGCTGCGGGGTCTGGCCGAGCCCGACGACACCGCGCTCGCCGAGGCGGCCGTCGGCCTGGTGGTGCTCCGCCTGGCGGTGCGGTCGTGGCGGAGCGGGTGCGGCGACCACCTGCCCACGGCCACCGGGACGGCGTTCGCGCTGGTGCGCCGGGTGCTGGCGGACACGGTCTGCGGCGATGCGGGGTGCGGCGACGGCTGGTGACCCGCGGGTCAGCCGCCGCCCGGCCCGGCCGCCGGCTGCGGGACGCGGGCCAGCGCGTCGCGCAGCGCCGCCCGCGAGGAGATGCCGAGCTTGGGGAAGACCCGGTAGAGGTGCGCGCTCACCGTCCGCGGGGACAGGTAGAGCTGCGCGCCGATCTGCTTGTTGGTCAGGCCCGACGCCGCCAGCAGCGAGATCTCGTGCTCCTGGGGGGTGAGCTCCACCGGGGCGGTCCGGCCCGCCGGCGACCGGGACACCCCCGTCGCACGCAGCTCGTGCTCGGCCCGGGCGGCCCACGGACGGGCGCCGAGCCGGGTGAACGCCTCCTGCGCGGCGGCCAGGTGCAGCCGGGCGGCGCCGGTCGCCCGCTCCCGGCGCAGGTGCTCGCCGTAGGCCAGCCGCACGCGGGCGTGCTCGAAGGGGTGCGCGTCGGCACCGGGCACCGCGAGCGCCTCCTCGAAGGACGCGGCGGCGCGGTCGGCCGGGGCGGCGAGAGCGTCCGACCCGGCCGCCAGCAGGGCCAGCCGCGGGCGCAGCGGGACGACCTCGAGCTCCCGCAGCGCCGCCACGTGCGCGGTGGCCTCGTCGCGCCGGCCGGTGCGGACGGCGGCCTCGACCAGCTCCAGCGGCATCCACAGGGCCACCGGGACGTGCGGCGCCACCACGCCCGGCGGGCTGACGGTCGCGGCCTGCCGGTACGCCTCCTCGACGTCGCCCTCGCCGAGGGCCGCCAGGGCGCGGGCGCGGTGGGCCAGGTGCTCCACCGCGCGCACCCCGCGGGGCCCGGCCCAGGCCACGACCTGCCCGGCCAGCGTGCGGGCCGTCGCGCCGTCGCCCTCGGCCGCCGCCAGCAGGGCCAGGCAGCAGGTGGCGGGCAGGCTCAGCAGCCGGTAGCCCAGGGTCTCGCCGAGCGCGACGGCCTCCTCGGCCGTCCGCCGGGCCTCCTCCCACCGTCCCGCGCCGTAGGCGTCCTGGCACAGCAGGACCAGTGCGTTGACCGCGGAGGCGACCGCGCCGCCCTCGCGCCCGTCCCACACCACCCGCCACAGCGCCTGCCGGCAGTCCTCGAGCCGGTCGAGGTAGAAGCCGGCCACCGCGATCCGCACGATCTGCGCGGGGTCCTGCTCCGCGTCGATGCCGGCGAGGACCTCGTCGAGCCGCGCCAGGTCCGCGGCGGTGGCCCGGGCGGGGGCGCCGAAGGTGGACCGGGACACCGACAGGACCGGGCCGAGCCGGTGCTCCAACCGGGCGGCCACCGCGTCGAGGGCCTGCCACCGCTCGGGCCGGCCGCTGAAGTGGCAGACGACCAGCAGGCTGTACAGCGCCTCGTGCAGGTCGCCGCCGCCGGCCGGACCCCGCAGGGCGGCGTCGATGGCGCGGACCAGCCCGCGGTGGGCGCTGTCGACGTCGCCGTTGCCGATGGAGAGGTGGTAGGCCGCGGCCGTCGCCGTCTGCAGCGTCGCCCCGCCGTCGGGGTCGGCCTGCCGGGCCCGCAGCAGCAGGTGCGGGACGTCGCGCAGCTCGCCGGCCACGTCCGCGCCCAGGTAGGCGGCGCGGGCCAGCCGGCGGGCCCGGTCGGGGCCACGCGGGCTGAGGTCGGCGGCCCGCAGCAGCGCGGTCACCGCCCGCGCGCCGTGGCCGGAGCGCAGGGCGCGGTGCGCGGCCTCGTCGAGCAGGTCCGCCGCCTGGCCGTCCGAGCCGACGGCCGCCTCGGCCAGGTGCCAGGCCCGGCGGTCGGGCTGGTCGGTGAGGACCTCGGCGAGCACGAGGTGGGCGCGGTGGCGCTCGGCGGTGGTCGCGAGCCCGACCGCCGCGGAGGCGACCAGCGGGTGCCGCAGGGAGACCCGCTGGGTGTCGACGTCGACGTGCAGCAGCCGCGCCTGCTCGGCCGGCGCCAGGACGTCGAGCCAGTCCTCGCCGGGGGACGCCGCGCCGAGGACCCCGAGGTCGCCGGTCCCGTCGAGGGCGGCGAGCAGCAGCAGGCGCCGGGTGGCCGGCGGCAGGTCGCCCACCCGGTCGGCGAACAGCGCCCGCAGCCGGGAGCCGAGCGGGAGGAAGGAGGGCAGCGCGTCGAGGCCCGCCCGTTGCCGGTGGCTGAGCGCGGCCGGCAGCTCGAGGAGGGCGAGGGGGTTGCCCTGCGCGGCGGCCACGACCCGCCGGCGGACCCGGGGGGCGGTGCCCGGGTGCCGGCCGGTCACCAGCTCCTCGGCCGGCCCGTCCGCGAGCGGCCGGACCCGGTGCCCGGGCAGGCCCGACAGCGGGGACGGGAGGTCACCGTCCGGCCGGGAGGCGGCGAGCAGGCCGATGCGGGCGCCGGGCAGCCGGCGGGCCACGAACCCCAGCACCCGGGCGCTGTCCCCGTCGAGCCACTGCAGGTCGTCGACCACCACCAGCACCGGCCCGCCGGCGGCGACCGCGCGCAGCAGGCTGAGGACAGCGGTGGAGACCACCAGGCGGTCGGCGCCCGGGCCGGCCCGGTAGCCGAGACTGGTGGCGAGGGCGTCGCGGTGCAGCTCGGACAGGGCGGTGCCCTCGTCGAGCACCGGCACCAGGAGCTGGCTGAGGCCGGCGAAGCCCACCTCCGCCTCGGACTCCGCGCCCGCCGCGGACAGCACCCGGGTCCCGGAGGCGGCGGCGGCCCGCGCGGCGCCGTCGAGCAGGGCGGTCTTGCCGACGCCGGGGTCACCGGTGAGCACCAGGGCGGCACCCGACCGGGCCGCCCGCTCCCGGAACGAGGCCAGCAGGGCGACCTCCCCGGACCGGCCGACCAGTCCGCCGGCCGGGGATCCCGAGTCGCCGTCCTCCACCGTGTCCCCCTCGTGTCGGAGCCGCCGACCCCACCTGGTGGAGGGGCCGACCGGCTCGCTGGGTCCCGTGGCGGCGAGAGGGTCTCTCGTCAGTTGCACGCGCGACAACCGCCTCGCGCCCCCGGGAGGCCCCGCCCCACGACACGCCCGTGGACCTCCGTCGCCGCGACGGGGCGTGCGCGCTCAGTCAGATGACCGATGCAGGACGGCTATGCCGGACCGGATGCTCGCGCCGACCACGGCGCGAGCGGGAGGAGGCCGGCATGACCGGCAGCTACGGCACCGACGGGGTCTACGACCCCGACGGCACCGACCCGGAGCAGGACTCCGGCGTCCTCGACGCCAGGGACACCCTGGAGGACCTCGACGGCGTCGAGGACGTCCTGGACACCGGGTGGTCCCCGGCCGAGCGGCCGTGGGGGGTCGACGAGTGGGGGACGACCGAGCGGGAGGAGTCGGCCGGGGAGGGCCTGAGCGGCCGGCTGGCCCGCGAGCTGCCCGACACCGACCGCCTGGAGTCCGGGCGCGTCGAGGGCGACGGCCTCGGCGACACCACCGACACCGACGGGGAGCTCCTCGACGACGAGGTGGGCGAGCGGCGGGCCGGCCGGCTGGTCGAGGACGACGGCGAGTGGGACGACGAGGAGCCCGAGCTGTACGCCGTCGACGCCGGCATCGACTCGGCCGCCGCCTCCGCGGAGGAGGCGGCCGTGCACGTCGTCCCCGACCGGGACGACCGGTCCTGACCGGGCATGGACACCACCGCGCCCGCCCCCGTCGCCGGACCCGCGGTCGAGGGCTGGCCGGCCCTGCCCGTCGCCGCCTGGCAGGACACCCGCGACACCCTCCACCTGTGGACGCAGGTCGTGGGCAAGGTCCGGCTGGCCCTCGCGCCGGCGGTCAACCACTGGTGGCAGGTGCCTCTCTACGTGACCGCCCGCGGCCTGACCACCTCGCTGGTGCCGCACCCCGGCGGGCTGGGGCTGGAGGTGGTCCTCGACCTGACCGACCACCGGCTGCTGGTGCACACCACGAACGGGGCCACCCGCGCGATGGCGCTCGAGCCGCGCAGCGTGGCCGACTTCCACGCCGAGTTCCGGGCCCACCTGCGCGAGCTGGGCGTGGACGCGCCGATCGGCCGGACGCCGGTCGAGCTGCCCGAGGCGATCCCGTTCGACGAGGACCACGAGCACGCCAGCTACGACGCCGCCGCCGTCCACCGGTTCTGGACCTCGCTGGTGAGCGCCCACCGGGTGATGAGCGTCTTCCGCGGCCGCTGGCGCGGGAAGGCCAGCCCGGTGCACTTCTTCTGGGGCGCGTTCGACCTCGCCACGACCCGCTTCTCCGGCCGGGCCGCGCCGCGGCACCCCGGCGGCGTGCCGAACTGCCCGGACCGGGTCATGGTCGAGGCCTACAGCGAGGAGGTCTCCAGCTGCGGCTACTGGCCCGGCGGCGCCGCCGAGGGGGCGTTCTACGCCTACGCCTACCCCGAGCCCCCGGGGTACCGGGAGGCCGCCGTCGAGCCGGCTCCGGCGACCTATGACGCGGACCTCGGCGAGTGGCTGCTCCCCTACGCCGACGTCCGGGCCGCGGCCGACCCCGACGCGCACCTGCTGCGGTTCCTCACCTCGACCCACGACGCCGCGGCGGCCACCGGGCACTGGCCCGCGCCCGTCGGCGCCCCGGCGCAGCCCGAGGGGTGAGGCGGGGCCGATCCCCTTGTCGGGGCCGGGCGGGACGGCGGACCCTCGGTCGCGTTCTCCCCCGCCCGACGGAGGCCGCCATGTGCCGCACCGTGCCCCGCGTCCGGCCGCACCGGCCGGCCGGCCCGTCCGTCCCCGCCCCGGTGGTGCGGCGGCCCCGGGCCGCCGCCGGCCGCTGACCGGGAGCGCCGGGTCGTGGAGTCCCGCGAGACGCTCCCGGTGCCGGTCCCGGAACCGCGGGGGCAGGCCGACCGCCCCGCGGACCCCGGCGACCGGACCGGAGCCGGCGGTGCGCGGCACGGGCGGCGCCGGGTCCGCAGGCGGGCCCGCCGGCCCCCGTTCCGCTACACGCTGCCCGGTGCGGTGGGCGCCCTGGTCTTCCTCTGCCTGTCGCTCACCCCGTCGCTGCTGCCGCGGACGGGGCTGACCCAGGGCCTGATCAGCGGCATCACCGCCGCCTTCGGCTACGGCATCGGGGTCGCGGCCGCCGCCGCCTGGCGCGCCCTCGTCGACCGGGACGCGCGCCGCCCCCGCCCACGCTCGTGGCTGGTCCTGGCCGGGATGGGGCTCGTCTCGTTCGTCGTGGCCACCGTGTACGGCCGCTACTGGCAGGCCCGCATCCGGGAGCTGATGGACGCGCCCGCGGACAGCGCCCTGTCGGTGGTCGTCGTGCCGGCGGTCGCCGGCGTGGTCTTCGTCGTGCTCGTCGCCCTCGCGCGGGCGGTCCGGCACGCCGGCACGTGGACCGCCCGCCTGCTCGACCGGTGGATCGGCGCCCGGGCCGCCCGGCTGCTCGGCTGGGCCGTCGTCCTGACCGGTGTGGTGCTCGTGCTCAACGGCGTCGTGGTCGACCGGCTGGTCGCGGCCGCCGACCGGGCCTTCTCCCTCCGCAACGACCGGACCGACGAGGGGGTGACCCGGCCCGGGACACCGGAGCGCTCGGGCGGGCCCGGGTCGCTGGTCAGCTGGGAGTCCCTCGGCCGGGAGGGCCGGACGTTCGTGGGGTCCGGGCCGTCGGCCGACGACGTCGCCGCGTTCACCGGGGCCCCGGCCGCCTCGCCGGTCCGCGCCTACGCCGGGCTCGACTCGGCCCCGACCGCCGAGCAGCGCGCCCGCCTCGCCGTCGACGACCTGGTCCGGGCCGGCGGGCTGGACCGCGCGGTCCTCCTCGTCGTCACCACGACCGGGTCGGGCTGGATCGACCCGGGCGCGGTGGACTCGCTCGAGTACCTGGCCGGCGGGGACACCGCCGCGGTGGCGATCCAGTACTCCTACCTGCCGTCGGTCCTGTCCTACCTGGTCGACAGCGACCGCGCCCGCGAGGCCGGCCGGGAGCTCTTCGACGCGGTGTACGAGCGGTGGTCGCGGCTGCCGCTGGAGGCCCGGCCGCGCCTGGTCGTGGCCGGCGAGAGCCTGGGGTCCTACGGCGCCGAGACGGCGTTCAGCGGGGAGTACGACCTGCGCAACCGGACCGGCGGGGCGGTCTTCGCCGGCCCGCCGGAGTTCAACCTCCTCTACCGGGAGTTCGTCGACGACCGGGACGAGGACTCCCCCGAGATCGAGCCGGAGTACCGGGACGGCCGCACGGTCCGCTTCACCGACGACCCCGCCGGGGAGGTCGCGCCCACCGGCGAGCCGTGGGACGGCTCCCGCGTGCTCTACCTGCTGCACCCGTCCGACCCCGTCGTGTGGTGGACCCCCGAGCTGCTCTACGCCCGCCCGAGCTGGCTGGAGGAGCACCGCGGCGACGACGTCGTCGACGCGGTGCGGTGGATCCCGTTCGTGACGTTCTGGCAGGTGACGGCCGACCTCCCGGGCGCCGGCAACGTGCCCGACGGGCACGGGCACGTCTACCGGACCCAGTACGTCGACGCGTGGGCGCGCGTGCTGCAGCCGCCGGAGTGGACCGCCGAGCGGGCCGAGCAGCTGCGCGAGCTCGTGGCGGCCGACCGGTGAGGCACCCGCCGCGCCGGCACTGGCGCCGTACCGCCGCCGTCACGTCGCTCGCCGCGGCGGTCTGGGTGCTGCTGCTGCTCGTCCAGGCGGCGGTGGACGACTTCCCGCGGGGGGTGCTCCTGCTCGGCTGCGGTGCGCTGGTCGCCGCGGGCGCGTGGGAGGGGGTGCTCCGCCGCGGCTGGGGGCGGGTCGCCGGCCTCGCCGTCGCCGGCGCCGCCCTGGCCGGCGGCGCCCTGCTGCTGGCCGACGAGGGCTACCGGAGCACCCTGCTGCTGCTCGCGCTCGGCACCGTCGTCTGGCACGGGGCGGCCCGCTCGGCCTTCCGGCCCGCCGTCGCCCTGCCGCCCGCCGAGCGCCCGCGGCAGCCGGTCGTCGTGGTCAACCCCCGGTCGGGGGACGGCCGGGCGGCGCGGACCGGCCTGGCCGACGCCGCCCGGGAACGGGGCATCACGGTGCTCGAGCTGGGGCCGGGTGAGGACCTCACGGCCCTGGTCCGGAGCGCGGTCGACGCGGGTGCCGACGCCGTGGGCATGGCCGGCGGTGACGGCTCGCAGGCGGTGGTGGCCGCGCTCGCCGCCGATGCCGACCTGCCCTACGCGTGCATCCCGGCGGGGACGCGCAACCACTTCGCCGTCGACCTCGGCGTGGACCGGTCCGACGTCGTGGGCGCGCTCGACGCCCTCGTCGACGGCGACGAGCGGGTGGTCGACCTCGCCGAGGTCAACGGCCGGGTCTTCGTCAACAACGTCTCGCTGGGGGTGTACGCGGAGGCGGTGCAGAGCCACGGCTACCGGGCGGCGAAGGTGCGGACCCTGCTCGGCACCATGCCCCGCTCGCTGGGCGTGGACGGCGGGTCGGCGGACCTGACCTGGCCCACCCCCGGCGGCCGCACCATGCGCGGCGCGGCGGTCATCCTGGTCGGCAACAACCAGTACCGGCTGGGCGGCGCCGCCGGCGCGGGCACCCGGCCGGCGGTCGACCAGGGCGTCCTCGGGGTGACGGTGGTCGACCCGCCCGTCCGCCGGGCAGGGCCGCGGCGCCGCCCCCTGCGGCAGTGGTCGACCCCCGAGTTCCGCGTCGAGGCGACGCTGCCGGTGCCGGTGGGCATCGACGGGGAGGCCGCCGTGCTCGAGCCGCCCCTGGTCTTCCGGTCGCGGCCGGCCGCCCTCCGGGTGCGCATCGCCGGCCACCACCCCGGCGCCTCCCCGTCGGCGATCGAGCCGGTGGGTGCGCTGCCGGCGCTCCGGGCCCTCGCCCGCATCGCCGCCGGGCGGGACCCCCGGCAGCTGCCGCCCCGGGTGCCGTCGGCGGCACGGCAACCGGCCCGCTGACGAGGCTCGTCCCGGGGGTCCGTCGTCCGCGGCGTCCCGGGTCGACGGGCACCTGCCAATCGGCCGCGGAGACGGATCTGCCTGGCTTCTGCCTCGAGCCCGTCCACGGCCCGCGGCAGTCGCGGCGCCGTGCCCTCTCGTGAGCACGGCTCGGTCGGCGGTGTGGAGCCCCGTCCGGACCGAGCGTTACTCGCTCCTCGGGCCGCTGACCTGCTCTTTTCCACCCGTTCCTCTTGCGCCATCCCGTCTTCGAACGTATGATCGATTCTGTGACAGGAGTCCTGGCGGTCGACGAGCCCCTGGTGGGATGGGCGTCGGGGCCGCTGGGGGCGGTGCAGGCCGCCGACCGGGAGATCGCCCGGCAGACCGCGCTCCGGGCGCGGGCGGTGGCCGCGTTCGCCGCATCCCGGCCTTTCTCCGTCGACCGGCAGCAAGGCGAGCGCGGGGCGATGGCCGCCGACCGCTGGGCCGCCCGTCCTGACCTGCTCCGGCCGGTGAGCGAGTGGGCCACCGACGAGCTGGCGGTCGCGCTGGCGCTGTCGGCCCAGGCGGCGCAGGCGCTGCTGGAGCGGTCGCTGACCCTGGTGCACCGGCTGCCGGGCACGCTGGCCGCGCTGGAGGCCGGGGCGCTGCACGTCGGGCACCTGGGCCCGCTGCTGGACAAGGTCGCCCCGATCACCGACGCCGCGTTGCGCGCGGCCATCGAGCGGGAGCTGCTCGCGTGGGCCGCCGGGCGGCACACCACCCCGGGGCAGCTGGGCGACAAGGCCCGCCGGGAGCTGCTCAAGCACACCGCCCGCACCGCCGCCGATGACCTGCTGCGCGCGGTGCGCAAGCGCGGGGTGTCGGCCGGTCCGGACCGGGTCGAGGGGATGAGCGTGGTCTCGGCGCTGCTGACCACCCCGGAGGCGGCCGCGCTGCTCGCCGCGCTGGGTGCCTGTGCCGACGCGCTGCCCGCCGACGGCCGCAGCCGGGGGCAGAAGATGGCCGACTGCCTGCTGGACCTGGTGCTCCGCCCGGGCGAGTCCGGGCTGCCGCCGGTGCAGGTGACCCTGACCGTGGTCGCTCCGGTCGGCGCGCTGCTGGGCGGGGACCAGCCGTGTGAGGTCGACGGGCAGGTGGTGCCCGCCGAGCTGGTCCGGGCGCTGCTGGCCGCCCTCACCGGCCAGCGGGCCGACGCCAGTGACACCGACACCGCCGCGGCCGACACCACCGCGGCCGATGGCGAGGCGACCGACACCACCGCGGCCGACGCCGAGTCCGCCCAGGCTGCGTCGGAGGGCGCCGAGGCGAGCAACCCGGAGGCGGCCTCCGGCGGGGGTGACTTCCTGGGCTGGGAGGCGCGACAGCAGGCCGAGCTGGAGGCCTGGTGGGCCCAGATGGAACGCCGCGTGCTGGCCGGCGAGTTCGATCCCGATCCCGACGACACGGTGCCCGACGCCGTCCTGCTCCGGTGGCTCGACCAGGACGGCCCACCGCCTGAGGAGTCACCGCCCGACCAGGCACCGCCGCCGGATGCACCGGCCGACAAGCGGCCCTCCGCCCACCGCGGTGATCCCGGCGATGGCTGGTGGGCGCGCGCCGACCGCGCCGTCGACCACGCGAGCACCGCACTGCTCGGGCTCGAGCGCGCCCTCGGCCACGCCCGCCGCACGGTGGCCACCGCGCAACGCGCCGACGACGCCGACGAGGCGGCCTGGGCGGCCGGTCCCGCCGGCCGGGTCACCGCCGCAAGCGACGTCCTCACCCAGCTGGCTGCGGCCACCGACACCGCCCGCGCCGACCTCGCCGCCCTGCTCGCCGCCACCGCCGGGGGCGGGCTGACCGACCGGCCCCGGATCGCGCTCACCGACGCGGCCGGCGGTGCGCTGCTGGCCCTCACCGACCTGCCCGCCCTGCACCGCGCCGCCCGCACCGGCACCGGGCTCGGCGCCCCTGCCGCCGCCGCCGG
>NZ_JBJGZA010000012.1:0-114860 GCF_054050255.1 Geodermatophilus sp. SYSU D00700 | reverse complement strand
CCAGACCGAGCCCCCCCCCAGCCCCCCCCCCCCCCCCCCCCCCCCCCCCCCCCCCCCCCCCCCCCCCCCCCCGCCGCGCCCCCCCCCCCCCCCCCCCCCCCCCCCCGCCCCCCCCCCCCCTCTCGGGAGGCCGTCCGGACGCCGCTTCCCCGACGACGTCCGGACGACCTGACCTGGAGCCTACGACGCCGGGGCGGGGAGCCTCACGTCGTCGTGCCTCAATCGTGACGGAGGAGCCCGGCGCCGGCCTCAGACCACCTGGTGGAGCCAGGTCGTCTGGCTGCCGTCACCGGCGTACCGGTAGACCTCCAGGTCGGCGTCCCAGGCCGCACCGAGGAGCTGGTCGACCCCGTGGCGGAACGCCTCGGCCGACGTGGCGGTCGCCGCCAGCGTGCGCAACTGCTGCTCGGTCACCACGATGTCGCCATTGGCGCTCGTGGGGGCGCGGAAGACCCCGTGGCCGGGCACGTAGGACATGCGCTCGCCGTCGTTGCCGTGGCTGGCCTCCTCGGTCACCTCGAAGCGCAGCATCGGCCACGCGCGCAGCGCGGCGACCAGCTTGGCGCCGGTACCGGGCGCACCGGTCCAGGCCACCTCGGCACGGAAGGCACCGTGTGCCGCGGGCTGGTCGGCCCACGACAGGGAGACCGGCGCGCCGATGACGCGCTCGAGCGCCCACTCGACGTGCTGGCAGAGCGCCTTCGGGCAGGAGTGCACGAAGACGACACCCTGGGTAGACCGTCGCTGCACGAGGCACCTCCATCGACTCGATCGGTCTCGTCTTCCCCAACGGACGATCGATTCGGTGACAGGCTGTGGTCAGCTCCGGTGGACCAGGGACGCACCGACAGTGTGCACGATGAGGCACCGGTCGCGCCAGTGCGGATGCGGCGGCTGGTGCGGATGTGGTCCCGCGCACCCCTGCCGCCACGGAAGTGCTGGTCAGGGCCATACCACGGACGCCTTCCCCGTGCCCAGCCACCCCTGGGCGGCCCTGACGGTACACCGGGCACCCGGTCACGCGCGGTCGCGGCCGAATGTGTCTCGCAACCCCCTGCCGGGGCCGCCGGTCACACTCGGTCACCGCCACGCGGGCGAGACGGTCACCGTACGAGATCGTGTACCCGGTCCCCGCCGGCCGCCTTGGCCCGGTACATGGCCGCGTCCGCCCGGTGCAGCACGTCCGCGACGTCGTCGTCCGGGCGCACCAGGGCGCAGCCCACGCTGGCGGTCACCCCCCAGCCGGCACCGGCCTCGGCGACGGCGTCCCGCAGGCGCCCGGCCAACGCCGCGTCGTCGGCGGGCGCCGGGGAGCCGGCGAGGACGGCGAACTCGTCGCCGCCGAGGCGAGCCACGGTGTCGGTCTCGCGGACCGCGGCGCCCAGCGCGGCGGCGGCCCGGCGCAGGACGGTGTCCCCGGCGGCGTGGCCGTCCCGGTCGTTGACCGCCTTGAACCCGTCGAGGTCGACGATGCAGACCACGGCGCGCTCGCCGCGGCCGGCGCGGCCCACGGCGCCCGCGACGCGCTCGAGGAAGACCCGGCGGTTGGGGACACCGGTGAGCGGGTCGGTGGTGGCCAGCGCCTGCTGGGTGCGCAGCAGCAGCACCATCCGGTCCTGAGTGGCCCACTGGTTGGCCGAGGTGAAGGCGCAGACGAGCGTCACGGTGACCAGGACGGTGGCCACGAACATCGAGTGGGAGTCCAGCGGACCGGCGACCACCAGCGCGTAGCAGGTGGTCGTGGCGATGCCGGTGAGCAGCACGCCGGCGGGCGGGTAGGCCACCGCCGTGAACACCAGGTTGAGGAAGTAGAGGACCCAGAGCGGGCTCTCCGCGCCACCGTCGATCCGGGCCGCCACGGTGACGACGGCGGTGACCGCGGCGCTCCAGGTGTAGAAGAACAGGCCTCCGCGCAGGTCGTAGACCATCGAGCGCAGGGGCAGCAGGAGCAGCAGCGGCACCCCGAGGACCACGGACGAGGCCAGGACCAGCAGCACCGGGTGCCGGTGGCCGGCCGTCGGCGTCAGCAGCGTGTAGGCCAGCGAGGCCAGGCCCGCCACCTCGCTCAGCAGCACCCCGGTCTGCACGTGGCGGACCCAGAAGCGGGCGCGGTCCTCGGCGTCGGCCAGCGGCCGGTACAGCCCCGCGCCCAGCCAGCGGGGCGCGCGGCGCAGCAGCGCACGCAGGGCTCCCCCGCGCGCCACGCTCCCCGTCACCGCCGCGCTCACCCCCTGGGGTACGGCAGGACCCGCCCCACCCTGCACCCCGGGCCCGCGCGGCTCCCCCGTCCGGGGTGCCCCGCCGCCCGCTGGGTAGGGCCCGGTCATGGGAGCGAGGGACGCAGCCGGCCGGCCGCGCGGCCTGGCCGCCGCCGGACGCGACGTGGTCGGACCGCTGGTGCTCGGCGCCTGGGACGCCTTCCTCGAGCAGGCGGCCGCGGTCGACCTCGACCGGCCCACCCGGCTGCCCGGCTGGCGCGCGCACGAGGTGTGCGTCCACCTGGGCGCCTGGCCCGACCACGCCGCGCTGGAGGACCTGCAGGCCTCCGCGCGCGCCGGCGGCACCGGGACCCCTCCGGACGTCGACGCCACCAACGCCCGGGTGACCGCCGCCCACCGGGACGCGCCCCGCGAGGAGGTCCTGGCGGCGCTGCTCCGCAACCGCGAGGCGACGGTGCGCTACCTCGCCGACGCGCCGGCCGAGCTGGACACCGCGCCGGCGGTCTCCACGGTGGGCCGGCTGCCGCTGCTGTCGGTGGTGCTGGGCCAGGCCTACGAGCTCGCCGTCCACGGCCTGGACCTGGTGCCGCTGGGCGCTCCCCCGCCGCCACCGCCGGTGCTGCAGGCGGGGCTGGCTGCGCTCGCGGAGGTCACCGGGGCGCTGGCCGCCGCGGCGGGCATCTCCGGCGGCGCGACCCTGTTCACGCCCGACGGCGGGTGGACCTTCGCCGCGGACCCGCCCGGCTGGACGGTGCGGCGGGTGGACGGGGAGCGCCCGCCCGGCGCCGTCGTCGAGGCACCCGCCGACCTGCTCCTGGACGCCGCGTCGGGGCGGGTCAACCCGGCCGCCGCGCTGGTGCGGCGGCGGCTGCGGGTGCGCGACCTGCCCGAGCTGGTGCGGCTGGCGCCGATCGTCGAGTCGGTGCCCGGGATCCCGGGCGGGCCGATCCTGGCGCTGGCCGCCCGCACCGTCGGGGGCGCCGGTGACCTGCTGGGCCGGCTGCGCGGCCGCCGCGGCTGAGGCCGTCAGCAGGCGCCGCCGAGCGAGACGCCGTGCGCCTCGAGCCACGGCACCGGGTTGACGCGGCTGGCGTACAGGCCGCCCTCGTGCACCTCGAAGTGCAGGTGCGGGCCGGTCGACTGCCCCTTGTTGCCCACCGTGGCGATCTGCTGACCGGCGCCGACCACCTCGCCCGCCGACACGGTGAAGGTGTCGACGTGCCCGTAGAGGGTGATCCGGCCGTCGTCGTGCTGGACGTACACGGCCTGGCCGAAGCCGCTGGCGGGACCGGCCTGCAGGACCACGCCGCCGTCGGGCGCGTACACGGGCGTGCCGATCGGGGCGGCGATGTCCACGCCCTGGTGCATGGTGCCCCAGCGCGGGCCGTAGCAGGAGGTGACCCGGCCGGTGGTCGGCGCGATGCCCCCGCCGGCGGAGGACTGCACGTTGACCGCCGCCTGCTGCTGCGCGGCCTGCTGCGCGGCGTAGGCGGCCTCGGCGTCGGCGATGCCACGCAGGCGCAGCAGCTCGACCTCGGCGGCGCGCAGCTGCTCGTCGAGGCGGGCCTTCTCCGCGGCGACGGCGTCGTAGTCGGCCTGCGCCTGCGCCAGGCGGGCGTCGGCGGCGGCCTGGGTCTCGGCGGCGGCACGGGCGGCGGCGTCGCGCTCCTCGACGGCGGCACGGGCGGCGGCGTCGGCCGCGGCCTCCTGCGCCTCGAGCAGCTCGTACTCCTCCAGCGTCTCGGCGCGCTGGTCGCCCAGCAGGTCGAGGGTGGCGGCGCGCTCGAGGACCTCGCGCGGACCCTGGCTGTCCAGCAGCACCGAGGCGGTCCCGGCGAGCTCGCCCCCGCTGCCCATGTAGGCCTCGCGGCCGAGCTCGACGACCTCGTCCTCCGCCTGCGCGACGGCGTCCCGGGCGGCCTGCAGCTCGGCGGCGGCGAGCTCGGCCTGCTGCTGGGCGGCGGCCAGCTCGGCCTGGGCGACCAGCGCGGCGTCCGCGGCGGCCTCGGCCTCGACGGTCATCCGCTGCAGCTGCTCCTCGGCGGCGGCGACCTGGGACCTCACCCGCTCGACCTCGGCGACGAGAGCCTGCTCGGTGGCCTCGGCGGCCGCGACGTCGTCGTCCGGGTCGGCGAGGGCCGGGGCGGACGCGGTGAGCAGGAGGCCCAGAGCGGCGCCGGTGGCGACCACGGCACGACGGATGCGGCGGGCGGAACGCGGGCTGGTCCGGTGGTGCAGGGACGCCAAGACGGCGGATCTCCGTTCCTCGGGTCCGCTTCCCGGGTCACCGCCACGTCCGGAGTGGACGCGCGGCTCACCCACGTGTGCCGTACGCGGGCGCGACCGAGCAGGGGCCTCGGAGAGGTCCCGGGTCCCGGCGCGGTGGCCGGCGGTCAGGCGGGGTCCGGCCGGTGTCCTCGGGGATCGAGGCGCGTGGGGCCCGGCGGGACCGTCGGCGAACGTACTACGCCGGACGGAGGTCAGGTAACGAAACGGTCAACTACCTGGCGCGCCTGCTTGCACGGGCGGGCCTGTGACCTGCGCGTCTCACGGGACGTGTGGGATGCGGCACTTTCGGCGACAAGCGCCTCTTCGGCTCGTCTGAGCGAACTGGCTGGTCATCCCCCCGTGACCCCACTCACAGGGGATTGCCAGCTACCGCGTGCACGCTGGCCCGCCGTACCCGTGCAGGAGGAGGGGAAACATGGACGGATCCAGGGCGCCCCATCCGGCGCCTCCGCTGCGGGCGTCCGACGGCGACCGGGCGGCCACGGTCCAGGCGCTGCAGGACGCCGTCGCGCGAGGGCTGCTCACCCCCGACGAGGGCAGCGACCGGATGGCGTCGGCCTTCGCCGCGGTCCACCTGCGCGACCTGGCACCCCTGACCGCGGACCTGCCTCCGGCGACGGCGCCGTCCGGTCCGCCGGGGTGGCGCCCGCTGGGGCTGATGGCCTGGGAGCAGGTGCGGGCGACGCTGCACGGCGCGCGCTCGGACGGGCCCACGGCCGTGCGCCTGGCCCTGGTGGCGGTGCTGACGCTGCTGCTGTTCGTCGCGCTCGGCTCACTGGTGCTGCAGGGGCTGTTCGACGGCGGTCCGGAGCGCTGGTCGGACGGCTGGCCCGAGGGCTGGGGAGAGCGTCCCGGACCCGACTGAGCCGGAGGTGTCCCGGGGACGGCGCCACCGCCCCGGGACGCTGCCCCCTGGGGACGGTGTCTGGCAGGCTGGCACCGGGGGCGGTAGCTCAGCCGGTCAGAGCACGGGACTCATAATCCCTGGGTCGTGGGTTCGAGCCCCACCCGCCCCACCGACATCCGTGCAGGTCAGCGCGGCAGGATCCGGCGCGCCTCGACGCCCCCGGGATCGTCCCTGCCACGATCGCGGGGCGGAATCCCGGCAGGCGCCGTGGCGTTCTGCCAGCGTCCCGAACAAGGAAGGGCAGACGATGACCACTGAGACGGCGATCCTGGCCGGCGGTTGCTTCTGGGGTGCGCAGGACCTGCTGCGCAAGCGCCCGGGGGTGGTGTCGACCCGGGTCGGTTACTCGGGCGGTGACACGCCGAACGCCACCTACCGCAACCACGGCGACCACGCGGAAGCGGTCGAGGTCGTCTTCGACCCCGACGTGATCTCGTTCCGCGAGCTGCTGGAGTTCTTCTTCCAGATCCACGACCCGACGACGGTCGACCGTCAGGGCAACGACGTCGGCCGGAGCTACCGCTCGGCGGTCTTCTACACGAGCGACGAGCAGAAGCGCGTCGCCGAGGACACGATCGCCGACGTCGACGCGTCGGGCCTGTGGCCCGGCAAGGTCGTCACCGAGGTGACCGCGGCCGGCCCGTTCTGGGAGGCCGAGGAGGAGCACCAGGACTACCTGCAGAAGTTCCCGTACGGCTACACCTGCCACTACGTGCGGCCGGGCTGGGTGCTGCCGCGCCGCCAGGAGCAGGCCACCCGGTAGGCGTCCCCTCCCAGGGCCTCCTCCGGGGGTCCTGGGAGGGCCTCGCGCTGCACCACCGGACACGACGGTGCCGGGACCCCCACCCGACGCCGGACGCCCCTAACCTCGATCTTGTGAGCCGCGACCGCGACCAGCACGGCGACCCCCCGGCCCGGCCGCTCCCGGCACGGCTCGACCCGCGCGCCGGCCGTTCCCCCCACGTCCGCGGCTCCGGTCCCGCCGAGGCCACCGGCCCGCACGGGAGCCGGCGGGTCGGGACGCCGCGCCGCCGCACCAGCCCGGCCGTCGTCCTCGGTCGCGCCGTGGCCGTGCTCGTGTCGCTCGTCGTGCTGGCCGGCAGCGGCTGGGGCTGGTACCTGGGCCGGGTGGCCGAGGCGACGGTGAACCGCACCGACGCCATCCCCGCAGACGGCAACGCCGACACCGGCGGCGCGCCCGAGGCGATGAACCTGCTGCTGGTCGGCAACGACAGCCGCGCCGCGCTGACCTCCGAGCAGCTCGCCGAGCTCAGCGCCGGCGTGGACTCCGGGATCAACACCGACACGATGATCCTGGTGCACGTCCCGGCCGACGGGTCGCGCGCCTCGTTCGTCTCCTTCCCGCGCGACTCCTACGTGGAGATCCCCGGCCACGGGATGGACAAGCTCAACGCCGCCTACGCGCGCGGCTACGCGGAGGTCGACGACTCCGCCCCCGACGAGGAGAAGCAGGCCGCCGGCGCGCAGCTGCTCATCCGCACGATCAGCCAGCTCAGCGGCCTGCGGATCGACCACTACGCCGAGGTCGACCTGCTCGGCTTCTTCGAGCTCACCAGCGTCGTCGGCGGCGTCGAGGTCAACCTCTGCCACGCCGTCGACGACCGCGAGTTCTCCGGCGCGTTCTTCCCGGCCGGCAAGCAGACGATCAGCGGCGCCGAGGCGCTGGCCTTCGTCCGCCAGCGGCAGGGCGTCCGGCCGGACGGCAGCGCGGCCCTCCCCCGCGGCGACCTCGACCGCATCGTCCGCCAGCAGGTGTTCATCGGCGGCGTGCTGCGCAAGGTCCTGTCGCAGGACGTGCTGCTCGACCTCGGCAAGCAGCGGGACCTGATCGAGGCGGCGTCGGAGTCGCTCACCGTCGACGAGGACCTCGACCTCCTCGACCTCGCCCAGCAGATGCAGTCGGTGACCGCCGGGAGCATCGAGTTCCAGACCGTGCCCATCGCCGACGCCGCGGCCCGCGACGAGGACGGCCGGTCGATCGTGCGCCTCGCCGACGAGGACACCCTGGCCGACTTCTTCGCCACCCTCTCCGCCGAGCCGGAGGACCCGGCGCCCGCGCCCGAGCCCCCGGCTCCGGTGGCGCCCTCGGAGGTGTCGGTGGAGGTCTACAACGGCTCGGGCACCTCGGGGATCGCCGCCGAGGCGACCGCGGACCTCGAGGCCGCCGGCTTCACGGTGACCGCCACCGGCAACGCCGACAGCAGCGACTACGAGCAGACCGTCGTCCGCCACGCCGCCGGCGACGAGGCGCTGGCCGCCACGCTCGCCGCGCAGGTCCCCGGCGCCCTCACCGAGGTCAGCGAGGACGCCGGCAGCGGCACCGTGCAGCTGGTCCTGGGCAGCGACTTCAACGGCATCGGTGAGCCGACCACACCGCCCGAGCCGGCCGGTGAGCCCAGCGCCGAGGCGCCCCGCACGGCAGCGGACGAGACCTGCATCAACTGAGACTCAGGCTCCGTGGCGTCCGGCCACCGCCGTCGCGACGACGAGGTCCTGCCAGGACATCCCCACGGTCTTGACGACCAGCGGCCGGTCGGCGGGGACGGCGACCGCACCGGTGACGACGTCGCGCAGCGGCACCAGGTCGGCCGGGGTCAGCGCGCCCTCGGCGATCGCGAGCACGACGTCCCCGGCCTCGCGCAGCGCCGTCGCGACGTCCTCGACGACGACGGTGGCGCGGCCGAGCAGCGCGGCGTCGAGCTCGCGGGCGTCGGGCTCGTGCGAGCCGACGGCGACCACCACGGCGTCGTCGCGCAGCAGGGCGGAGTCGAACACCGGGGACCGGGCCGAGGTCGCGCAGACGACCACGTCGGCCGAACCCAGCTCCTGCTCGGCCCGCGGCGTCCCGAGCGCGACCGCGTCGAGCGGGGTCCGGGACGGGTCGCGGACCAGGTACGTGACGGCGTCCACGGGGCGGGCGGCGGCCAGCGTGGCGACGTGGCCGGTGGCCTGGGGGCCGGCGCCGAGCACCGCGACCCGCAGGGGGCGGTCGGTCAGCCGCGGGAGGGCGGCGGCGACGGAGACCGCGGGGGTGCGCAGCGTGGTGAGCGCCGTGCCGTCGAGGACCGCGCGCAGCGCGAGGGTCCCCGCGTCGAACAGCAGGTAGGCGGCCTGCACGCGGGGCAACCCGCGGGCCGGGTTGCCCGGGGCGACGGTCGCCACCTTCACCCCGGCCGCGCCGGCCGCCTCCGACGGCATCAGCAGGAACTGCCCCCGCGCCAGGCCGACCGGGATGCGGGCCGGGTCGGCAGCGGGGTCGAGCCCGCCGCGCAGCGCCTCCGTGACCGCCCGCACCGCGGCCGCCGGGCCGAGGGCGGCGACGTCGTCCGCGTCGAGGACCCTCACCGCAGCACGAACGCGGGGACCAGCGGGTGGTGCGGGTCGACGCAGAACACGTGCTCCCCGGTCCGGTGGGCCGTGCCGGTGACCTGCGGGACGACGGCGGGGCGCCCGCCGGCGTCGACCCGGTCGAGCACCGTCCCGGTGAACGTGCTGCCGACGATCGACTCGTGCCGCAGCACCGTGCCCGCGGGCAGCTGGCCGTCGGCGTCGAGCGCGGCCAGCCGGGCGCAGGTGCCCGAGCCGCACGGGGAGCGGTCGACCTCGCCGTCGGCGAAGACGGTGACGTTGCGCCGGCGGGCCTCCCCCTCGGCGTCCCCCAGCTCGTCGAACCAGATGGTCCCGTGGACCCCGTCCTGCCGGGGGTCGTCCGGGTGCACGGCGTGCTCGCTGTCGCTGAGAGCCCGCTTGACCTCGCGTCCCAGGGCGATGAGCGCACCGAGGTGCTCCGGGGTGACCGACAGGCCCAGCGCGGCGGCCGGCAGTGTCGCGTAGATCGCCCCGCCGTAGGCGACGGTCACGGTCGCCTCGCCGCGGGAGGTGGTCACCGGCACCTCGGTGGCGACCACCCAGCTGGGCACGTCGACGAAGTCGACCGCGGTCACCCGGCCCGAGGGCACGTCGACGACGACGTCGGTGCTGCCGGTGTCCGGGGCGGCGACCCGTCCGGTGTCGACGGCCCACACGCCGAGCGCGATGGTGCCGTGGCCGCAGGCGGTGGAGAAGCCGTCCTCGTGCCAGAACAGGACGCGAAGGTGGGCGCCGTCGTCGTCCGGGGGCACGAGGAAGCCGCCGTACACGTCGGCGTGCCCGCGCGGCTCCGAGCAGAGCACCGCCCGCAGCAGCTGGACGTCGGGGTCGGTGATCGCCCGTGCCCGCCGCTCGGCGACCGTCGTCCCCGGGATGGGCACCGGTGGGTCGGCCACGATCCGGAACGGCTCGCCGCCCGTGTGGTGGTCCGTCGTCGCGATCGTCGCCGGCAGCACACCGGCACCCTGCCACGCCCCCGGCACCCGGCAGCGACCTCCGTCCCGGTCCGCCCGGGCCCTCCGCCCGTGCCGGCAGGACCACGGCCGTCCCTAGCGTCGGCGCCGTCGAGCACCCGACGTCAGAGGGAGGAAGCGCACGTGACCCGTGCCCTGGTGGTCTACGAGTCCCTGTTCGGGGACGCCCGCACGATCGCGCAGGCGATCGCGGCCGGGCTGTCGGAGTCGGTGCCCGCCGACGCCGTGGCCGCGGCGGAGGCGCCGGCCGAGATCGGGCCCGACGTGGCCCTGCTCGTCGTCGGCGGTCCCAACCACGCCTTCGGCATGCCCCGCCCGTCGACCCGCGGCAGCGCGGTGTCCGACCACGGTGCCGTCGTCCCCGACACCGCGACCGGCCTGCGCGAGTGGCTCGAGGCGGTGCGGGCGCCGGCCGGCGGGGTGCGCGCCGCGGCGTTCGACACCCGTCTCGACGGCCACAAGGTGATCACGCGCATGGACCACGCGTCGCGCACCGAGGAGAAGCTGCTCGGCCGGCTGGGCGCCGAGGTGGTCGCCCCCGCCGAGCACTTCTCGGTCGCCGGCACCACCGGGCCCCTGGTCGAGGGCGAGGAGGAGCGCGCCCGCGGGTGGGGCCGCAGCCTGGCCGCGCTCCTGGCCGCCGGGACCCGCGGCCGGTAGCCGCGCACGACGACGCCCCCGCCGCGAGATCGCGGCGGGGGCGTCGTGGCGCGCGGTCAGGTCCCCGACCGCCCGGTCACCGGCAGGTCGGGCTCGGTGCCGCGCGGGCTGGGCACCGGTGGCCGGCCGGTCACCGGGACCGGCCCGGACGGCGGCAGCGGCCGCGCCGCGTGCACGGCCAGACCGATCAGCAGCCCGCCGACCACCAGCAGCACCACGCCGATCCCGAGCAGCCCGACGGAGAACCAGGTGAGCCCGGGCAGCGTGGCACCGGCCCGGGCGACGGCCGCCACCCCGGCGTCGCCGTCGGCCCGCATGAGCACGACCGTCCAGTTCCCCTCGTCGGGACGCCAGTCGAGCACCTGGGTGCCGCTGCCGCTGGCCTCGGCGGTCCAGATGCCGGCCTCACCCGGCGGGACGGCGGGCGCCCCGCCCGGCACGTCGTCGACCACCCACGTCCGGTCGTCCCAGATCCCCCAACCCGGGTCCAGCTCCTCCGCCGTCGCGTGCCCCACGTCGCGCAGGTACCGGTCGACGTCGGCGGTCGGGGCCACGCCCAGGAACAGCTCGACGTCCGGGTCGTCGGGGGTCACCGTCAGGCGCGCCGTCCCGAGCAGCTCGTCGACCACCCAGTCCAGGCCGTCGCCCTCGAACACCATCCCCTCGGTCGTCACCGCGTAGCGGCCGGTGTCCACCGACGCGGCGGGCATGAGCAGCACGCCGTCGGCGTCGCGCTCGGCCCGGTCGGCCCAGAGCAGCGTGCTGCCGGCGACCAGCGGACCGGTCGCGGTGAGCACCAGCGCCGACCCGAGGACGACCGCCGTGACCCTCCCCGCGGTCCACCGGCCCTCCGCGGACGGCGCGGCGGCCACCGGCGTCGCCGGGGTGCCGGCCGGAGGCGGAGCGGCGGGCAGCGGCGTGGCGGGCACCGACCCGGGGTCCGTGCCGCCCAGGTCCAGCCGGAACGGCGGGTAGGCGTCGGTCAGCAGCAGCACGTAGGCGGTCACGCGCCAGGCCCAGCGGTCCATGCCGAGCACGAAGTCGTAGATCGGGACGGGGTAGCGCCCGCGGAACAGCAGGACCACCCCGGCGACGAAGACCAGCAGGGCGACCAGGCCACCGAAGGCCCAGCCGTCGTCCCCGACGCGGTCCCCGTCCCAGGACCCCGTGCCCAGCCAGACGCCGCCGCCGACGAACACCGCCAGCACGACGTAGTGCGGCAGCGCCAGCAGCCACCACTTCACCAGCACCAGCCCGCGGGAGAGCCGCTCGGGGTAGGGCACGTCGAGACGCGCCGGATGGCCGGGGACGTCGGCGAGGGTGAACGGCGGGTAGCGGTCGGTGCCCAGCGCCATGTAGCCGTAGTGCTGCACCCGCCAGGTCCAGCGCAGCACGCCGACGGTGAAGTCGAACAGGGGCCGCGGATACCGCCCGGTGACCAGGACGGCGAAGAACGCCACGACGGTGACGACGACGACCGCCACCCACAGGAACGCCAGCACCACGTAGTGCGGCACCAGCAGCAGCCACTTGACCAGCCACAGCCAGCGCGACAGCCGCGCGTCCAGCAGCCCGTCGACGCGCACCGGGTAGGGCGGCCGGCTCCCCGCCGGGGCCGTCGGCGACACGTGCTCGCTCACGGCACACCTCCTCCTGCCGCCGCGGCGACCCGGGGCGTCTTCCCGGCGCGAGCGGCCGACCCGAGCGTCGCGTCCCGGGCCGCTCGCCGGACACGGCCGAAGGCGACTGGCACCGGGGACGTTGGTCGCTGTCACCGGGGACCGCGGGCCCGGGACGGGGCTCCTCGGACGGACGACGCTCGGGGCACCACCGCCCGGAGGAGTCGCGCCATGACCCGCCGCACCGCCGCCCCCAGGTCGCTGCCGCTGCTCGAGGCGGCCGCCGACGCCGCCGTCCTGGCGCCCTCGGTGCACAACACCCAGCCCTGGCGGATCCGGCTGCACCCCGACCGGCTGGAGCTGTCCGCCGACCGCTCCCGGCAGCTGACCACCCTCGACCCGGCCGGCCGCGCCCTGGCCCAGAGCATCGGCGCCGCGCTGCTCAACGCCCGGGTGGCGCTGGCCGCCGCCGGCACCGCAGCCCGCGTCGACCGGCTGCCCGACCCCGCCGACCCCGACCTGATGGCGGTGCTGCACCCGGTCGCCGGCCCGGCCGACCCCGCGCTGGCCGCCCTCGCCCCCGCCGTGCGCCGGCGCCGCACCAACCGCCGCCGCTACGACCCCGAGCGGCTCCCCGAGGACCTGCTCCGGGTGCTGGTCGCCGCGGCCGCCGCCGAGGAGACCGTCCTGGTCCCGGTCAGCCACGAGGACCACGTGCACCTGCTCGCCCGCCTGGTCCAGCAGGCCGACCGCATCCAGAACGCCGATCCCGCCTACCGCGCCGAGCTGCGCCGGTGGACCAACCGCGAGCCGCGCGCCGGCGACGGCGTGCCCACCAGCGCCGTCCCGCACGTCGACGGCCGCCAGCACGACCAGCTGCCCGTCCGCGACTTCGACACCACCGGCGCCGGCCTGCTCCCGCCGGACACCGGCTCCGGCACCGAGCAGACCCTCGTCGTGCTCGCCACCCACCGTGACGACCCGTTGGCCTGGCTGCGCTGCGGAGAGGCCCTCGAGCGGGTGCTGCTGGAGCTCACCGCCCGCGGCTGGGTCGCCGGCCCGCTCACCCAGGCCGTCGAGGTCCCCGTCACCCGCACCCAGCTGCGCTCGGCGCTCACCTGGGACGCCCATCCCCAGTCGGTGCTGCGCATCGGCCGGGCACCGGCCACCTCACCGACCCCCCGCCGTCCCCGCGGCACGGTGGTCGAGAACAGCGCCTCCCCCGTCCAGCGCCCGGCCCGCGGCCGGCCCGGTCCGCCGACCCGCCCGGTCCCCGACGGCCGCGGGGGGACGACGTGGGTGTGACCGCCCGCCTGCCGGCGGTCGTGGCCGGGGTCGACGGCACCCGCGGCGATCGGCACGTGGCGCTCGCCGCGGCGGACGACGCACACCGCGAACTGCGCCCCCTGGTCCTCGTCACAGCGGTCGAGCAGGCCCCCGACGCGGGACGCGCCCACCACGGCCCCTGGTCCCGGGCGCTCGCCCACCTCGACGCGCTCCGCCGTGACCTCGCGACCCGGGTCCCGGCGCTCCCCGTGCGGACGGTCGTGCGGGACGGCCCTCCGGCCCGGGTGCTGCGGGACGAGGCCGCGGGCACGGCCACGACAGTCGTCGGCACCGGGGGCGGTCCCGACGGCCTGGGTCCGGTCACCCGGGCACTGGTGACGACGTCGGACTGCCCGGTGTCCGTGGTCGTGCCCCCGGGCGTCCCCGGAGGTCCGGTCGTGGTGGCCGGGGTGGACGGGACCGCCGGCACCACCGCCGTGCTCGCCGCGGCGGCCCTCCAGGCGGGCACGCGCGGCACCTCGCTGCACGTCGTCCACGCCTGTCGCGCGGACGGTCTGCGACAGGGCGTGGACGGTGTCCTCGCCGAGCCGTGGGCGCCGGTCGCCGCGGCCGTCACCGCGGCCGGGCGGCGGCTCGTCGAGGCGCACGTGGCCCGCGCCCGCGACGGGTGGCCGGGGATCCCGGTGTCGGTCGACGTCCGGGCCGGAGACCCGGCCAGGGTGCTGGTGGACCGCTGCCTGGATGCGGGGCTGCTGGTGGTCGGCCGCCCGCGCTCGGCGGCCGGGGCCGCGCTCGTCGAGGCCGTCACCACCCGGGCCCGCTGCCCCGTGCTGGTCGTCCCGCCGGCTCCACCCGACCGCCGCCGCGCCGCCCGGCGGCCGGCCGGCATCGCCCTGCCCCGGTGAGCGCGACCCCGGGTCCGGTCGTGGCCCGGCTGCGGCGTGGCACGGGACGCGCCGCCCGCCCGGACGACCGGCTCGAACTGGTCTCCCTGCTGCTGTGCGCGCTGCTCGCCGTGCTCGCCGTGCCGGTGGGGCTCACCGTGGCCACCACGGTCGGCACCGACGTCGCCGCCGAGGTCCGGCAGCAGCAGGAGGAGCGCCACCGCGTGCCGGCCGTGCTGCTGGCCGACGCGGAGCCGGTGCCCGGCGTGGGGGCGGGCGCCCCGGCGGCCTGGACCGGGCCGGACGGCAGCGATCGCGAGGGCGAGGTGCCCGTCCCGGCGGGGACCCGCGCCGGGGAGACGGTGTCCATCTGGGTCGAGCCCGACGGGCGCCGCACCCGCCCGCCGCTGTCACCGGCCGGCGCACGGGTGGCGACGGCGGTGGCCGGCACCGTCACCGCCGTGCTCGTCGCCGCGGCCGCCGTCACGCTGCACGTCGCCGTCCGCGCCCTCCTCGACCGCGCACGGCTGCGCCGCTGGGCGCGCGAGTGGACCGAGGTCGAGCCGGTCTGGGCGGCCCGGTTCCGGCTCCGCTGACCCCGGCCGCGCCGACCCCGGGCCGGTACGGAGGAGGGGCCGGGACGCGCCGCGTCCCGGCCCCTCCTCCGTCGGTCAGGACCGGCCGAGCAGCCGGCGCCACCAGGACCGCCGGGGCGGCGCGGACCCCGTCGGCGGGACCGGTCCGGCCGGCTCCCGCTGCGCCCGTGACGCTCCCTTGCCGGACCCCGCGGGACGCCCGCGCTCGGAGGCGCGGGCGTGGCTCAGGTAGTCCTGGACGGCCTGCGGGTCGAGCCGGTGACCGCGGGCGGCGACGTCGTGCCGGGCCTCCCACTGCGCGATCAGCTTCTCGTCCTCGGACATCTCGCGGCGCGGGTGCTCGCCGGCGGCGTCGGGCGCGGTCATGTCGGGGTCCTCCTGGAGGGGTGCGGTCGTTCCGGTCCTACGCTCTCCCGGCCGGGGCCGCCACCGCAGGGGGCGAGGGTCCCGCGGACCGGGACCTACGGCCCTCACGCGTGCAGGACGGCGGCGCCGGCGAAGCGGCCGTGCGCGAGGTCGGCGAGGGCCCGCGGCGCGTCCTCGAGGTCGTAGGCGGTGGTCGTCGCCCGCACGCCCAGCCGGCCGGCGAGGGTGAGGAACTCCTCGGCGTCGCGCCGGGTGTTCGCGGTGACGCTGCGCAGCCGTCGCTCCTGGAACAGCTCCTCGGCGTAGGACAGGGCCGGCACGTCGGACAGCCAGATCCCGGCGACGGCGAGGGTCCCGCCCCGGTCGAGGGCCCGCAGCGCCCCGGGCACCAGCTCGCCCGCCGGTGCGAACAGGACCGCGCCGTCGAGGGGTTCGGGCGGGGCGTCGATGGCGTCGCCGACCGAGTCCACTCCCAGCTCCCGCGCCAGCCGGCGGTTGGCCGCCCCGCGGGTGAGCACGTGTACCCGCAGCCCCTGCGCGAGCGCGACCTGCGCGGTGAGGTGCGCGCTGCCGCCGAAGCCGTAGATCCCGAGCCGGCCGCCCGGCGGCACCTCGGCGCAGCGCAGCGCGCGGTAGCCGATGATCCCGGCGCACAGCAGGGGCGCGGCCTGCTCGTCGTCGAGTCCCTCGGGCAGCCGGTAGGCGAAGCGCTCGTCGACCAGGCAGGCGTCGGCGTAGCCGCCGTCGAGGTCCCAGCCGGTGAACCGGGGGTCGGTGCACAGGTTCTCGTCCCCGCGGCGGCAGAACCGGCAGGAGCCGTCGGTGCGGCCCAGCCACGGGACGCCGACCCGGTCGCCGACGACGAAGCGGGTCGCCCCGGGACCGAGCGCGTCGACCCGCCCGACCACCTCGTGCCCGGGGACGACACCGGGCCGCCGCGGCGGGAGGTCGCCCTCGGCCAGGTGCAGGTCGGTGCGGCACACCCCGCAGCAGGTGACCGCGACCCGCACCTGCCCCGGGCCGGGGTCGGGGAGCTCCCGCTCGACCCGGTCGAGCGGGCCGTCGTCGGCCGGCGCCGGCATGCCGACCACCCAGGCGCGCACGGCCCGGCTCAGGCCGGCGCGGGCGGAGGGTCGCCGCGGTGCTGCTGCCGGGCCGTGTCCATCGGCGGTCCTCACGTCGGGCCCGGACCGGTGCCGGGCGGCACCCCCCACCGTCCGCCGGACCGCGCCCCGCGGACCGGAGGCGAGGGGCCTCCCGTCCCGGGACCTCCGTCCCCCGCGACGACGTCGGCCGACCCTGGGCGGGCCCGTCCGGCCGACCTAGCGTCCGGGACACCGACCGGAGGAGGAGCCGTGCAGGTGCGAGACGTCATGACCCGCGACGTGGTGACGGTGGGCCCGCACACCGCGGTGCGGTACGCCGCGGAGGTGATGGCCGGGCGGGGCTTCGCCGCCCTGCCGGTGGTCGAGGACGACGACCGGCTCGTCGGCGTCGTCGCGGAGGCCGACGTGCTGCGCGACCGGCTGCCCGCCGACCCGCGGCTGCACCTGCGCCGGGACGGCGGCGGTGGCGGGGAGCCGCCGCCCGGCCTGGTGCGGGACGTGATGACCCGACGGGTGCGGTCGGTCGACGTCACCGCCGACGTCGCCGACGTCGCGCGGCTCTTCGTCGACCAGGGGCTGCGCAGCGTCCCGGTGACCGACGGCGGCCGGCTGGCCGGCATCGTCAGCCGCCGTGACCTGCTGCGCACGCTGGTGCGCCCGGACGACGACGTCCGGGACGAGCTGCTGCAGCTGGTGGAGGGCTACACCGGGGAGCTCGACGCCTGGCAGGTCGCCGTCACCGACGGGGTGGCGACCGTCCAGCGGCTGCGCGGCGAGCCGGAGGGACCGGAGGGCACCGAGGAGCGGGCGCTGACCGAGCTGGCCCGGACCGTCGGCGGCGTCGTGGCCGTCCGCGTGCTGCCGGCCGGCGCCGACCCGACCGGCACCGACCCGGCCCGCACGAGTGCGGCGACGTCCCCGGGGAGCCGGCCGTGACCCGGCCCCGGGCCGAGCGGACCGTCGTCGTCGGGATCGACGGGTCCGACGCCGCGCGGGAGGCGGCCGCGGTCGCCGTCGAGGAGGCCGCCCGCCGCGGCTGCGCCCTGCGCCTGGTCCACGCGCTGCTCTGGTCGGCGGCCGCGCCCCCGTCCCCGGGTACGGACGACCCCGGGTTCCCGGACACCGGCGGCCTGCTGCGCGCGGCCGCCGAGTCGGCGCTGCGCACCGCGGCCGGGGACGCCGCGGAGGTGCTCGGAGCCGACCGCGTCAGCTGGGCGGTGGTGCCCGGGGACGCGGCCGACGTCCTGGCCCGCGCGGCCGGCGGCGCCGAGCTGCTCGTCCTGGGCAGCCGGGGGGTGGGCGGCGTCTCGGGCCTGCTGCTCGGGTCGACCGCCGCGGAGGTCCTCGCGGCACCGCCGTGCCCGGTGCTGCTGCTCCCGGAGCCGACGGCCGTGGCGGTCCGGCCGCGGACCACGGTCGTCGCGGCG
The DNA here is from genome assembly GCF_054050255.1 of Geodermatophilus sp. SYSU D00700. Taxonomy (NCBI): domain Bacteria; kingdom Bacillati; phylum Actinomycetota; class Actinomycetes; order Geodermatophilales; family Geodermatophilaceae; genus Geodermatophilus; species Geodermatophilus sp. SYSU D00700. The sequence goes on along the minus strand of NZ_JBJGZA010000012.1, from coordinate 97,136 downwards.
GTGGCCGGCGGGCCCGCCGACGACGCCGTGCTCGCCTTCGCGTTCGCCGAGGCCGCGATGCGGGCGACGGACCTGCTCGCCGTGCACGCCTGGCAGGACGTCGCGCTGGAGACCGCGCTGCTGTCGACCAGCGCGGTGGTCGACTGGGCCGGCGTCCTCGCCGACGAGCAGCGCGTGCTGGCCGAGGCGCTCGCCGGCTGGCGGGACAAGGAGCCCGACGTCCCCGTCCGCGAGGCCGTGGTCCGCGACCGCCCGGCCCGCGCCCTGCTCGCGGCGGCGCTGACGGCGGAACTGCTCGTCGTCGGCGCCCGGCCGCACCGGCTCCCGGCCCGGCTGCGGTCGACCACCCACGCGGTGGTGCACCGGCCGCCCTGCCCGGTCGCGGTGGTGCCGACGACCGACACCCCGGGCGGCCGGCGGTGACCGGCCGCCGCGTCCTGGTGGCCGTCGCCAGCCGCCACGGCTCGACGGCCGAGATCGCCGGGGTGCTCGCCGAGGAGATCGCGGGCTGCCCGGCCGGGCGCGGGGCCGGGCTGAGCGCGGCCGCCGTGCCGGTCGAGTCCCGCCCCGACCCGGCGCTCTGGGACGCGGTGGTGCTGGGCAGCGCCGTGTACGCGGGCCGTTGGCTCGGGCCGGCCCACGACCTGGCCGTCCACTCCGTGGCGGAGCTGCGCCGACGGCCGGTGTGGCTGTTCTCCAGCGGGCCGATCGGCGCGCCGCCGTTCCCGCCGGAGGAGCCCCACGACGTCGCCACGCTGACCGATCTCCTCCCGCTGCGCGGGAGCCGCGTCTTCCCGGGCCGGCTGGACCCGGGCCGCCTGAGCTTCGGCGAGCGGGCGATGGCGAGCGCGATGCGGGCGCCGGTCGGCGACTTCCGGGACTGGGAGGCCGTCCGCGGGTGGGCCCGCGAGATCGCGGTCGCCCTGGCTGCCGAGGAGCCGGCTCCGCGGCCCCCACGCCGGGAACCCGCGGGCCCCCGGAGCTGACGGGGCCGGGACGGTCGGTGGCCGCGGCTAGCCTCCGGCCATGCCCGAGCAGGTCACGCCCTTCCTGATGTTCACCGGCGACGCCGAGCGCGCCATCGAGCTCTACACGTCGCTGTTCGACGACGCGCGCGTGCTGGGCCTCACGCGGTGGGGGCCGGGCGGCCAGGGCGCGGAGGGGACGGTGGAGCAGGCCACCTTCTCCATCGCCGGTCAGGTGTTCCGCTGCTTCGACAGCCCCCCGGTGCACGACTTCGGCTTCACGCCGTCCTTCTCGATCTTCGTCGACGTCGCGTCGGCCGACGAGCTCGACCGGCTGTTCGCCGGCCTCTCCGACGGCGGCACGGTCCTGATGCCGGTGGACGGGTACGGCTTCAGCCGCCGCTTCGGCTGGGTGAACGACCGCTTCGGGGTGTCCTGGCAGCTGAACCTCGCCTAGGGCGGGTCAGACCAGCGGCTGTCCGGCGCCCTCGATGCGCGGGGTGGTGCCCGACCGCACCACGGTGACCGGGCAGGCGGCCTCGCGCAGCACGGCCTGCGCGAGCGACCCGAGCCGGCCGAGCGCGCCGCCCCAGCCGCGGACGCCGACCACCAGCATCTCCGCGCCGCGGGAAGCGGCCACCACCGCCTCCGCCGGCGCGGCGTGCACCGCGCGGCAGGTCACCGCGGTCCCCTCGGGCACGCGGGCCGCGGCGACGTCGTCGGCCAGCGCCTGCTCCACGGCCTTCTCGTAATCGGCCATCGGCGGCACGTAGCCGGGCTCCCAGGTGGCCGGCCGGGGCGCGGTCGGGATGCTCCACGCCCGCACCACCGTGAGCGGCAGGCCGGCCCGCGCAGCCAGCCGCCCGGCCCACGCCAGCGCCTCGCGGGCGCAGGCCGAGCCGTCGACCCCGACCACGATGCCGTTCTGCTGCGCCGTCGTCTCCACCCCATGGCCTCCTCACGACCGATCCCCTCCGCCCGACCCTCCCACGCCGGGCGGGCTCGCGGGGCAGGGTCCGAGGTCCCCAGTACCAGGGGCGCGACGGGCCACCCGGCCCAGCGATCCGGGACGGAGGTCCCTGACGGCGCCGGGCGCGCCGCTGGGACCGTGAGCGCGCGGGCGCCCGGCCGAGCGGCGCGGGAGGGACGGACGTGACCAGCCACCGGCAGCACCTGAGCGACGACGAGTGCCGGCGGCTCGTCGCCGGAGCCCGCGTCGGGCACCTGGCCTTCACGAAGGACGCCCTCCCGGCCGTGGTGCCGGTCCGGTACGTCGTCGACGGGGACCGGCTCGCCGTCCCGGCGCGCCCCGGGGACGACCACCTGCTCCCCCACCGCGGTGGCGTGGTGGTGCTGTGCGTGGACCAGTTCGACGGCGAGCACGGGTGGGCGGTCTCCGTCGTCGGTCCCGCCCGCACCGTCACCGACCCGGCGGCCGTCGGCGCGTGGGACGCCGCGGGGTGGCCCGGCGACCCGGTGCCGGCGGACGGCCGCGGCTACGTGGTGCTGCAGGCGACGGTGGTGCGCGGCTGGCGGATCCTGCCGGTCGCCGCGCCCACCACGCGCCGGCCCGCGTGACCGATCCGGACCTGCCCGTTCCGGCACACCGGGGGGCCTACACCCGCGGACGCCGACGTGCCAGGCTGGGCCAACGCCTCACCGCCGGCCAGCAGGGACCACGATGAGCTCCACCGGTACCGCGCGCGGCTCCGATCCGGCCGCCGAGTCCTCCCTCGCGGGCATGCGCCTGACCGAGCTCATCGGCGAGGTGCAGGACCGGCTGGCCGCCGTGGCCCGCAACCAGGCCCGGGTCCAGCAGCTGCTGGACGCCTTCCTCTCCGTGTCCACCGGTCTGGACCTGGAGACGACCCTGCGGCGGATCGTCGAGACCGCCTGCGACCTCGTCGACGCCCGCTACGGCGCGCTCGGCGTGCTCGCCCCGCACGGCGGTCTCGCCGCGTTCATCCACGTGGGCATCGACCCCGAGCAGGCGGCCGCCATGGGCTCGCTGCCCGAGGGCAAGGGCGTGCTCGGCCAGCTGATCACCGAGCCCTACCCCCTGCGGATCAGCGACCTGGGCGCGCACCCGGCGTCGGTCGGCTTCCCACCCGGGCACCCGCAGATGCGCAGCTTCCTCGGCGTCCCGGTCCTCGTCCGGGGGACGGTGTTCGGCAACCTCTACATGACCGAGAAGCGGCACGGGGAGTTCACCGCCGAGGACGAGGCCGTGCTCACCGCGCTGGCGGGCGCCGCCGGGGTCGCCGTCGACAACGCCCGGCTCTACGAGGAGGCCGAGCAGCGGCGCCGGTGGGCCACGGCCCTCTCCGACGTGCGGGCCGCCCTGCTCGACCCCGACGCCGCCGGGCAGGCGCCGCGGCTGATCGCCGAGCGGGTGGCCGCCCTGACCGGCGCCGAGGCCGCGTGGATCGTGGTCGGCCCGGACGCCGGCTCCTGCTACCAGGTGGAGGTGCAGGTCGGCGACGGGCTGGAGGACCTCACCGGCCGCCGGCTGGACACGGCCACCAGCCCCGTCCTGGACGCCGTGTCCCGGTCCGAGGGGATCGTGACGCTCGACATGGCCGGTGTGGCCTACGACGGGCCCAACGCGCACGTCGCCTGGGGACCGTGCCTCGCCGTCCCCCTGCGGTCGACCCACGCCGAGCCGGCGGTGGTGATCGCGGCCCGGCGGGCCGGCTCGCCGGCGTTCGACCCGTCGGTGGCGGGTCTGGTCGGGGCGTTCGCCGACCAGACGGCGATCGCCCTCGACCTCGCCGCCCAGCAGCGGCTGGCGCGGCAGCTCGACGTCTACGAGGACCGCGACCGCATCGCCCGCGACCTGCACGACCACGTCATCCAGCGGGTGTTCGCCGCGGGCCTCGGCCTGCAGTCGGTGCTGCCGCGGGTGGGCGACCCGCAGGCGCAGCGCCGGATCCGCGAGGTGGTCGCCCAGCTCGACGAGACCGTCCGCGACATCCGCACGAGCATCTTCGACCTGCACACCACCGACCCCTCCGAGGAGGCGGGCCTGCGCCGGCGCGTCCTGGACACGGTGGCCGGCACCGCCGGCGACCTGGAGTCCACGGTCCGCACCTCGGGCGCGGTCGACTCCCTCGTCACCGGGGACCTGGCCACCGACGTCGTGGCCGTGGCCCGGGAGGCGGTGAGCAACGCCGCCCGCCACTCCGGCGCCCGGCACGTGACCGTCACCCTCGACGTCGGCGACGAGGTGGTGCTCGAGGTGGTCGACGACGGCCGGGGCATCGACGCCCGCGCCGCCCGCAGCGGGCTGCGCAACCTGGAGGAGCGGGCCACCCGCCGGGGTGGCGGCCTCGCCGTCGAGGCGCTCCCCGACGGCGGCACCCGGCTGCGGTGGTGGGCCCCGCTGACCTGAGCGGGCCGACCGGGCCCGGTCAGTCGCGGCGGGGCGCGGCCGACCGCAGCTCGGTGGCCAGCACCGCGGCCTGGGTGCGCCGCTCGAGCCCCAGCTTGGCCAGCAGGTGGGACACGTAGTTCTTCACCGTCTTCTCGGCCAGGAACATGCGCTCACCGATCTGCCGGTTGGTCAGTCCCTCGCCGATGAGCTGCAGCACCGTGCGCTCCTGCTCGCTGAGCCTGGCCAGGGGCCCCGCGGGCTCCGCCGCCCGGCGCATCCGCTCGAGCACCGCGGTGGTGGCCGCAGGGTCGAGCAGCGAGCCACCCGCGGCCACGGTGCGGACCGCGCCCACCAGGTCGGCGCCCAGGATCTGCTTGAGCAGGTAGCCCGAGGCGCCGGCCATGATCGCCTCGAACAGCGCCTCGTCGTCGCTGTAGCTGGTCAGCATGATCACGTGCAGGTCGGGCATCCGGCTGCGGAGCTCGCGGCAGACGGCCACGCCGTCGCCGTCGGGCAGCCGGACGTCGAGGACGGCGACGTCGGGCTTGAGCGCCGGCACCCGGGCCATCGCCTCCGCGGCGTTCTTCGCCTCCCCGACGATGCTGATGCCCGGGTCGCTCCCGAGCACGTCGGCCACCCCGCGGCGCACCAGCTCGTGGTCGTCGAGCAGGAACACCCGGATCGGGTCCTGCTGCCCGTCGTCGGCCACCCGCGACCTCCCCGTCCGCCGTTCCCGGCACCCGGCCGCCGCCGTCCGGCGGGCCTCCCCCAGAGGCTAGGTGGCCACCCGGCCCGGGCGCGCGGGGCCGAAGGTCCCGGGCCGGTGTGACGTGCGCGCCGTCCGTCCCGCCGCGGACGGGCCCTCCGGCCCTGCCCGCTCCCCGGTCCCGGCGGCACGGTCTCCCCATGGACGACACCTCCCTCCGGGTCCTGCTCGCCTACGCGACCGCCGGCGGGTCCACCCGCGGGGTGGCCGAGCGGGTGGCCGCACGACTCACCGAGGCGGGGCACGCCGTGGACCTGCGACCCGCCGGCCCGGACGTCGACCCCACCGGGTACGACGCCGTCGTGGTGGGCAGCGCCGTCCACGACATGGCGTGGCTGCCCGACGCCCGGGACCTGCTGGCGCGCCTGGTCGCGGCGAGCGCTCCCCCGCCGGTCTGGTGCTTCAGCGTCGCGGGCATCGTCCCGCGCGGCGCGGTCACCCGGTGGCTCGCCCGGCAGGAGCTCGCCCGCATCGGGCAGGGGCTGCCCCGCGGCCTCCGGGCCCGGTCCCACCGGCTCTTCGCCGGGGTCGTGTACGTCGAGGGCGTGCCGCTGTGGGGCCGGCTGTTCTACCGCGCCGTCGGGCAGCACCCCGGCGACCACCGCGACTGGGCGGCGATCGACCGGTGGGCACGGGAGGTGGCCACCGAGCTCACCGCCGTCGGCGGGGGCCTGCCGGCGACCGGCGACGCCGGCCTGTGGCGCGACCCGAGGTGACCCGGGCTCCCCTGCGCGCGGCCGCCGGTCCCGGGCTGGTCGGCGCCGCTTGCGCCCGCCGGCTGGCCCCGGCGACGGCGGTCCTCGCGGTCGCGGTCGCGGGCCTCGCCGTCCTCGCGCCGCTGCCGACCGGTGGCACCGAGCTGGTCTGCCTGGTCGCCGTCGCGCCGCTGACCCTGCTGGCCGCGGTGCTGGTCCGCCGGCGCTCCCCCGCCGGGCCGCTGCTGACCCTCGGCACCTCACTGGCGGCCGGGTACCTGACCGCCGGGTACCTGGTCGCCGGGCTCGCCCGGGGCCCCGACGGCGGCGGCACCCCCGGCCCCGACGCGGCGCCCCTGCCGCTGTCGGGGGCCGTGCTGGCGCTCTGCGCCGCCGTGGCCCTCGGCTCCTGGTGGGCGGTGCCGCCGGCGACCGCGGCCTTCGACCGGCGCAGCCGCCGGCTCATCGGCGCCCTGCTGCTGGCCGCCGTCGTCCCGGCCGTCGCCGGCCCGTACCTGCCGGCCTGGCCGGCGGCCGTCCCGGGCGCCCCGACCGCGGAGCACCTCGACGGGCCCGCGCTCCGGTGGGCGGTGGCCGTCGCGGACCTCGTCCTGCTGCTGCCCGCCGCGGCGGCGACCGGAGCGGGCCTGCTGCGCGGGGCGCGGTGGGCGGGCCCGGCCGCGTTCGCCGTCTCCGGCTGCCTGGCGCTGGTCGGCGCGGCGGGGGCGGCGACGGCCTGGTCGGCGGTGCTGTACGGGGACGCCGGCGCGACGGCGGGCACCGCGCTGACGACGACGGCGGTCGCCGCCGTCACCGCGACGCCGGCCCTGCTGTGCTGGACGGCCGTCGTGCGCACCCGCCGCCAGCACTGGGCGGTCCCCGGTCCGCGCCGCGAGGTCGGCGTCGTCCCGCCCGCCCGGCCGGCCACCCGGGGCGGCACGGCCGGCATCCCGGTGCCCCGGGCCGGGGACGGCCGGCCGGGCCTGCCGTGACCTGACCGGTCACGCCCGCTCGGCCCGGGCCCCCGGCATCCGGGCGACGACCTCCACCAGCACCGCGCCGGCGACGCCCAGCCCCGCCCCGGCCAGCACCACCGTCGGGGACATCGCCAGCAGCAGGACGTCCTCCCGCAGCACCGGCACGGCGAGGACGGCCACGACCACCCCGGCCATCGCCGCCACCAGGGCCACCCGCCCCGGGGTCAGCGGCCGGGCAAGGACGAGCACCGTCCACAGCCCGGTGGTCAGCACCGCGAGCAGCGCCGCGGTGCGGGCCGCGGCCACCCCGCCCCCGGGCTCGAGCGCCCGGGCCAGCGCGTACGCGCCGTAGGAGACCCCGCCGGTGACCACGCCGACGGGCACGGAGAAGGCCAGCACCCGGCGCAGGAAGCCCGGCTGGTAGCGGCGCCGGTTGGGTGCGACCGCGAGCACGAGACCCGGGACGCCGATGGTCACCGCCGACACCAGGGTCAGCTGCACCGGCTCGAGCGGGTAGGCGGCCAGCGTGACGACGGTGACGAGCGCGAGCACCAGGCTGTAGACGTTCTTGACCAGGAACAGGTTGGCCGCCCGCTCGATGTTCGCGATCACCCGGCGGCCCTCGGCCACGGCGTGCGGCAGCGCGGCGAAGCGCCCGTCGAGGAGGACGAGCTGGGCGACCGCCCGGGTGGCCGGCGAGCCGTTGCCCATCGCCACCCCGATGTCGGCGTCCTTGAGGGCGAGGGCGTCGTTGACGCCGTCGCCGGTCATCGCCACCACGTGCCCGCGGCGCTGCAGCGCCCGCACCACCGCCCGCTTCTGCTGCGGGGTGACCCGGCCGAGGACCGCCGTGGACTCCAGGACGTCGGCCAGCGCGTCGGGGTCCTCGGGCAGCGTCCGGGCGTCGACGGCGTCCGCCGCCCCCGTGACCCCGGGGAGCCCGACCGCGGCCGCGACCGCACCGACGGTCCGCGGGTTGTCGCCGGAGAGGACCTTGAGCGCGACGTCCTGCTCGGCGAAGAAGCGCAGCACCTCGGCGGCGTCGTCGCGGATCCGCTCGGCGAGGAGCACGAGCGCCACCGGGACCAGCCCGGCGGGCAGCTGGGCGATACCGGAGCGCGCCGTCCACGGCGCGGGCGCGCGGGCCAGCAGCAGCACCCGGCGGCCCTCCGCGGCCAGCCGGTCGGCGCGGTCGCGGGCCGCGGCGTCGGCGGGCCCGGCCGGCGCGGGCAGCACCAGCTCCGGCGCGCCGAGCACCCAGGTCGCCCCGGCGCCGGTCCGCACGGCCGACCACTTCCGGGCCGAGTCGAAGGGCACCGCGTCGACCGCCTCCTGGCCGGCGGGGTCGGGCAGCGCCACCGCCAGGGCCCGGGCGGTGGCGTTGCCGGCGTCGGCGGCGGCGAGCAGGGCCAGTGCCCCCTCCGCCGCGGGGTCCTCCCGCAGCCGTTCCAGCCGGTCGAAGCGGACGTCGCCGTGGGTGAGCGTGCCGGTCTTGTCCAGGCAGACGACGTCGACGCGGGCCAGCCCCTCGACGGCGGGCAGCTCCTGCACGAGGGTCTGCCTCCGGGCCAGGCCCGCGGCGCCGAGGAGGAAGGCCAGCGTGGTGAGCAGCACCAGACCCTCGGGGACCATGCCGACCAGCGCGCCGACGGTGCCGGTGACCGCGTCCCGCCAGCCCTCGTTGTCCGGGGACCGGAACTGGCTCCACAGCACCGCGGGGCCGACCACGAGCAGCCCGACGGCGATCCAGCGCAGCAGCCGGGTGGTCCCCTCGACCAGCTCGGAGCGGGTGCGGGTGAACACCCGCGCCTGCGCGGCCAGCCGGGCGGCGTAGGCGTCGTCGCCGACGGCGGTGGCCTGCACCCGCCCGCTGCCGGCCACCACGATGGAGCCGGAGAGCACCGGGTCGCCGGACTCCTTGGCCACGGCGTCGGCCTCACCGGTGAGCAGCGACTCGTCGACGGCCAGGCCGCGGGTGGAGCGCACGACGCCGTCGACCGGCACCTGGTCGCCGGCCCGCAGCACCAGCAGGTCGTCGAGGACCACCTCCGCCACCGGGACCTCGCGCTCGGAGCCGTCCCGCACGGGCCGGGCTCGCGGGGTCTGGAGGAGGGCCAGGCGGTCCAGCGCCCTCTTGGCGCGCAGCTCCTGCACGATGCCGATGACGGAGTTGACGACGACCACCCCGCCGAACAGGGCGTTCTGCCACCGGCCGGCGAGCACCATCGTCACCCACAGCACGGCCAGCAGGCCGTTGAAGAACGTGAGGACGTTGGCCCGGACGATCTGCCCGACGGTGCGGCTGGTCCGCGTCGTCACCGCGTTGACCCGCCCGGCCGCGACCTGCTCGGCGACCTGGGCGGCGGTCAGGCCGGACGACGACGTCCGCTGCGCGGCACCGGGAACGGCGGTGACCGTGGCCTGGCCGGCGCTCACAGCAGGCCGCCCGCGCGCAGGTTGAGCAGGACCAGCACGACGGTCAGGACCGCCCCGCCGACGGTGGCCGCGGTCAGCAGCACGCGCCGGGCGCTCCACCGCTGCACCCGGATCCGCGGGTGCGGCGGCAACGCCTCCCGGAGGTGGCCGGCCAGGTCCCGCCCGTCGTCGGCCAGCAACCGGCGCAGCTGGGTGGGGAGGGTGAGCGAGGAGACGGTGGCCACCGCCTCGGCCAGCTCCTCGTCGGAGAACTGCCGCCGGGCCCGCTGGAGCACGCGCTCCGGTCCCGCGACGAGCGCGCAGTCGAGCAGCACGGCGGCGAGGTCGGCCGCCTGGCGCCAGCGGCTGGGCCGCAGCTCGCCGAACGAGACGTCGACGAGCACCACGCGCTCGTCGTCCTGGACGAGGACGTTGGAGGGCTTGAGGTCGCGGTGCGCCGCGCCGGCCGACCACAGCATCCGCACCTGGCGCAGCGCGTCGTCGAGGACGGCGTCGCCCATCCGCGAGCGCCGGATCTCGACGGTGCGGGGCACCAGCTCGGTCACCAGCAGGTACTCGCGGCCGGGCACCACCTCGACCACGCCCATGGGCTCGGGCACCCGGACCCCGCCGTCGCGGAGCAGCCGCAGCATGTAGTCCTCGTGCTCGACCAGCCGGCGCACCGAGGAGAACGGTGCCTCGTCCTCGAGCCGGCCGTACCGGAGCACCCGCAGGACCTTGTACCAGCGGTCCGAGCGCAGGTGGGTGGTCGAGTAGAGCTTGCCGAACACCGCGTCGGGCGGGCCGGAGACCAGGACCAGCCGGCACGGCGTGGAGCCGGCCGACCCGTCGAGCCGGAACGGCTCGACGGCGAGGACCTCGACACCGAGCTGCTCGAGCACGGCGGCGCGGACCCGGGCGGTGCGGGCCTCGTCGAGCGTCAGGTGGGCGGCCACGCGCCGGCGCCAGGTGACGGGGAGGGCGTCCTCGGGAGCCAGCACCGTGCACACCAGGGCCGCGGTGCCCACCCCGAGCAGGACGGCGCCGACGGCCATCGAGGCCCCGTCGAGACCGAGGGAGACACGCGGCACCACGGCGGTGGTCAGCAGGGCCGCGACGGCGACCCAGCCCCACCGCCGGACCTGGCCCGACGGCGTGAGCACGTACAGGGTGGCCACGGAGACCGTGGCCAGGACCACGACCGGCCAGGCGGAGAACTCCACGGCGGCCGGCGTCCCGGTGACCTCGGCGCGGACGGCGCGCACGAGGACGCCCTGGCCGACGGCCAGCTGCGCGACCGCGGCGACGACCGAGATCGTGCCCAGGTACACGAGCAGGTGCCGCCACCGCGCCGTCCACACCAGCACCAGGGCCGTGGGGACCCAGAGGCAGCGGTAGCCGAGCACGGCGCCGATGCGCGCGAGGTCCGCCGCGCGGGGGTGGCGCTCCGGCGGGCCCGCCAGCTCGGCGACCGCCCGGTCCAGCCCCAGCAGCCCGCCGGGACGGTCGGCCAGCACCAGCAGCACGACGGCGGCGGCGACCACCGCCGACCACGCCCGGACCGCGGTGGGGACGCGCCGGGGCAGCGTGCGGTCGCGGCCCGAGGGACGCCGCCGGTTCGTCCCCCCGGGCCAGGACGGGCGGCGTGGCCGGACGACGGCGACCGGCGGGGAGGAGGTCCCGGGGTGCTCCCCGTCCACGGCGGACGGTCCTCCGGGGGTCACCCCCCGAGACTGGCCCTCCGGCCGGTCCGTGTCCCGGGCCGGGCGGCACCGGGCGCAGGGTCGGAGGACCCTGCCCGCCGACCCGGCAGAGCGCTGGACTGGCCCGGTGACCAGCCGCACCGCGCCCGAGGAGCAGGCGTCGCACGCCGCCGGTCCCCCGGCCGCCCCGGGGCGCCGGTCCCCCGAGCGGATGCCGACCGACCTGGTCCGCGTGGCACTCGGCCTCGTCGTCCTCGGCACCGGCGTGCTCATCGCCCAGCGCGGTCGGCTCCCGCCCCTCGAGCGGGACCTGTTCCGGCTGTTCAACGACCTGCCGGCCGTCGTGCTGCCGGTGGTCTGGGTGGTCATGCAGCTGGGCAACGTCCTCGCCGTCCCGGCGCTCGCGCTGCTCGCCGTCCTGCGGCGCCGGTTCCGGGCGGCCCGCGACCTGCTGGTGTCCGGCCTGCTCGCCTACGTGTGCGCCGACCTGGTGAAGGCCCTGGTCGGCCGGGAGCGGCCGGGCGGCCTGCCGGTCGGCGCGGTGCTGCACGAGGCCCCCATCGGCGGGGCGGGTTTCGTCTCCGGCCACTCGGCGGTGGCCGCGGCCCTGGCCACCGCCGCGGCTCCGTACCTCAGCCGGCGGGGACGGCGGGTGGCCTGGACGCTGGCCTGGACGGTCGCGCTCGCCCGCGTGTACGTGGGCGCCCACCTGCCCCTCGACGTGGTGGGCGGCGTGGCCCTGGGCTGGGCGATCGGGTCGCTGGTGCACTGGGTGTTCGGGGTGCCCTCGCGGGAGGTGCCGCCCGGCCGGGTCGAGGCGCTGCTGCGACGGTTCGGACTGCCGGTGACCGGGGTGGTCGCCGCTCCGGTGCGGGCCCGCAGTTCGCAGCCGTTCCAGGCCGTCGACGGCGAGGGCCACCGGCTCTACGTGAAGTACCTGGAGCCCGACCGGCACGAGCGGGACCGGCTGCACCGGATGTGGCGCCAGTTCGTCGCCGGTGACGTGAAGGACGCCGACGCGCTCGAACCGCTCGGGTACCAGGCCGAGCACGAGGCCGTCGCCGCGCTGACGGCCGAGCGCCGCGGGGTGCGGGTGCCGTCGGTGATGCTGGCCCGCGGCGGGGACGGGGACGCGGTGGTCGTGCAGCAGTACGTCGAGGGCCGGCCGCTCGACGAGCTCGCACCGGCGGAGCGGACCCCCGGCCTGCTCCGGGAGGTGTGGGGCGAGGTCGCCCGGATGCACGCCGCGCGGGTGGCGCACCGCGACCTGGTGGCCTCCAGCGTGCTGGTCGACCCGGAGGGCCGGCCGTGGCTGGTCGACTTCGGCAACGCCCGGACCGGCGCCACCGACGACGAGACCGCCGTCGACGTCGCCGAGCTGCTGGCCTCGCTGGCCGCTGCGCCCGGTACCCCCGCCGACCCGGTCGAGCTGGTGGCCGCGGCGGTCGACGTCCTCGGCGAGGAGGCCGTCGCGGCGGCGCTGCCCTCGCTGACGCCGCTGGCGCTCTCGTCGGAGACGCGGCAGCGGCTGCGCGACGACCCGTCCCGCCGCGTCGCGCTGCGCGCCGCCGTCCGCGCCCGGCTGGACCTGCCCGATCCGGACCGCCCGGTGTTCCCCCCGGCGGGACCCGTGGCCCGGGTGCTGGTGGCCCTCGGCTGCGCCCTCGCCCTCACCGGACCGGTGCTCGTCGCGGGCATCGCTGCCACCGTCACCAGCGGCGGGCCGCAGGGGTGGCGCTGGGTGGGCGGCGCTGGCCTCCTGGCCACCGCGGCGGCCCTCGCCCGCGCGACCGCCGTCCGGTACGCCGCCGACCGGCAGGTGTCGGTCGGCCGGGCGCTCGTCGTCACGCTGGTCGCCCGGAACGTGGGACTGGTGCACGGCCGGGACGGGGAGCGCCGCGCCCGCGCGCGACTGCTCGAGCGGGCCGGGCTGCTGCCGGCGACCGCGGACGCGGCGACGGTCCGGATCGGGCGCGCCGGTCCGGTGGGGGCGGCCGCGGCGGCGGTGCTGCTGATCGCGCTCGCCGTCCTCGACGGGTCGATCCCGGCGTGGCGGACCCCGACCGCGGTCCTGGCGGCCGCCTCCACCGGCGCGGCGGCGTGGCTGCTGGCCGTGGCCGGTCAGCTGACCGCCCGCCGCGGCAACGACGACACCGACGCCCCGCCGTCCCGGCAGCCGCCGCCGTCCCCTCGGGACCGGATGGCGGTGCTGGGCTGGATCGCGCTGGCTGTCGCGCTCGAGGCGACCGTCCTGTCGGCCGCGGTGCAGGCGGCCGGCGGCGGGGTCCCCGTGCTCGCCGCCGCCGGCGGCTACGCCGCCCTGCGCCTGGTGTGGATCGCCCTGCCCGTCACCGGCCTGCCCGGCGCCCCCGAGGCGTCGCTCCTGCTGCTGCTCGGCGCCCTCGGGATCCCGGTGGCGGCCGCCTGCGCCGCCGTCCTGGTCACCCGGTCGCTCACCACGTGGGCGCCGTGCGTGATCGGCCTGCTGCTCGACCGGCCGGCGCGTCGCCCGGAGGGCCCGGCCGGTGGCTAGCGGGCCGGTGCAGCGCCCCCGGGCGTACGCGGTCCTGCTGGTGGGAGCCGTGGCGGTGACGGTGCTGTGCTCGGTGGCCGTGTCCTCGGGCGAGGTGGGCGACACGGAGGCCGCGGTCTTCCGCTGGGTCAACGGCTGGCCGTCGTCCTGGGAGCCGGTGCTGTGGGTGGTCCAGCTCGTCGGCGTCCTCGGGATGCCGCTGCTGGTCGCCGTCCCGGCCCTCCTGCTGCGGCAGTGGCGGCTGGCAGTGGCGCTGTGCGCCCTGGTGCCGCTCAAGCTGCTCGGGCACGGGGAGGTGGTGAAGGGGCTCGTGCAGCGCAGCCGGCCCGGCAGCACCATCCCCGACGTGCTGCTGCGCGACGTGCCGTCGGCCGGGATCGCCTATCCCTCCGGCCACGCGGTCATCGCCTTCGGCGTCGTGGTCGTGCTGTGGCCCTACCTGCGGCCGCGCTGGCGGGCGGTCGTGCTGGTCCTGGCGGTGCTCAACAGCGCGGCCCGGGTCTACCTGGGCGCGCACGCCCCGCTCGACGTCGTGGGCGGCGCGGCGCTGGGGGCCGCGCTGGGCGCCGCCCTCACGCTCGTCGTCGGGATCCCGGCGCGTCCGGCCGGCGCCCGCGGGTCAGGGGCGGCCACGGGAGGACGGGGGCCCGTCCGCGGGAGCCGCCCCTGACCGGGGACGCTCAGCCGGCGGGAGCCGTCACCGCCGCGGCGGTCGCCTCAGCCGCCTCCGCGGCGACCGGGTCCGGGTGCACGACCATGACCGGGCCGGGCGCGTGCACCGCGCAGTGCAGGGCCACCGAGCCCAGGACCATCCCCATGACCCGGCCGCGGCTGCGGCTGCCGACGACGAGCAGCGCGGCGCCGTCGGCCCGCTCGACGAGGGCCTCCCCCGGCGCTCCCTGCACGACGCGGACGTCGGCCGCCGCCCCCGTCCCCAGCACCTCCGCGACGATCGAGCCGACCCGGGCGCGGGCGTGCTCCTCGGTCTCCGAGGCCGGCGGGGCGGTGACGGCGTAGAGGTCGCTCCAGTAGGCCTCCGGCCGGTAGGCGGCAACGACCTCGAGCGTCGCGCCCAGGCGGCGGGCCTCCTCCGCCGCGCGGCGCAGCGCGACGCGCGACACCGCGGAGTCGTCGACCCCGACCACCACGCGCGGCGGCGGCTGGACGGCGCCGGGGTGCACCACGACGACCGGGCAGGGCGCGTGCGCCACGCAGTGCAGGGCGACCGAGCCGAGCAGGGTGCTGCGCACGCCGCCGCGGCCGCGGCTCCCGACGACCAGCAGGTCCGCGCCCTCGGCCCGGGCCACCAGGTGGTCGAGCGGGGCCCCGCCGGCCACCACGACGTCCGCGCGGACCTCCGCGGTGCCGGGGACGGCCGCGACGGCCGGGTCCAGGCGCACGTCGGCGAGGAGGTGGCGCACACGGTCCTCGGTGTCCGCCCGGATGGCGTCGAGCCGCTCGGTGTCGAGCAGGTAGGGGTCCGCCCAGTAGAAGTCCACGGGGTAGGCGCTGACCACCTCCAGCGGCGCGCCGTCGCGGGCGGCCACCGCGAGGGCCCAGGCGAGCGCCACCCGCGCCCCGGGCGAGCCGTCCACGCCGACGACCACCCGTCCGGGCCGCGCCGCGTGGTCCCTCGTCTGCTCCGTCGTCACCGTCGCGCCTCCGCTCCTGCCCGGACACCCGCCGGACGCTGACCCGAGACTGCGCCGTCCGCGGGCGGCCGGACGCGGGCCGACGTCCCCGCCGCCGGGGACCTTCGTCCTGGTCCGGGTGGGATCAGGAGGCGGTCGCCCCGCGCAGCTCCACGGTGACCGAGGGGTCGCGCCGCAGCGGCCGGTCGGCGACGGCGCGCAGCAGCCACCGGAGCGTGTACTCCGGGGTGCTCGCCGACGGCGCAGGGAGGGGGTCGGGCGCCTGCACCCGGAAGGTCCAGCGCAGCTGCTCGCCGGGCCGCGCCCTCACCGTGCCGGCCACCGGCACGGTGGCGACGGCGGTGGCCGCGGTGCGGTCCTCCTCCACCTGCTCCCCCGGCCGGGCCGGCACGCGCTCGGCCAGGACCAGCTCGACGCGGACCCCGCGGAGGGCGAGGGTCGTCCGGGCGGTCGCGACCACGGTGCCGGTCAGCACGGTCCCGGGGTGCAGGTCGTGGCCGGAGAGCCCCGTGAACGCGAGGTCGACGGCGTCCGCGCCCGTGACCTCCGGTCGCGCCCTGCCGGCGCGGTCCGGAGCCCCGCAGGAGGTCACGCGCACCGCGGCGGACCCCTCCCCGTCGCCGCCCGAGGCGGTGCGGGCCAGCGCCCGCACGGTGTGGTCGCGCTGTACGAGGTACGCGGCCACGGTGGCCTCGCCGTCCGGGACGGCCAGCAGGGCCCGGCCGGCGGCGTCGAGGTCGGCACGGGCGACGACGGCGGTCGCCCGCTCCGCCACGGCGGTGGCGGCGCCGCCCCATTGACGCCGGGTGCGGGTGAGGGCGGTGTCCCGCACCAGCTCGACGGTCCCGCCGGGCACGGGACGGCCGTCGGCGGCGCGGACGGTCACCGTGAGGGGCTCCCCCGCGCGGACGGCCGCGGGGACGTCCACCGCCAGGCTCGCCGGACGGCGCAGCAGCGGGGTCACGCGGGGCCGCCCGCGGGCAGGGCCGCCGTCCGGCCGGCGCGGCGCTCCGCCCGCTCGCGGATGCCGTGCAGCATCCGCCGGGTCATCACCAGGGTCACCGGCTCCAGCACCCGGCCGGCGACCCGGGCGCCGAGCCGGGGGTCGACCTCCGTACGGGACCGCGCCAGCAACCGGCAGCCCCCCGCGTCGCCCGGGAGGACGTGGAAGGACCACACGCCGTTCCACGGGTGCTCGGGCGGCGCCTGGCGCAGGACGAGCGCCCGGGGTGGCTCCACCCGCGCGACGCGGAAGGCGTAGCCGTCCGGCAGCGGGCCCCAGCCCTCGCGGACGACGACGACCCGGTCGCCAGGAGCCAGGTGCTGCCACTCCTCGCGGATCTCGTCGGTGGTGTGGATGTCGAGGCCGAGGGCGTTCTCCAGCCAGTCGTGGCTGTACATGCCGCCGCGGTCCTGGCCCATCTGCACCAGCCACGCCCACACCTCCTCGGCGGGCGCGGCCACGGTCACGGCGAGGGTCGTCTGGCCGGCCGGCCCGGGGACGAGCTCGTCGCCGGGCAGCACCGCGCCGGCCTCCGCGCGGGTGGCGCCCCAGTCCCGGTGGCGGTGCAGGAGTTCCAGGCCGGCGGCCCCGGCGCCGGCGAGCAGGAGTCCTCGGAGCACGGCCCTCACCTCCTCGGCGGGACGTCGAGGTCGAGGCCGTGCAGCGTCATCTCGCCGTAGCAGAGGTCGCCCTCGGGCAGGTGCCAGACGGCCGAGCCGCGGGTCATGCGGAGCCGGCCGTCGACGACGGTCCACCCGTCCACCGGGGTGCTCCACGGCGTGCGCACCGGCCCGCCGGGCAGGTCGGCCCAGCGATCCGCCGTCCACACGGACGCGGGCCGGCCGTCGCCGTCGAGGGCGACCACCGCGCCGACGGTGCGCCCGGCGTCGGTCACCGACACCCCGAAGCGGTCCTCGCCGAGGTCCTCCCACCGGGTGCGGGGGTGCAGCAGCATCGCCGGTGCCAGGAGCACCGCGTCGTCGAGCCAGGTCACCAGCTCGCCGGTGTCGAACTCCGGCCCCGACCCGTCGGCCACGGTGACCAGGCCGAGGGCCTTGCCGAGCATCCGCCCGGTGCCGTCCCGGTAGGTGTCCCACCCCCACATCGGCAGGACGCGGCCGACCAGCAGCCGCATCCGGTACAGCCGCGCCACCGGATCGGCGGTGTTGAGCTGCCACGCGTCGCAGGGCAGCCACGGCCCGTCGGCGCGGCGGCGGAAGCGGCCGCTCCAGTGGGCGCGCAGCGAGCGGGTGCGCGGCTCGCCGACCACGCCCATCGCCTGCACGTAGCGGACGGCGGCGGAGGGCAGCCCGGCCAGGTCGGCCTCGGTCACCGGCTCCGCCGACGCCGGCTCGGCCGGCAGGCCGGCGGCGGCCAGCCGGCGGGTGAAGGCGCCCGGTGGCCGCGACGGCGTGCGCGGCCGGTCAGACGTGGACGGGCGCACCGGGGACCTCGCTCTGCTCGGTGTCGACGGGGGGACCGGACGGCACGGCGCGCAGCAGCCGGGTGAGCAGCCGGAGACCGACGGCGCCGAGGACCCCGAAGCCGGCGATCGGGCCGACGACCTCCGCGGCGGTGAAGGTGATCCCCGCCGCGGCCTGCAGGGCCGTGCTCAGGGCGATGGTGGGCAGCAGCAGCACGATCAGGACCAGCAGCGGGGTGGCGACCAGGTAGCCCAGCGGGTCGCGGCGGCGGACCAGCAGGCCGGCCAGCGCCGCGGACGGCGCGATGACCGACAGGTCGAGGGCGGAGGTCACCATCGTCGTGTAGACGTCGAGGAGGGCGGGGGTGCCGCCGCTCGCCAGCGCGGCCAGCAGGGGCTGCAGCCACACGACGGCGGTGACGACGGCCGCGGTCAGCAGGAACCACGACAGGGCGCGGTGCGGCACGCCGGGGTCCGCGGCCAGGCGGCGCAGGACGGCCCGGTCGGTGGTCGCGACGGCGGAGGCGAGACCGGCCAGCGCCGTCGCCACCAGCGTCACGTACGCCAGGAACAGCGGGTTGTAGGCGACTCCCAGCGCGTAGTTCGCGTAGACGTAGAGCAGGTACCCGAACGCGCCGGTGAGCAGGAGGGACCCGCGCGGTGACCGCTTCCGGTGCTGCAGCCACGTGGTGATCACCAGGGGCACGCCGAAGGCCAGCACGACCGCGTCGACGGCGGTGTTGCCGGCCGCGGTGAAGACGGTGTCGTGGGCGTACAGCCCGCTGCCCGCCAGCTCCGCCGGCTGCCCCCGCGGGGTCACCACCGGGACCGGTTGCCCCGTGGGGCGCCAGACCAGCCCGACCGTGGCGACCGCGGCCGCGACGGCGGCGACCAGCCCGGGCAACCGGCGGAGTCTCGTCCTCACGTGCCGCTCCTCGTCCTCGCCGTGGAGGCGAGGCCTCCCGGAGCCGTTCCCGCGGCCACCGGGGTGCGGTGGCAGGCCGACGCTAGGCAGCCCGGGGCCCGGACGGTCACCGCCGAAGGACCCTGAACCGCTGGGCCCAACGCACCGGCGACCGTGTGCACCGATGCACGCTCCCCCACCACGGGACTGCACCTACGCGCACCGTCGCCCCGGGTCCCGGGACACCGCTGACGTCACTCCGTCGCACGGGATGCGCTCGCCGGGCGGGCGTGGCGCCGGAGACCCAGCTCCACCGGAACGGCTCCGACCTGCGGGTTCTGTCGTACCCCCGCCGTAGGTTCGGTGTCGTGGAGGAGGTCGCGGAGCACCGGTCGCCGGTGGAGCAGGCGCTGCTCGCCGCGGTGATCGACACGCCCGCGCCGTTCCGCCGGCTACCGGTGTCCCTGTTGTCGCGGGAGCAGAAGGCCGCCGAGCTGCAGCGGGTCGCGGCCCTGAAGGCGATGACCGCGGCCTACGAGGTGGAGCTGGTGCTCGGGCTGGCCGACGACTCGCCCGATGACGACGATCCGCCGCCGGGCACGCCGGGTGCGCGCACGGGTTCGTGGGCGCCGGACACCGAGCTGCCGGGTGTGTCGGAGTTCTTCACCGCCGAGCTGGCGCTGATCCTCAACTGCGGCCGCGGCACCGCCAACCACCTGGCCCACCGCGCCTGGACCTACCGGGAGAAGCTGCCCGCCACCTGGGCCGCGCTGGCCGCCGGCACCCTCGACGAGACCCGCGCCAAGGCGCTGGTCGATGTGCTCGAACACGCCGACGCGGGGATCGCCCGCCGCATCGAAGCCCGGCTGCTGCCCGAGGCCACCGGGCTGACCGTGGGCCGGCTCAAGCAGCAGGCCCTCGCCTTGCTGCTCGACCTCGACGCCGACGCCGTCGGACGGCGCAAGCAGCAGGCGCGGCGCTGGGCGGACGTGCACGTCGATCCCTCCCCGCTGGAGGGCATGGCCACGCTGGCCGCCGAGCTGCCCGCCGAGGTGGCCGCCGCCTGCGAGGCGGTCATCGACGGCCTGGCGCGGATGCTCAAGGCCGACGGCGACGAGCGTCCCATCGGCGAGCTGCGCTGCGCGGTGCTCGCCGACCTGATCCAGCGGCCCTGGCAGACCGACCGCCCGGCGGTGACCGCGCACCTGACCATCATCGCCACCCTGGCCGCCCTCGCCGGCCGCTCGGCGGAGGCCGGGGAGGTCAACGGGCTGCCCATCACCGCCACCCACCTCCGCGAGCTACTGGCCCAACTGGACGCGCTCGGCGTGCGGGCGCCCGACGGCGGATCGGTGACGGTGGCGCTGACCGACGCCGACGGCACGCTGCGGGCCACCGGCACGCTGGACCGGCTGCGCCGGCTGGCCGCCCGCGGCTGCGACCAGCACGCCGATCACCCCGACACCGCCGACGAGCCGGACTGCGGATGCGCGGTGCTGGACCGGCCCGACCCGGTCGACCGCTACACCCCGTCGGCGGCGCAGCAGGCGTTCGTGCGCACCCGCGACCGCACCTGCCGGTTCCCCACCTGCGGCCAGCGGGTGGGCTGGGCCGACGCCGACCACGTCCTCCCGCACGCCCGCGGCGGGGTCACCGACTGCGCCAACCTGTGCTGCCTGTGCCGGAGCCACCACCGGCTCAAGACCTTCGCCCGCGGCTGGCGCTTCACCATGAGCGACGACGGCACGCTCACCGTCACCACACCCTCCGGCATCACCCGCACCACCCGCCCACCCGGGGTGCGACCACCCCCGGCAGCTCCCGAGCCGCCACCGGACGACCCCGGATCACCACCGCCATCCGCCGACCCGGCCGACGACCCACCGCCCTTCTGAGCGACGGGCACGGGAGCGGTGCTGTCGGGGGGCGGTCAGCCGAAGGTCAGGACGTCGGCGACCGGGCGGCGGTTGGTGGACGGCGTCCGGTCGCTCCCCGGGTAGCCCAGCCGCAGCAGCATCTGCGGGTACCCCGTGAGCGACAGGCGGGAGCGCAGCTGCGTCCGCGTGGCCGGCCAGTCCAGGGCCTGGGTGAGCGGCGAGGCGGCCAGCCCCTCCGCGGTCGCCTCCAGCAGCACCCGGCCGAGCGCGCGGCCGGCGGTCAGCCACGCCCCGCGGTCGTCGCCGTCGGTGCCCATGAGGATGACGGTCGGGCGCTCCACCTCCGGCGGCGGCGCGTCCGGGTCCCGGTCGTGCGACACCGGGCCACCCGGCCGCGACCCGACGACGAAGTCGCGGATGAGCCAGTTCGACGCCCGCGTCGACGGGTCGTCCGCCGGGACCGCCCCGACCGGGATGCCGTCGACGGCCGCCGGGTCGGTGCGCATCCACCGCCGCAGCTCCTCGAGGTACTCCGGCTCGCCCTGCTCGATCTCCTCCGCCCGGGAGATGAGGAAGACGGTGGCGACCTCCTCCTCCGACTCGGTGATCGCCTTCGACCAGACCCGGAACCCGCCCGCGGTCGCCTGCAGCCGGTCGACGAGCTCCGCGGGCACCGCCCGGGGCAGGAACGGAGCCCGCTCGGTGTGCCGCGCGGCGATCGCGCTCCCCAGCGCCCGGTCGTGCTCCGTCGGCTCGTGCTCGCCGGTCACCGCGACGACGGCCAGCAGGTCCGGGTCGGCGGGGTCGGGCAGCGTCTCGACGTCGGCGGTGCGGCCGGCCGCGGCCAGCGCTATGGCGGCGAACTCGACCGCCACGCCGCAGCTGACGATCCGCTGCCGGCCGCTGGGGTCGAGGGCGCGCAGCGCCCGGTCCGGATCGGTGCGCACCGCCAGCCGGTCGCCGTCCGCGCGGAACGACCACGGCTGCGTGTTGTGGATCGACGGCGCGCGGGTCGCCGCCTCCACGACCGCTGTCCACTGCTGCTGGTCCACTCCGTGCTCCTCCACCTGGTCGTCGGCGTTCCGGCTCGGCATCGCTCCCCTCTCCCTACCCGGTGGCGCCCGGCACCGCGAGAGCGCCCCGGACCACCGGCCACCTCGTCACCCTCGGCCGGCGCCGGCCAGCAGCCGGACGGCGCCGTGGCCGGTCACGGCGGCCATCGTCAGCGCCATCGCCAGGCCGCCGACGACGCCGATGGCCGCGACCAGCACGGGCGCCTGTCCCGGTTGCCACAGCGGCGTCGTGATCCCCGCGAAGACGGCCAGGCCGGCCAGCCAGGCGGCCGCGGTCCAGCCGATCCAGCGCCCGGCGTGCGGCACGTGCCGGCGCAGCACCGTCCACTGGGCGACGCCGATCGAGCCGAGCAGCACGGCGGCGGCCAGCACCGCGAGCGGGGCCTGCACCCAGGCCGGCCGGTCGAGGACGGAGGCGGCCCAGCCGCTCGGTCCGGTCCCGACCACCCACGCGAGCACCGCGGCCGCTGCGGTGCGCAGGACCCAGTCCCGCCGGGACAGCCCGGGGAGCTCCCGCGCCAGCACGGACGCCTGGGCGGCACCCAGCAGCGCGCCCTCGGCCGCGCCGGCGGCGAGCAGCACCGCCAGGCCCGCGGCGCCGGAGGTGTCCGCCGCCCCGGAGAGGACCGCCAGCACCGGGACGAGGAACCCGGCGGCCTCCCCCGCGGTGACGACCACCAGCCACCGGCGCCGGAAGCGCCGGCGACCGGACATCCGGGACCCCGCGGGCGCCACGGGGATCGGGGTGCTCACCCCGGGAGCGTCCGTGCCCGGGCCACCGGGTCCGTAGGGCCGGAGGTCCCGGCGCCCGTGCCGCACGTCCCCCGGCCGCGCCGGCTCAGCCGGACCGGCCCGTCTCGAGCACCACCAGCGGGTCGGCCGGCGCGACGGTCACCCGCGGGAAGGCCGACCGGTAGGCGGCGACCGCGTCGTACCTGCCGGGACTGCCGGGGAGCAGCAGCCGGGCGCGGCGGGGCTCGTCCTGCCCGTCCCGCCGCACGGTGATGTCGACGGGGCCCTCCGCCAGGTTCCGCCACCACGTCTTGCCGGCCGCGCCGCCGACGAGGACGACGAGGTCCGCGCCGTCGGGCGCGGTCATCACCGGCAGCTCGTACCGCCGGCCGGTCCGCCGCCCGGTGTAGCCGAGCACGACCAGGTGCCGGCCGAGCAACCGGTGGGCCGGGCCGCGGGAGAGCGCGCGCACGACCGGGTTCACCAGGCGGTTGCGGACCCGGACCACCGGCGTCCTCAGCCGACCAGCCGCTCGAGGGCGCTGGCGGCGAGCAGCCGGGCCCACCACGGCCGCCGGACGTGCGCCGGGGGCCGGGACCGGCGCCACAGACGCCGGGCCGGGCGCACCGCCACGGCCCCGCCCTTCATGCTCACCCAGCCGCCGGGGCCCATGGTCACCCGAGCGACCGCCGGGGACGGCCGGCCCGCGAGGCGGGACGCGACCGCGACGGCGCCGAGGACGACCTCGGCGGTGGTGACGACCCGGGTGACGTCGACGACGGGGTGCCAGCGCACCCGGCCGTCCCGGACCTCGAAGGCGCCCAACGGCCGGATCCCGGTCATCTCGGCGGCCGGGCGGCGCCCGCCATGGCCGTCCCCGGCGCTCGCGGTGTGGCTCGTCGACCCCGTCACGGCGATCACCGTGGCCCCGTCCCGCTCCACGGGTGGTCCGAAGGCGGGTCCTCCCCGGTCGGTCGCGGCGGTCCCGGTCACGGGTGCTCCTCCGTCATGCCCCCATGCTCGGGACCGCTGCGCCGCTCCGGGCAGGGTCGGAGGTCGCCCCCGGCCGGGACCTCCGGACGACACGGGCGGGGACGCGCGGCGACGCGCCCGGGGATCTGGACCGGGCACGGACCGCGCCACCAGACTGGCGGGGCACCCCGGCGGTCAGGAGGTACCGCGTGGAACTCGGCATCGATCTCGGCACCGCCACCACCGTGGTCAGCGACGTGCGCCGCGGCATCCTCTACGACGAGCCGACCGTGATGCTGGTGCGCCGGGGCAGCGGCCGCCGGGAACGCGTGCTCGCCGTCGGCCGCGAGGCCGCCGACCTGCTCGGCCGCGCACCGTCCCGCTACGCCGCGGTGCGCCCCCTCGACGACGGCGTGGTCACCGACCTCGAGACCGCCCGCACCTACCTGCGCGCGGTCCTGCACGCGGCGGGACAGCGGCTGTGGCGGCTGCCCGTCCGGGCCGTTGTCACCGTGCCCGTCGGCTCCAGCGCCCTGGAGCACCGCGCGCTGCTCGAGGCCGCCGAGGAGGCGGGCATCCGGCCGGTGACCGCGATCGACGAGGCGGTCGCGGGCGCCGTCGGCTGCGGCATCGACCCGCTGGAACGGCGGGTGCACATGGTCGTCGACGTCGGCGGCGGCCGGTCCGAGGCGGTCGCCTTCTGCTACGGCGGCGTGCTCGCCTCCCGGACCAGCAAGACCGGCGGCGAGGACATGACGCTGGCCGTCGTCCGGTTCCTGCGCGAGCAGCACCAGCTCCTCGTCGGCGACCTCGAGGCGGAGGCGCTCAAGACCCGGCTCAGCTCGGCCGGGGACGAGCCGCTCGTCGTGCAGGGCCGCGACGGCGTCTCCGGCCGGCCGCGGCTGGCCACGATCCCGGCGGCCGAGGTCGCCGAGGCCCTGCGCCCGGTGGTCGACGACGTCCTCCGGACCCTGACCCCCTGCCTGGACGACCTCCCGCCGCAGGCGATCGCCGACGTGATGGGCGAGGGCGTGCTCGTCTTCGGCGGCTCCTCGCTGGTCCCCGGCTTGGCGCAGGAGCTCGAGCGGGCGCTCGGCCTGCCGGTCAAGCAGGCCGAGGAGCCGCTGACCTGCGTGGCCGACGGCGCCGCGCGGGCGCTGCGCAACCGGGCGCTGCTGACCGCCTACGGCCGCCGCTGACGGTCAGGGGACCTGCACCGGGCCGGTGGCGAGGACGGCGTCCCGGTTGTCGAGGTAGTGGCGCAGCGCCGCGGACACCAGGTCCTTGGTGTTGTTCGCCCCCGTCCCCGGCCCCTGCACCACCGCCGTCACGACGATCTCCGGGGCGTCCATGGGGGCGGCGGTGGTGATCCAGTTGTCGTACTCGTCCGCGGGCAGGCCGCCGTCCTGCGCGGTGCCGGTCTTGGCGCCGACGAGCCCGGGCAAGCTGGAGAGCCGGATCGCGGTGCCGCTGGTGACGGCCTCCCGCATCCCCTCGCGGACCGGTCCCAGCTCGGCGGCGAACGGCACCGGCGTGGGCGCCGGCGCGGGCACGGCCGTGAAGGACCCCTGCGTACCGACGGCCATGCCCAGGCGCGGGGTGACCAGGTTCCCGGTGGCGACGGCGGCGGTCCACCGGGCGTTCTGCAGCGGCGTCACCGTGATCTCGCCCTGGCCGATGCCCAGGATCACCGTGGACCCGCCGTACCAGGTGCCGCCCGCGGCCTCCACGGACTCCGGGGTGCCCAGGTACCCGGCCGACTCGCCGGGCAGGTCGATGCCGGTGCGCTGGCCCACGCCGAGCGCCCGGGCGGTGTCGATCATCGCCTCGGGACCGAGCCCGACCGCGAGCTTGTAGAAGTAGACGTCGTTGGAGATGGCGATCGACTCGGACAGGTCCATCGGTCCCATCGGCCGCCAGTTCCCGAACTCGTGCCCGCCGTAGCTGAAGCTCGCCCCGGTCGGGATCACCTGGTCGGGGGCGTAGACCGGCCGGGCCTGGTTGGCCGCGGCGACGACGATCTTGAACGTCGACCCGGGCGGCAGGACCGCCTGCGTGACGTGCTCGAGCGTCGGGGACCCCGGCGCGGACGCCAGCGCCTCGAGCGCGGCGGCGTCGGCGGGCGGGCCGTAGAGGTTGTTGTCGAACGACGGCGTGCTGGCGATGGCGAGGACCTGCCCCGAGCGGGGGTCCATCGCGACGGCGGCGCCGATGCGCCCCGGGCGCTGGCCGCGCAGCGCGGCGGCCAGGCCGCTGTCGAGCTGCCGCTGCAGGCCCAGGTCGAGGGAGAGCCGCAGATCCGCCCCCGGCACGGGCTCCACCCGCTCGCCGAGCGCCACCGGCACGCCCGTCGGGTGGACGTAGAGGCACTGGCGCCCGTTGGTGCCGCGCAGCACCGCGTCGTACTGCAGCTCCAGTCCCGCCCGGCCGACGAACTCGCCGTTGGGCAGGCCGGGCCAGCGCTCCTCGGCCTCGGGCGTGGCCACGCCGACGAAGCCGAGGACCGGGCCCAGCAGCGCCCCCTCGGGGTACCAGCGGCGGGGCTGCGGGACGACGAGCACGCCGGGGAGGCCGGCGGCGACGACCGCGTCGCCGACGGCGCGCGGCACCTCGGCCACCGGCAGGGACAGCGTGGTCGGGTCGGCCGCGTCGAGCTCCGCCCGCAGGTCGGCGGGCGGGCGGCCGGTCAGCCCGGCGAGCTGCTCGACCGCCGCCGGGTCGTCGCGCAGCAGCGCGGGCACCGCGAGCACCCGGTCCACGCCGGTGCCGGCGGCCGCGGCGTCCACGGCCAGCGGCACGTCGTGCCGGTCGGTGATGGCGCCGCGGGGCGCGGGCAGCCGGATGCAGCGGGTCATCTGCTCCTCGGCGGCGAGCGAGAGCTCCTCGCCCCGCGTGACCTGCAGCCGCCAGCCGTAGAGCCCGAAGGCGACGAGCAGGAGCGAGACGGCAGCCGCGGCCAGCCGGACCAGGCGCGGGCGCGGGTTGCGCCGGACCGGCTCGGCCCACAGCCGCCGGCGCACGCTGTCCCGGCGCACGCCGAGGACGACGCCGATCGCGGCGAGGTGCACGACCAGCGCCGTGCCCCCGTAGCTGAGCAGCGGGAACGGCACGCCGGCCAGGGGCAGCAGCCCGAGGTTGGCCCCCACCGAGACGACGGTCTCGACGCCCATGAGGATGGCCAGCCCGCCGCCGACGAGCGCGGCGTGCGGCGTGCGGGACCGGCGGCTGGCCAGCGCGAGCCGCCACACGAGGACGACGACGGCGAGCACGACCCCGGCGCCGGCGACCAGCCCCCACTGCCCGACCAGGCTGGCCGGCGCGAGGTCGGTGTGGCCCTCGGGCAGGTACTCGGCGCGCAGCTCGCGCAGCGGGTCGTCGGCCCGGCCGGTGAGCCCGCCGGAGGCCACCGCGATGTGCGCCTGGCGCAGCGCCCACCCCGACCCGGTCGGCGACTCGTGCGCGCCGACCAGGAAGGTGCCCAGGCGCTGCAGCTGGTAGGGCTGCAGCAGGCTGATCATCAGCGGCGCCGCGATGACGGCCGCGGCGCCGAGCGGCAGCAGGAAGCGCGCGGGCACCCGGCCGAGGACGAGCATCGACGCGGTGAGCACGGTGAGCAGGGCGGTCGTGCTGAGGTCGGGCTGCAGCAGGGTCAGCCCGATGGGCACGGCCGCGAGCAGCAGGGCGAGGGAGAACCGCCGCCAGGCCGGCCGGGCGGAGCCGAGGACGGCGGCGAGGACCAGCAGCAGCCCCAGCTTGGCCAGCTCGGAGGGCTGGAAGGTGACCGAGCCGAGGACGAACCACCGGGTCGCGCCCTTGACCGTCACCCCGACGGTGAGGACGCCGACCAGGAAGACGACGGCCGCGACGTAGGCGGCCCACCCCAGCACGCCGAGGTAGCGGACGCGCACCCGCCAGAACACGGCGAGGGCCAGCACGCCCCCGGCGGCGATCGCGCCCTGCCGCAGCGCCAGCTCGGTGTCGCCGATGAGGTAGAGGTTGACCAGCCCCAGCCCGACCAGGGCGAGCGCGGCGACGACGGCGAGCAGGTCGAACAGGGCGCTGCGGCGGTCCCGGCGCTCCTCGCGGGTCCGCCGCCGCCTGCCGCCCTCCTCGGCGGGCAGCCCGTCGGGCTCCGTGCCGGGATCCCCGGCGCCGGCCCAGAGCACCCGGCGCTGGCGCCGGCTCCACCGCCGGCTCCGGACCTCCTCGGCCGGCCCCTCGGCGGGCACCCAGTACGGCATGCGGCGCTCCCGTCGGGTCAGCGGGTCCGGAGCTCGGGTGGGCAGGAGCCCACGGGCAGCGGCGCGGAGGCGGCTGCCGCGGGCAGGTCGGTGACGGCCAGCACCGCGACCGCCGGCAGGGCCGGCAGGGCGACGACGCCGACGGCCTCGGCCCGCGTCCCCCCGGCCGGGACGGTGACCGTCCCGCCCGGTGCGGTGGAGGTGGCGCCGGTGCAGCGGTCGGCGAGCAGGTAGGACCAGGTCACCTGCTGGTCAGCGGCTCCCGGGACGAGCCGCACCTGCACCCGCACGGTGCAGGGCGCGCCCGGCTCGCACCCGGCGAGGCGGCGCAGGTCGACCCCGGCCACGCTGCCGGCCGCCGCCGGGGCGGGCGGTGGGATCTCGACGCCGTCGGGTTCGGGTTCCGCGGCGGTCGGCTCCTCACCGCTGCGGCCGGCGTCCAGGAGCACCTCGACGTCGGCGGCGATGTCGTCGCGCAGCACGACGACCTCCACCGTGACGACCGCGGCCAGGACCACCGCCGACAGCAGCCACGCGCCGATCCGCCGCGCGGTCCGGGACCCCTCCCGCCTGACCGGGCGGGCTCGGGTGTCGGGCGCGCCGGCCGGCCCGGTCCCGCCCCTCGACGGCGCCGCCCCCGTCGGCCCGCCCGCGCCGATGGCCCGCGTGAGCGCACCGAGCTCGGCGCGGGCGGCGTCGCGGTCGACGGCGGCGACGGTCTCGGTCAGCCGCCCCGTCACGGCGGGGACGCCGGCGTCGGGGAGGTCGGCCACCGCGGCGTCGAGCGCGGCCAGGAGCGGGTCCGCGGCCGGGTCGTCCGAGCCGGCGCGGGACCGGGCGGCGGCCGCGACGTCGACGAGGACCGCCGCGACCGCGGGTGCGGTCGGCGTCGTGGCGGGGTGGAGGACCACGCGCCCGTCGGCCCCGACCACGGCCCGGTCGAGCCCGCCGCGGCTCCCTGCGGCGGTTCCGCCCGCGGGCACCGGCAGCTGCGCCGCCTCCTCCAGCACGGCCGCCGCCAGCTCGAGGGCCTGGGGGGTGGTGAGCCGGGCCAGGGCGAGCAGGCGGGCGAGCGCGACCCCGCCGGAGGGTGGCCACGGCAGAGCGGACGGCGTCCGCGGAGCCGGGAGGTGGGGGGCGGGGTCGTCGTCGCGGCGCCCGGCCGCCCGTTCGATCGTCAGGTCCGCCACGGCCACTCACCCGCCCCATCCGCGCGCTCAGATGTCCCCGGGTCCGGATCGGCCCAGGTTGGAGCACGGTGGCCCCGGCTGTCACCGGGTCGCTGCGTGAATTCCCCTCCGAGACCGGCGCGTCGCGGTCGAGGGCCCGGTGTGTCGCGCCGCAGGACCCGGCGTGTCGCGCCGCAGGGCCCGGCGTGTCGCGACGGAGGACGGGCGCTCCCGGTGGACGCGGGACCCAGGACCCGCCCCGGTGGTGCTCTCCGACCCTCCGCCGACGCGGAGCGCGGGGCCGAGGCTCGACGGCAGGGAGCCCGCACCAGCGCGGGTCCGCGCCACGGGAGGCCCGTCATGACGTCCACGACCCGCAACACGATCGCCACCGTCCTCGTCGCCGCGATCGTCGTCCCCTACGTCGGCTACCTGATCCGCGGCGAGATGCCGTTCCTGCAGGACCCCCGGGGCATGGGCACCGTCGGCCTGGTCCTGGGACTGGCGGCGGTCGCCGTCACCGGCCGCGCCGCGTTCGCCCCCGCCGGCCCGGTGCACCGCGCCGCCCTCGCCACCGGCGTCGTCGCCCTGGCGCTCGGGATCGCCACCGTGTGGTCGGGGACCAGCGAGGCCCTGCTGGCCGTCTTCATCGCCGCCGTCGTCGTCACCTGGGTCCTCGGCGAGATCGCGGCCACCCGCACCACCGAGCACACCGCCCGGCCACTCGCCCGGCGATGACCCCGACCCCGGTCCCGCCGTCCCCGTCCCAGGAGGAGCCGTGAGCCCCCAGCCGCTCGACCGCACCACGGCCCGCGCCGCCATCGCGCTGGCCAACCGTGCACCGTCGGTGCACAACTCCCAGCCCTGGCGCTGGCGCGTCGGCCGGACGTCGGTGCGCCTGTTCGCCGACCCGTCCCGGCACCTGCCGGCCACCGACCCGGAGGGCCGTGACCTGCTCGTCAGCTGCGGTGCCGCGCTGCACCACCTCCGCGTCGCGCTGCGCGCGGCCGGCCTGGCGGCGACCGTCCACCGGCTGCCCGACCGGGCGCACCCGGCGCACCTCGCCGCGGTCGAGGTCTCCGCCGCCGAGCCGCGGCCGGACGAGCTGGTGCTCGCCCGGGCGATCGAGACCCGCCGCAGTGACCGGCGGGTCTTCTCGACCTGGCCGGTCCCGCCGGAGCTGCTCGCCGACCTGGCCGCGGCCGCCGCGGCGGAGGGTGCCCGGCTGACCGCGCTGGACTCCGGCAGGCAGTGGCGGGTGGTCCGGCTGGTCGAGACGGCGGCGCTGGAGCAGGCGCTCACCCCGGGCCTGGCCCAGGAGGTCGCGGCCTGGACCGGGCGGACCCGCGGCGCCGTCGAGGGCGTCCCGGCCGCCAACGTCCCCGCCTCCGCCGGGGCCGCCGGGCCGCAGGCGGCCGTACCGGTCCGGCGCTTCGCCGACGGGAGCCTCGAGGAGAGCCGGCTGGGCACCGGCGAGGCCGACGGCACGGTCCTGGCCGTGCTCACCACCCCCGGCGACGGGCCGGCCGACCAGCTGCGCGCCGGCGAGGCGCTCAGCGCGGTGCTGCTGACCGCCACCGCGATCGGCCTGGCCACCGACCCGGTGAGCCAGCCCCTCGAGGTGCCGGGCACGCGGGCCCGGCTGGCCGAGCTCTGCGCGCCGGCCACACCCGGACCGGCCGGGATGCCGCAGCTGCTGGTCCGGCTCGGCTGGGCGCCGGTCAGCGCCGAGCCCGTGCCCCCGACCGGCCGCCGTCCGGTCGACGACACCATCGACCGGCTCGACGCGCCCTGGGCCTGACGGTGCCCGGCGAGGTCGATCCCCGTCCCGTCGTCGCCGGCGTCGACGGGTCCCGCGACGCGCTCGCCGCCGCCTCCCTGGCGGCGCGCGAGGCCGCCGGCCGCGGGGTCCCGCTCCGGCTGCTGCTCGTCGTCCCCTGGGTCCCGGGCCGGCGGCCGGCACCCGCCCGGGTCCTCGACGCCGTCGAGGTGCTCCGTACCGCCGGGGGCCTGGCGCTGGACGCGGTGACGGCGGACCTGCGCCGCGCCCACCCCGGGCTGCCGGTCGAACCCCGGCTCGTCGACGGTGACCCGGTCGAGGTGCTGGCCGCCGCCGGCGCCGGCGCCCAGGTGCTGTACCTCGGCTCCTCCGGCTCGGGCGGTGCCCGCGACCTGCTGCTGGGGTCGGCCGCGGCGGCCGTGCTGCGCGCGGCGCCGTGCCCGGTCGCCGTCGTGCCGCTGCGCAGCCGCTGGTCCGGCGGCGGCCGCAGCGGCGTGGTCGCCGGCCTCGACGGCGGGCCGGGGTCCGAGGCGGTGCTCGCCGAGGCGCTGCGCGCGGCGGCTCTCCGCGGCACCGGGGTGCTCGCGGTGCACAGCTGGTCACGCGGGTCCCTGCTGCCCCGACCGGCCGGGGACCACCCGGCCGACGACGCCGCGGCGCAGCGCCGGGGCGAGCTCCTGCTCGAGGACCTGCTGACCGGCGCGCAACCGGTCCGCGACCGCTGGCCGGGCGTCCCGGTCCGCCCGGTCGTCCGCCACGGGCGCGCGGCCGACACCCTCCTGGCCGCCGGACTCACCGCCGAGCTCCTCGTGGTCGGCCACCGGCGGCACGGGGTGCTCGGCCGGCCGCTGCGCTCGGTCACCTCCGCGCTCGTGCACCACGCCGGCTGCCCGGTGCTCGTCGTGCCGCTGCCCGTCCCGGCGGTGAGCGCCGGGACGCCCGGCTGACCGGCCGTCCGGTCCGGGAGCGCCGAAGGTCCCTGGTCGCGCGGGCCGGTCGACCGGGGCCGGTCCGCCCGCCGCTCCCTAGCGTCGAGCCACCTGTTCCCGATCCGCCGGAGGCCCGTCGTGCCCTGGACCGTCGTCCTCCAGCTGGTGGCGCTGCTGGGCGTCGCCGTCGCCCTCGTCGACGCGCTGCGCGGCGCCGACACCGACCTCGTGCTGCTCCTCGGCGCCGTGCTGCTCGTCCAGCTCGCCGCCCTCGGGGCGCGGACCCGAGGACGCTCGGCGGTGGCGCTGCGGCCGGACCTCGCGGCCTGGCTGCACCGGCAGTCGGCGTCCACCGGTGAGCCCGTGGAGCGGCTCGCCGACCGCTGTGTCGCCGCCTACCGGGCGGAGCTGACCGGGACGCCGGTCGGGCGCCCGTGACCACCGCGACGGGCCGGGCACCGGCCACCACCGCCGTCCTCCGGCTCACCGCGGGCTCGCCCGCGCCACCGGCCCAGTTGGGCGGCAAGGGCGCGTCGCTGGACCGCCTCGTGCAGCGCGGCACCCCCGTCCCGCCGACCGCGGTGGTGACCGCCGACGCCTACCGCACCGTGGCCGCCTCCCCCGACCTGGCACCGCTCCTCGACCGGCTCCGCAGCGGGACACCGGTACCGGCCGACGAGGTCGACGCCGCCTTCGCCGCGGTACCGGTGCCGGCGGACCTCGCCGGCGCCGTCGTCGCGGCGGCCCGCGAGGTCGCGGCCGGCCGCCCCCTGGCGGTGCGCTCGTCGGCGACCGTCGAGGACATGGCCGCCGCGTCGTTCGCCGGCCAGTACCGCTCCTCGCTCGACGTCGACCCGGAGGCGGTCCTCGACGCGGTCCGGCTGACCTGGGCCTCGCTGTGGCACCCGGCTCCCGTGGCCTACCGCCGCGCGTGGGGCATCCCCGACGACGACGTCGCGATGCCCGCGGTGCTCATGCGGATGGTGCCCGCCCGGTCGGCGGGGGTCGTGTTCACCGTCGACCCCGGCGGCGCTCCCGACCGGGTGCGGGTGGAGGCGGTGCAGGGGCTGGGCGAGTCCCTGGTCTCCGGCGAGCGGACCCCGGAGGTCTTCCTGCTGCCGCGCACCGGCGACCCCGACCCCGGCCTCCCCGCGGCGGTCCGGGAGGCGGCCGCGCTGGCGCTGCGGGTGGAGGAGGCCGAGGGCCGCTCCCAGGACGTCGAGTGGGCGTGGGACGGCACCCGCACCTGGGTGGTGCAGGCCCGTCCGATCACCACCGGGCCCGCGCGGGCCGACGACGGCTGCGACACCGAGCCCGACGACGCGGAGCTCACCACCGAGGGCATCGGGGAGACCCTGCCGGGCCTGCTGCCGCCGCTGGTGTGGGACGTCGCCTCCTTCCTCGTCGAGGAGGCGCTGCGGGAGGTCCTCGGCCGGCTCTGGGGGCTGCCGGCCGACCGGACCGGCCCGCACGAGCTGGTGCGCCGGGTCCGCGGCCGGGCCGCGCTCGACCTGGACCTCATGCGGGCCGCGGCGCGGGCGGTGCCCGGCGGCTCCGAGGCCGAGCTGGAGCGGCAGTACCTCGGCGCGCCGGTCTCCGGTGCCTCCGCCCCGGGGGGCCGGGAGGGACGGCGGGCCCCGTGGTGGCGCACCGCCCGGCTGCAGCTGCGCGCCGGCACCGCGCGCCGCCGCGCGGCGGTCGAGGCGGGCGTCGTCGTGGGCGCGGTCGACGCGGTGCTCGCCGACCCGCCCGCGGTCGGGGACCTCGACGACGGCGGCCTGCTGGCCTACCGCCGCCGCCTGGTCGACCTCGGCGCCCGGGCGATGACCGTCGAGCTCGCCGTCGCCTCCGCCGCCGTCGCCGCGTACTCGGAGCTGCAGGCCCGGCTCGCCGGGCACCTGGGCGAGCAGCCGGCGGCCGCCGCGGCCCAGCGCGTCACCACCGGAGCAGGGACCCGCCGGGACCGGTCACCGGCGGCGTCGCGGTCGGTGTTCGCCGGGCCCACCTGGGCCGAGACCGGGCAGGCGGCGGTCCCCGCCCCGCCGTCGCGCCGGGACGAGCGGGACGCCGCCCGCGCCGCGCTCGAGGAGGACCTGCGCGGCCGTTCACGGTGGCGGCGGGTGCGCGTGCTCACCGGCCAGGTCGTCGACGTCCGCATGCACGTGCTGCGCCGGGAGATCGCCGACGCGACGGCGGGCCTGGCCCGGCGCGAGGACGTCAAGGCCGCCGTCCTCGCCCTCGGCGGCGAGGTCCGCCGGGTGCACCTGGAGATCGGCCGCCGGCTGACCGCGACCGGGGTGCTGGCCCGGCCGGCCGACGTCGACCTGCTGCGCGACGCTGAGCTGCGCCCGGCCCTGACCGGCGCTCCCCCGCCACCGGCCGAGCTGGCCCGCCGCCGCCGGTGGCTCGACCAGCGCGCCACCGACCCGCCCCCGCCGCTGCGCTGGACCGGCGTGCCCGCGCCCGCCCCGGCCGCGGCTCCGCAGGGCGACCACCTGTCCGGCTGGGCGGCGAGCCCGGGGCGGCACACCGGCCGGGCCCGCGTGCTCGCCGAGCCGCGCCCGGAGCTGCTGGCCGAGGGCGAGGTGCTCGTGGCCGCGGCCACGGACGCCGGGTGGTCCCCGGTCTTCCTGCGGGCCGGGGCGATCGTCGTCGAGCGCGGCGGGCCGCTGTCGCACGCGGCGATCGTCGCCCGCGAGCTCGGCCTGCCGGCCGTGCTCAACCTGCCCGGCGCCACCGCGGTGCTCGACGGGCGCACCGTCACCGTCGACGGCGACACCGGCACCGTGGTGCTGCACCCGGACGGGGAGCCGTCGTGAACCCCCGGCGGG
Source organism: Geodermatophilus sp. SYSU D00700 (assembly GCF_054050255.1). Lineage (NCBI taxonomy): Bacteria > Bacillati > Actinomycetota > Actinomycetes > Geodermatophilales > Geodermatophilaceae > Geodermatophilus > Geodermatophilus sp. SYSU D00700. The sequence goes on along the minus strand of NZ_JBJGZA010000012.1, from coordinate 63,123 downwards.
TCCGCGAGGACTGGTGGGATGACGCCGACGTCGACCGCGCGCAGATCTTCGTCCCGGCGATCATGGGCGCCGGCCTGCTCGTCTCCGGCGTCGTCCTGCTCCGCGACGCCCTGCACGGGCGCCGCCGGCGCGGCCGCGACCGCGAGACCGAGCTGCACGCCCGCGCCGTCGCCGCCTTCGTGCGGACCGGCGCGCCGCCGGACACCGCGCTCGCCGCCGGGCTGCGGCCGCGGGTGCACTACCTGCTGCTCGCCCTCACCGCCGGCGGCCTGACCGTCTACGGCGCCCGCGGCGCGACCAAGAACTACGCCCCGGACGTGGGCATGTTCGCCGGGACGGCCTGGCTCTACGCGCTGCTGCTGCTCCTCGTCGCCGGGCTGGGCGCCGTGGCCACCTGCGCCGCCGTCGCGCTCGTCACCTGGCCCGAACCGCCGGTCCGGCTGCGCCCGCTGCTGGCCGGCACGCCCCTGGGGCAGCGGCCCGGGGACGGCTCGCGCCGCGGGGTGCTGCTGCTGGGCTGGACGGCGGTGCTGACCGCGGCCGCCGCCGTGCAGCTCGTCTTCACCACGGCCGGCGCGCCGCAGCTGCTCGCCGAGATCGACGACGAGGTCGCCCGCCGCAGCGACCCGCTGCTGCCGTGGGACCTGCTGGGCAGCGTGCCCGTCGCGGTCGCCCTGGCCGTGCTGGTCGCTCTCGTCGGCCGGCGCTGCGCGGCGTTCGCGCTCGGCCTGCTCGGTGTCACGGCCGCCGTCCTGGTCGCGCAGGCCGTCGTGGCCGACCGGCTGGAGCGGGCCTACCCGCCGGACGGCCCGCTGGCCGGGCTGACCGGGTCGCTGCCCAGCGCGCCGGTGGTGCAGGCGACCCTGCTCGCCGGGTTCCTGCCGCTGGCCGTGTACGCCCGCACCCGCCGCCGCGGCCCGGCCCTGGCGACCCTCGTCGTCACCGCCGCAGCGCTCGGGTTCGTCGTCGTCGACGTGGTCCGCAGCCGCTCGGCATGGCCCTCGGACGCCGCCGCGGGGGTGCTGGTGGGCGCCGCGGTCGTCCTGGCGGCCTGGTGGACGCTGGAGCGGACCCGGTGGCACCGCGGGTGCGCCGGCTGCCCGTGGGAGGCACCGTCCGACGTCGCCGCCGGGCCGGGCCTGCTGCGGCTGCGGCCGGACGAGGAGACCGCCGTCCGCCGGTTCGCGCGCGGCTGGCTGACCGCGATGCTCACGCTGTTCACCACGCTGGCGCTGGTCGAGGGCCTGCCGACCAGCCCCGAGGGCACGGCGATCGGGCCCTCCCTCAGCCGGTGGCTGCAGCTGGGGCTCCTCGGCCTGGCCGCGGTGGCGCTGCTGGTCGCGCTGCGGTGGCAGGCGGTCGGCGCGGCGCTGGCCGCCGTCGCCGGCACCGGGCTGGCCGTCTTCGCCGCCACCACCTACCAGCCGTGGGTGAGCGTGCTGATCGGGGTGGCCTTCCTGGTGCCGGCGGTCGGCTTCTGGCTGGCCTGGCAGCACCGCCGCACGATGCGCTCGGTGGTCACGCTGGCGATGGTCACCGCCCTGCTGCTCGCCGGCACCACCGGCGCCGCCGCCGAGGTGCACGACCGGATCTTCGGACCCCTGCACCCGCGGTCGGCGGAGCTCGCGCTGCCGGTCGAGTCCGTCGTCTGGGCCTGGTCCGGCGGGGTCACCACCAGCAGCGCCCGGGTCGTGGCGCTGCTCGACCGGGCGGACGCCCGGGAGGCCCGGCTGGTGGCCGAGCCCGTCGACGGCGGGCCCCCGGTCCGCTCCGCCGCGGTCCCCCCATCGGCCGACGGGGTCGTGCGGCTGGCCGTCGACGGCCTGGCCCCGGACACCGCGTACCGGTGGGCCGTCGAGGTGGACGGCGACCCCGACGGCACCCGCGGCACCGGGCGGTTCACGACCATGCCGGAGGGCCCGGCGTCGTTCACGCTCGCGCTGGCCTCCTGCGCCCGCACCGGCTCCAGCGGCGCGGTGTTCGACGCCATCCGGGCGGTCGACCCGCTGCTGTTCGTGCACATGGGCGACCTGCACTACTCCGACGTCCGGACCGGCGACGCCGCGGCGTTCGCCGACCGCTACAGCCGGGTGCTGACCTCCCCCGCGCAGGCGGCGCTGTACCGCTCGGTGCCGGTGGACTACGTCTGGAGCGACCACGACTACGGCTCGGAGAACGCCGACTCCGCCTCCCCCACCCGCGACGCCGCCCGTGCCGCCTACCGGGCCCTCGTCCCGCACCACGACCTCGTCGAGGGCGGCGGCGGCGCGATCCACCACGCCTTCACCGTCGGCCGGGTCCGGGTGGTGGTGACCGACACCCGCTCGGCGCGGACCGACGACTCGATGCTCGGCGCGCGGCAGCTGGCCTGGCTGGAGGAGGAGCTGGTGAGCGCCAGCCGGTCGCACGCCGCGGTGGTGTGGGTGAACCCGGAGCCGTGGGTGGCCCCGGACGAGCCCGGCCGCGACGACTGGGGCGGCTACGCCGGCGAGCGCCGGCGGATCGCCGACACCCTCGCCGCCGCCGGCGTCGACGACCTGGTCATGGTCAGCGGCGACGCGCACATGGTCGCGATCGACGACGGCACGAACACCGACCACAGCACCGCCGGCGGTGCCGGCTTCCCGCTGCTGCACGCCGCGGCGCTGGACTCCCCCGGCACCGTGAAGGGCGGCCCCTACAGCGAGGGCGCGTTCCCCGGCCCCGGGCAGTTCGGCACCCTGACCGTCACCGACGACGGCGGGGACACCGTCGACGTCGAGCTCGCCGGCCGGGACTGGCACGGGGCCGTGCTGGTGTCCCTCAGCGTCACCTTGCCGACGGGGGACCGACCAGGGCGGTGAGCTGGGCCCGCAGCGCCGCGGTCAGGACCGGCAGGTCGGGCACCCGGTCGGGGTCGACGACGGCGGTGACGGTCAGGGTGCCGGCGTAGGACAGCGCGTCGAAGGAGACGGTGACGTCCCCGGCCTCGCCGGAGGCCACCGGCAGCACCTGCTCGACCCGCCGCCCGGCGAGGGTCAGCGGCGTCGGCGGCCCCGGCACGTTGCTGACCAGGGTGTGGAAGCGGTGCTGGCGGCGGAGCCACCAGCGGTAGGCGCCGCTCGCCACGAGCAGCGCGAACGCCGACCCCATCAGCGCGGTCAGCGGCGGGCCGGTGGCGGCGTCGCGGGCCCGGCGGACCGTGCCGGCGAACCGGCGCAGCCGCTCCTGGGGGTCCCCCGCGACCGGCACGGCGACCACCAGCGGGGTGGTGGCGTTGCCCAGCTCGGTGACCCCCGCCGCCCGCCGCCCGGTGACGACGACGGTGACCGCCACGGGGTCCACCCACTCGCCGCGGCTCTCCAGCAGCCCGCCCAGCGCCCCGGCGACCGCGACCAGGAGCGCGTCGTTCACCGTGCCCCCGGCCCGGTGGGCCGCCGCCCGCAGCGGCTCGAGCGGCACCTGCACCGCCGCCGTCCGCCGCCGGTGCCCGGTGGGCGCCAGCAGGCTGCACGGCGCGGCCCGGGCCGGGTGCAGGCCGCCGGCCGACCGACCCGCATCCCGCGCCAGCCGGACCACCTCCCGCCCCCGGGCCAGCGCCCGGCCGCGCCGGCGCCAGGCGTCGGCCACGAGGGACCGGTAGGGCGGCCGCGGCCCGGGCGGTGTGCGGTCGGGCGGCGGCCCGCCGTCGGCGAGGGAGGCCAGCAGGGCCAGCCCGCCGATCCCGTCGGCGAGCACGTGCGACAGCACGACGACCACCGCGCTGCGCCCCCCGGGCAGGTCCGGGACGACGACGGCGGCCCAGCCGGGCCGGTCCTCCGGCAGGGGGCCGGCCACCAGGTCCGTGGCGAGGTCGAGGAGGGCCTGCTGGTCCCCGGGCGCCGGGCACGCGGCGGCGCGGACGTGCGCCGCCGCGTCCGGGGCCGGCTCGTCCACCCAGACCGGGCGGCCGGCGCCCGGAGGCACCCGGACCAGCCGCTGCCGCAGCCGCCGCACCCCGCCGAGCCGGTCGGCGACGACGCGGGCGAGTTCCTCGTCCTCGGCTCCCGGGGCGAGGACGAGCACCGCGCCGAACTGCATCGGCACGCCGCCGCGGCCGAGGGCGCGCATCCCCAGGTCCTCCGCGCTGGCGCGGAGGACGGCGCCGGTCACGACCCGTCCGGGGCGACGCGCACCCGCACGTCGAGCGCCTGCGCCCCGCGAGGACCCACCACCAGCGGGTTGACGTCCAGTTCGGCCAGCTCCGGGACGGCGTCGGCCAGCCAGGCCACCCGGTGCAGCCGGTCGGCGACGGCGGCACGGTCGAGCGTGCGGCCGTGCGCCGTGGCGAACAGGCCGGTCGCGTCGACCGCCTGCTCGGCACCCCGGGCGTCCAGCGGCGCCAGCCGGTGCACGCGGCCCCCCAGCGCATCGGCGGCCCGCCCACCCGGGCCGACGACGACCACCGGACCGGCGGCCGCGTCGCGGACCGCGCCGACCAGCAGCTCGTCGCCGGGCGGGACGAACGGCTGCACCACGGCGCCGAGCCAGTCCGCACCCGCGGCCGCCGCCCAGCCGCCGACGACGCGCCGCACCTCGTCGGGGTCGTCCACCGGCAGGCGCACGAGCCCGGCGTCGGCCTTGTGCACCACCCCGCGGACCCGGCCCTTCACCGCCACCGGGCACGCCAGCTCGCGGGCCGCGGCGGCCGCCGCCCCCGGGGTCCCGGCCGCGCGCGTGGGGACGAGGGGCACGCCGGCCGCGGCGAGGAGCGCGGCGACGGCGTCCGGGTCCAGCCAGTCCCCTGCCGGGCTGCGGTCCAGGACCGCGGCGGCGACCGCCCGGGCCGCCCGCACGTCGGCCCCCTCGGGCACGGACCCGACCGGCGGCGCGGCCAGCCAGGCCGCCCGCCCGGCGGCGGCCGCCAGCACCGCGGCCGCCACGGCCGGCTCGTTCACCGACACCAGCGCCGGGCCCCCTCCAGTTCCCGCCGGGTCGAGCCGCTCCAGCGAGGTCGGCCGCCCGGGCCGTACGTCGACCACCGCGACCGCGTCGTCGCCGGCCGCCGCGACCGCCGCGGCCACGCCCGGGCCGGGGTCCCCGACCCCGGTCGGTGCGGTGACGGTGACGACCGCCGCGACGGCGGGGTCGTCGAGCAGGCAGCCCAGCGCGGCGCCGAACTGCCCGGGTGACACGGTGGCGCCGGTGTCGACCGGGTTGGCCGGGACGGCCAGGGGCGGCAGCGCCTCCCGCAGCCGCTGCTGCAGCGCGGGCGGCAGCGGGTCGACCGGCAGTCCGGCCGCGACGCACGCGTCCGCGGTCAGCACTCCGGCGCCGCCGAGGTTGGTCAGCACCGCGACGGTGCCCGGGCGCAGCGGCGGACGCCCGCGCAGGTGCGCCGTGGCCGCCGCCAGCGTGGTCAGGTCCGGCACGACCTGCACCCCGGCCGCGGCCCACGCGGCCTCCCGCACCCGGGCGGGGGTGGCCGAGCGCGCGGTGTGCGAGGCCGCCGCGCGGGCTCCGGCCGGCGACGTGGCGGTCCGGAGCCCGAGCACCGGCACCCGGCGGGCCAGGTGCGCCGCGGTCCGCACCAGGCCGCGCAGGTCGGGCTCGGACTCGGCGTACAGCACGACCGCCGCCGTGCCCGGGTCCTCGTCGCACCAGGCCAGGACGTCGCGGGCACCGACGTCCCAGGCGTCGCCGATCGACACGGCGGCCGAGACGCCCAGGCCCAGCCGGCCCAGCACCTGACCGCCGGCGATCACCACGCCGCCGGACTGGGCGACCAGCCCGACGTCGCCGGCGGGCGGGACCGACCCGCCGAAGCAGGCGGCCAGCCGGGACGGGTCGCCCGGGGCGACGACGCCGACGCTGTTGGGACCGACGACGCGCATGCCGTACCGGTCGGCGGTGTCGAGGACCTCGCCCGCCAGGCCGGGGACCGCGCTGAGCCCGCCGCTGAGCACGAGCAGGGCACGCACCCCGTGCACCCCGCACGCCGCAGCGACCGCCGGCACCGCCCCGGCGGGGACGCAGACCACGGCCAGGTCGACCGGCCCCGGCAGCTCGGCGACCGAGGGCACGCACGGGAACCCCTCCAGTTCGCCGCACGCGGGGTTGACCACCGTCACCGGTCCCGGGAACCCGGCCGCCCGCAGCTCCCGCAGGACCGCCCGCCCGACCGACCCGGCGCCGCGACCGGCACCGACCACCGCGATCGCGCGCGGCCGGAGGACCGCCTGCAGGCCGGCGGCGGCCGCCTGCCGGTGCCGCTCCTCGGCCGCCTCCAGGTAGCGGGCACCGGCGTCCAGCGTCACCTCGACGAGGACGTCGGTGCCCTGGGCGCGCCGGCGTACCGCCAGGCCGAGGTCGGCGAGCACCCGGAGCATCGGTCCGTTCTCGGCGAGCACCTGGGCGACCAGCCGGCCGATCCCGAGCCGGGTCGCCTCGGCCGCCACCTGCTCCAGCAGGGCGGTCGCCACCCCGGCCAGGCGCTCGTGACCGTCCACGACGACGGCGATCTCCGCGGCGCCGTCGCCGAGGGGGAACAGCTGGACCACGCCGGCCAGTCGCCCGCGCACCCGTGCACCCAGCGTCAGGTTCCCGCCGGCCGGATCGAGGCTGCGCCGCACGTACCCCGGCAGGTCGGCCGGGTGCAGGGTGGCGAAGCGCAGCCACCGGTCCCGCTCGGCCAGACCCTCGTGCAGGGCGAGCAGCTCCGGACCGTCGGCGGGGGTCAACGGGCCCAGCACGACCGGGGTGCCGTCCCGCAGCAGCGCCCTGGCCGGCCGGAGCCCGACGGGGGTGCCGGCCTGCCCCGGGGCCCGGGCCGGGACGGTGGCGGTCACCGCCGGGGACGGCCGGCGGTCGGGTGGTACGGCACGGGGTCGAGGCTGGTGGAGTCCGGTTCCGCCGGGGCAGGGCCGTAGGGCCCCGGCGGGCACGCGAGAGGTCACCACCGGCCCCCTGGCAGGGGCCTACCGGGAGACCGTCCGCCGGCGGGACAGCGCGACGAACGCGGCCAGCAGTCCGACGACGCCGCCGGCGATCCCGAGCCACAGCACGACGCGTACGACGACCTCCCAGCCGGGACCCAGGTCGAACGGGAAGACCTGCAGCACCCGCACCGTGGCCGCCAGGCCGAACGCCGTCGTCACGAGCGACCCCGCCGGGACTGCCGCGCCCCCGGGACGCACCAGCTGCAGGAGGGCGACCGCGATGCCGGCGACGAGCGCGGCGTCGACGTAGGGCAGGACCCGGGTCGTCTCGCCGGTCAGGAAGGGCACGACCTCCCATCCCGGCCACACGTGGACGAGCAGCAGCAGGACCCCGTTGGCCAGGACGGCGGCGACGGCGGCGCCGCGGCGCCCGGCGGTGGAGGGCGGGCGGGTCCGCGTCCCGGTCATGCCCGCCATGGTGGGGACCCCGGCGCCGCTCCCGGAGGGCCGAAGGTCGCCGTCGATCAGGGACGTACGGACGACGCCCGTGCGGGACCGGCCCCGCGACGCTGGGTGCCCCGCGAGAGCCCCGGAGACCGCGATGACGACGACCGCACCGGCCCGCACCGGGCTGTCCGGTGCCGAGGCCGCGCGGCGGCGCCCGGCGGGTGGCAACCGGCTGCCGGTGGAGCGGCCGCCCTCCCCCGTCCGGCTGCTCGTCGGGCAGATGGTGCACTTCTTCGCGCTGCTGCTGTGGGGCGCCGCGGTCCTCGCGCTGGTCGGCGGCATGCCGCAGCTGGCGATCGCGATCGTGGTGGTGGTCGTCCTCAACGGCGTCTTCGCGTTCGTGCAGGAGTACCGCGCCGACAAGGCGGCCGAGGCGCTGCGCGACCTGGTGCCGCACCGCGTCACCGTCGTGCGGGACGGTCGGCGGCAGGAGGTCGACGCGGTCGACCTGGTGGTCGGCGACCTGGTGCTGCAGGAGGCCGGGGACCGGATCGCCGCGGACCTGCGGCTGGTCGACGTCCACGGCCTGCGGGTCGACGAGGCCACGCTGACCGGGGAGAGCGTGCCGGTCGACAAGGACGCCGGGGACCCGGTGTACGCCGGCTGCTTCGTCGTCGAGGGGGAGGCGTCGGCCGAGGTCGTCGCCGTCGCCGGGGACACCCGGCTGGCCTCGATCGCCACGATGACGCGGACGGTGGAGCGGGCGAAGACCCCGCTCACGAAGGAGCTCGACCGGGTCGTCCGGTTCGTCACCGTGGCCGCGCTGGGCCTGGGCGCGGCCTGTTTCGGCGCGGGGTTCCTGATCGGGCTGCCGCTCGGCGAGGGCTTCCTCTTCGCCGTCGGCGTCACCGTGGCGCTGGTACCCGAGGGCCTGCTGCCCACCGTGACCCTGTCGCTGGCCCGCAGCGGGCAGTTGCTCGCCCGGCAGGACGCCCTGGTCCGCCGGCTGGAGTCGGTGGAGACGCTGGGTTCGACCACGTTCATCTGCACGGACAAGACCGGCACGCTCACCCAGAACCGGATGGCCGTCGTCGAGGTGTGGACGCCGCAGGGGCCGGTCGCCGTCCGCGGGGTCGGCTACGAGCCGACGGCCGAGGTCGACGGCGCACCGGCCGCGCTGGACACCGCCCGCACCCTCGCCACGACGGCGGTGCGCTGCTCCACCGGGCACGTCCGGGAGGACGGCGGGTCGTGGACGGCGGTCGGCGACCCGATGGAGGCGGCGCTGGACGCGCTGGCCCGGCGACTCGGGGCGGCCGGCGCGGTGACCGGGGCGCCCGAGGGCGGTCGCCGGTTCCCCTTCGACCCGCGGCGCCGGCGGATGTCGGTCTGGGCCGAGGGCCGGCTGTCGGTCAAGGGCGCGCCCGAGAGCGTCCTCCAACGCTGCCCCGCCGTGGCGGCGGACGCCTCCGCGGCGGCGCACGACCTCGCCGCCCGCGGGCTGCGGGTGCTCGCGGTCGCGCGCCGCACCGTCGACCTGCCGGCCGACGCCGACGCGGCCGAGCGCGACCTCGAGCTGCTCGGGCTCGTCGGCATCGAGGACCCGCCCCGTCCCGACGTGGACCGCGCGCTGGCCGAGTGCCGCCGGGCCGGGATCGCCGTCGCCATGGTCACCGGCGACTCGGGTGCCACCGCCGCGGCGATCGCGGCGGAGATCGGGCTGTCCCGCCCGGGCAGCGTCGTCGTGGAGGGGAAGGACCTGCCGGCCGACCCCGCCGCGCTGGGTGAGCTGCTCGACTCCGACGGCACGGTCGTCTGCCGGGTCGCGCCCGAGGACAAACTGCGCATCGCGCAGGCGCTGCGCGCCCGCGGCCACGTGGTGGCGATGACCGGCGACGGCGTGAACGACGGGCCGGCGCTGCGGGCGGCCGACATCGGGGTGGCCATGGGCGCGAGCGGCACCGACGTCGCCCGCCAGGCCGCCGACCTGGTCCTGCTCGACGACCACTTCGCCACGATCGTGGCCGCGGTGCGCCAGGGCCGGGCCACGTTCGCCAACATCCGGCGGTTCCTCACCTACCACCTGTCCGACAACGTCGCCGAGCTGACGCCGTTCGTCGTCTTCACCGTCAGCGCCGGCGGGATCCCCCTCGCGCTGAGCGTGCTGCAGATCCTCTGCCTCGACATCGTCACCGACCAGGGGCCGGCCCTGGCGCTGGGTGCCGAGCCGGCCTCGGCGCGGGTGCTCGACGGACCGCCCCCGCGCCGGCGGCTGGTGGACGCGGCGGTGGTGCGCCGCGCCTTCGGCGTGCTCGGCCCGGTGGAGGCCGCGGTCTCGATGCTCGCGTTCCTGGTCGTCCTGACCGGTGCCGGCTGGTCCTTCGGCGAGGACGTCCCGGCGGGCGTGCTCGCCTCGGCCAGCGGCGCGGCGTTCGCCGCCGTCGTCCTGGGCCAAGCGGCCAACGCCTGGGCCTGCCGCAGCGCCACCCGGCCGTTCTGGCGGCTCGACCCGCGCGGCAACCCGCTGCTGGTGTGGGCCGTCGGCGTGGAGCTGCTGCTGCTCGCGGCGGTGCTCGCCGTCCCGCCGGTGGCCGACCTGCTCGGGCAGGCCCTGCCACCGGTGCTGGGTCTCGGCGTCGCCCTGCTCGCCGTGCCCGGGGTGCTGCTGGCCGACGCGGCGCACAAGGGCCTGCGGGCCAGGACGCGGAGCTGAGGGTCGCCGCCGTGCCGCTCGTGCCCCCCGGCACCGCCTCAGCGGCTGAGCGCGTCGTTGTCGGCCGGGGTGGCCAGCCGGCGCCGGTACTCCTCCTCCTCGATGTCACCACGGGCGTACCGCTCCGCCAGCAGCTGCCCCGGTGACGGCGGCGCGGGCCGCTCCTGCTGCCGGGCCAGGCGGACCAGCAGGAGCCCCCCGAGCACGAGCAGGCCGACGAACCGGTCCGGGTCACCTCCGGGCCGGTGACACCGCCGAGCCTGCACCGGGCATCCGGCTCCGGGCAGCCACCGGAGGTCCCCGCCGCCGGGGCCGTCCGGCACCTGTGACCGCACCCCCGGCACGGCCGACGGCCGTCCGCGGCCGGTGACCCGGGCCGGAGGTCCCGCGCGGTACGGCCTTCCGGCCGCGTCGCCCGGCGCGGCGCGCCCGCACCGTCGGTGGCACCACGGACGACGACGAGGAGGCCGACGTGGACGCGACGAAGACCTGGACGGTGCGCATCGACATCGGCGAGCACGACGGCCGGACGCAGGCCGTGGCGCACCTGCAGACCCGCGACACCGAACGGCTGGTCGGGGTCGGCTCCGCCCGGCTGGCCCCCGCCGACCGGGACGTCCCCGAGATCGGCGACGAGATCGCGGCCGCCCGTGCGCTGGCCGAGCTGGCCCACCGTCTGCTGCAGACCGCCACCGAGGACGTCGAGCAGGCCACCGGCGAACCCGCGCACCTGGCGCCGTGAGGAGCCGACGGGACCGGGCGGACCGATGGAGCGCATGAGCCCGCTCGACGCGGCCTTCCTGCAGGGTGAGGACGAGGAGCCGGGCGTCTCGCTGGCGATCGCGTCGATCGCCGTCTTCGAGGGACCGGCGCCGGCACCGGGCGAGTTCGAGTCCGCGCTGGCCGGGCGGTTGCCGCTCATCCCGCGGTACCGGCAGAAGGCCCGCCAGGTCCCCCTCGACCTCGGACCGCCGGTGTGGGTCGACGACCCGGCCTTCGACCTCTCCTACCACGTGCGGCGGACCGCGCTGCCCGCTCCTGGCGGGGACGCCGAGCTGGCCACGCTCATGGGCCGGCTCGTGTCCAGCCGGCTGGACCGCGCCCACCCGCTGTGGGAGTGCTGGCTGGTCGAGGGGTTGTCCGGGGACCGGTGGGCACTGGTGTCCAAGGTCCACCACTGCATGGTGGACGGGATCTCGGGCACCGACCTCTACCGCCTCATCCTCGATCCCACGCCCGAGCGCGGGCCGGCGGTACCCGACGACTGGCGCCCGCGGCTGGAGCCGTCGGCGGCGGTCCTGGCCGCGGAGGCGGTCACGCGGCTGGCCCGGCTGCCGCTGGACCAGGCACGGGCCCTGGCCTCGGTGGCCCGCCGTCCGGCGGAGCTGGCCCGGCAGGTGGGCACCACGGTCCGGGGGGTCCGGGCGCTGGCCGGCGCGCTGCTGCCGGCGCCCCGCTCGTCGCTGTCGGGTCCCGTCTCGGCGCACCGGCGGTTCGCCTTCGCCCGTGGCTCGGTGGCGGACGTCTCGGCGGTCCGGCACGCGCTCGGCGGGACGTTCAACGACGTGGTCCTGGCGGCGGTCAGCACGGGCTTCCGGACGCTGCTGCTCAGCCGCGGCGAGCGGCCCGTGCCGCACCTGGTGCGGACCCTGGTGCCGGTGAACGTGCGCGCTCCAGGCGAGGAGGCCATCCGCGACAACCGCATCTCGCTGATGCTCGCCGAGCTGCCCGTCGACCTCGCCGACCCGGGCGAGCGCCTCCTCGCCGTCCGCGGGGAGATGACCCGGCTCAAGGCCGAGCACGAGGCGGAGGCCGGGGTCGCGCTGCTCCGGATCGCGGGACTGGAGGCCTTCCCGGCCGTCGCCTCGCCGGTGCGGCTCGCCGCGCACCTGCCGCAGCGCTCGGTGGTGACCGTGACGACCGACGTGCCGGGCCCGCGGCAGCCGCTCTACGCGCTCGGTCGCGAGCTGCTGGAGATCATCCCCTACGTGCCCATCGCCTCGCGGCTGCGCACCGGGGTGGCGGTCTTCAGCTACCGGGACCGGCTCGCCTTCGGCGTCACCGGCGACCGCGAGTCCGCGGCCGACGTCTGGACCCTCGCCCGCGGCATCGAGACCGGCCTCGCCGAGCTGGTCGCCGCGGCCGGCGCCGCTCCGACCGGCCCTCCCGGACCGGTCCGGGCAGCGGGTCCCACCGGGGTCGGAGGTCCTCCCGGTGACCGGTCCTCCGGCCGTGCCGGAGGACCCGGGGTCGGCCGACGATGAGGGCTCGACGCCGACCGCCGGTCCGGAAGGCAGTGGGAGGTCGCCATGGACGTCCTGCACCCCGATGTCGACGAGGGCCTGCTGCTGCAGCTGGACCTGGCCCGTCTCGAGCTCGGCGAGGCGCGACGGGCCCGGCGGGCCGAGGACACGCCGGCGGCCCGGCAACGGGTGGTGGAGGCGATGCGCCGGGTCGACCGGTTGCTCGACCGGTGGAACGAGCTCGCCCGTACCCCGGTCTGACCGCCGGCCGGCCGGGCGGGGCGGTGCCGTGACGCCGGAGGACTTCTCCACGGGCTCCTCCGTGGGGGCGGCCGTGTACGGCCGGGTGCGTGCGCTCCTCCCGGACTGCGACGTGCGCGTGTCGCGCAGCCAGGTCGCGCTGCGGGGACGGCGCGGCTTCGCCTGGCCCTGGCGGCCCGGCCGGTACCTGCGGGGGCCCACGTCGGAGGTGGTGCTGTCGGTGGCCCTGGGGCGGTGCGACCCGTCGCCGCGGTGGAAGCAGGTCGTGCACCCCTCGCCGCGCCACTGGGTGCACCACCTGGAGGTGCACGACCCCGCCGAGGTCGACGACGAGGTCGCCGCGTGGCTGCGCGAGGCGGCGGCGCAGGCCGACGCCCCGGGAGTCCCCCGGTGACCGGCTGGCTGCTGCGCTACGAGGGCCTGGACCCGGCACGGGAGCCGCTCCGCGAGGCGCTGTGCACGCTGGGCAACGGCCGGTTCGCCACCCGCGGCGCCGCCCCCGAGGCGCGCGCCGGCGGCTGCCACTACCCCGGGACGTACGCGGCGGGGGTGTCCAACCGGCTGGTCGACGAGGTCGACGGTCGGCGCGTCGAGAACGAGAGCATCGTCAACCTGCCCGACTGGCAGTCACTGACCCTGCGGATCGCCGACGGACCGGACCTCGGACCGGAGACCGGGACCGTCTCCGCTCACGTGCAGGAGCTCGACCTGCGCCGTGGCGTGCTCACCCGGCGCTACCGGGTCACCGACGGGCAGGGCCGGACCACCCGGGTGGCCCAGCGCCGGCTGGTGTCGATGGCCGACCCCTTCCTGGCCGCGCTGGACACCACGGTCGTGGCGGAGAACTGGGAGGGGCGGGTCGTCGTCCGGTCCGGCCTCGACGGCCGGGTGGAGAACGCCGGCGTGGCGCGCTACCGGCACCTGAGCGGGCGGCACCTGGTGCCCCGGGAGGCCGCCGTGGACGACGACTGCGTGCTGCGGCTGACCACGGAGACGAGCACGTCCCACGTCCGGGTCGGGCTGGCCGCCCGGCACCGGGTGCTCGTGGACGGCGAGCCGTGGGACGTCCCGGTCGTCCCCGTCGTCGACGGCGACGTCTACGCCGGCGCGGAGCTCGTCCTCGACGTCGCCCCCGGCCGGGTCGTGACCGTCGAGAAGGTCGCCGCGCTGTGCACCTCGCGGGACCGGGCGATCGACGAGCCGGGCGCCGCGGCGCTGGACGCGGTCGTCCGCGCCCCCCGCTTCGACGAGGTGCTGACCCGTCACGAGCAGGCCTGGCGGCGCCTGTGGGACCGGTGCGACGTCGTCATCGACGGGCCACCGCGCGCCTCGCTGGTGCTGCGGCTGCACGTGTTCCACCTGCTGCAGACGGTCTCGCCGCACAGCATCGACCTCGACGTGGGCATCCCCGCGCGGGGCCTGCACGGCGAGGCCTACCGCGGGCACGTCTTCTGGGACGAGCTGTTCGTGCTGCCCTTCCTCACCCTGCGCCTGCCCGAGGTCGCCCGCGCGATGCTGCTGTACCGCTGGCGCCGGCTGCCGGCCGCCCGCGCCGCCGCGCGGGCGGCCGGACGGCGCGGCGCGATGTTCCCCTGGCAGAGCGGCTCGACCGGCCGGGAGGAGTCGCAGACGCTGCACCTCAACCCGCGGTCGGGCCACTGGCTGCCCGACGACTCGGCGCTGCAGCGGCACATCGGACTGGCCGTCGCCTACAACACCTGGCGCTTCCACGAGGCGACCGGCGACACCGGCTTCCTCGACGCCCACGGCGCGGAGCTCCTCCTGGACGTCGCGGCGTTCTTCGCCGACCTCGCCACCTACGACCGCAGCGACGACCGCTACGACGTCTGCGGCGTGATGGGACCCGACGAGTACCACGACGCGCTGCCGTGGCGGGACCGGCCCGGGCTCGACGACAACGCCTACACCAACGTCATGACCGCCTGGACGCTGGCGCGGGCGCAGGACTGCCTCGCCCTGCTCGCCCCGCGGCGGCAGGCGGAGCTGCTCGACCAGCTGGGCTTGGGCCGGGCCGACCTCGAACGGTGGGAGCACGTCTCCCGGAAGCTGCGGCTGTGCTGGCACGACGACGGGGTGCTCAGCCAGTTCCGCGACTACGACCGGCTCGAGGAGTTCGACTGGGACGGCTACCGCCGCCGCTACGGCGACATCAGCCGGCTCGACCGGATCCTCGAGGCCGAGGGCGACTCGACCAACCGCTACAAGCTGTCCAAGCAGGCCGACGTCCTCATGCTGTTCCAGCTCCTGACGGCCGACGAGTTCTACGCGGTCCTGGACCGGCTCGGCTACCCCCACGACCGGCAGACCATCCCCCGCACCATCCGCTACTACCTCGACCGAACCTGCCACGGCTCGACGCTGTCGAAGGTGGTGCACGCGTGGGTGCTGGCGCGGGGGGACCGGCGCCGGGCGTGGGCCCACTGGCTGGAGGCGCTGGAGAGCGACGTCGCCGACGTGCAGGGCGGCACGACCGGCGAGGGCATCCACCTCGGGGCCATGGCCGGCACCGTGGACCTGCTGCAGCGGGCGTTCACCGGCCTGGAGACGCGGGGGGACGCGCTGGGGCTGGACCCGTACCTGCCGGACGCGCTCGCCGGCATGCGGTTCCGGCTGCGGTACCGGGACCACCCCGAGGTCGAGGTGGACATCACCCACGGCGAGGTCGTCGTCGGCGGTGACCTCCGGCGGGCGGCCGTGCTGCCGCTGCGGGTCCGCGACCAGGACCACCAGCTGGACCCGCGCGGCAGCCTCCGCGTGCCGCTGACCCGGCGGCGCAACGGCCGCGGCACCTGAGCGCACCGTCGGTGCACGGCGGTGAGACGGCCCGCCGACCTCGCCCGGGCGACCGGAGGACCTCGGTCGGCGGCCCACCCCGGGACCAACGGGGGACCCTCGCGGGCCGCACGCCGGCGGGGCGGGCACGCGGAGGACGGCTCTCGGAGGACGGCTACCCGTCCTGCGGCACGACGTGGGCGCTCCCCTGCGCCGGCAGGGCGGCGCCGGCCTCCACCGCCCGCGCCACCTCCGCCACCCGGTCCCGGAAGACCCGCCAGCGACGCTCGATGTCGTGGACCAGCCGCGAGGACTCACAACACAGGTCGGCCGCGCGGGAGATCACCTCGGCCGCCGAGTGCACCCGGCGGGGGGTGATCCGCGCGCCGGCCAGGTCGGCGCGCAGCGCGCCGGGGGTGAGGTCCAGAGCCTCGAGCATGTCCGCCGCACGGGCCAGCATCTGCCCGAGCAGCGACTGCACGTGCGCCGCGAGCCAGTCGTTGCTGATGATCCGGTGCCGCTCGCCCAGCACGTCAGCCAGTCCGTCCACGTCCAGGACCGCCGCGGCACCCTGCCAGGCGGCTTCCATCGCGGTGGCCAGCCAGCGCCCCCCGGCGACGAAGCCCTCGGCGTCGGCGCGGATCCCGGCGATCATCGCGGTGATCTCCGCCGGCCGCCCCTCCCCCTCGAGGAACAGCGCCCCGTCCAGGGCGATCGCCGCCTCGCTGTTGAGGTCGTCGGCCCCCAGGTAGGGACTGACCACGCCCCGCCGCGGCGTGGGTACGGCGGTGGCCCACCGATCACCCAGGGCCTGCAGCGTGCGGGCGTGCCGCTGCAGCCGCAGCGCCGTCTCCAGCGGGGAGGACGAGTAGAACCGCTCGTGCTCCCGGTGGACCCGCGACTGGTCGAGGATCGCCTGCAGCACCGGAGACAGGGCCGCCGGACCGGCTCCTCCCGGTGTCCCTCCCGACGTCATGCGGCCACCCTCGCCCACACGCCTCCGCGCGGGTCAGTGCCGTTCGTCCCACGGCGCCCGGGCCCTGGCGCCGCACGGGCCCGGGCCCGCAGGACCATCGTCACTGGTCCGGTCCGGTGGCCGGGGAGTTCCGTGGCCCCAGGCGAGAGCGCGACGTGCGTCGGAGGGACGGCCATGACCACGACAGGGACGTCCCGCCGTGTCGATCGCGGCCGGCCGCTGCTCGGCCTGCGACACCGGCCCGGCCGGCTCGCGCGGGCGGTGTTCCGGTTGCCGCTGGCGGCCTACCGGCACGGCGCCGGGCCGGCGGTGGGCCGCACCTTCCTCGCCTTCACCCACCTCGGCCGCAGGACCGGCCGGCCGCACCAGACCGTCGCGATGGTCCTGCACCACGACCAGGCCACCGGCGAGGCCGCGATCTGCGCCGCCTGGGGACCGCAGACCGACTGGTACCGCAACCTGCGGGCGCACCCCGCCACGACGGTGCAGCTGGGCGGGGCCGCGTTCACCCCGCAGCAGCGCTTCCTCACCGACGAGGAGGCGTTCGACGTCGCCGTGCGGTTCCGCCGCGCGCACCCGCACCGGCTGCGCCTGGTCAGCAGCGTCCTCGGCTGGGGCGACCTGCGCGACGACGCCGCGGTGCGCGGGTTCGTCCGGACCCACCCGTTCGTCGCGTTCCGGCCGGCGGCGCAGTCGCCGGCCGACCTGCCCGGGACCACGCCGCACGGGCACGGTGAGGCCGGCGGCGGCCGGCCGCGCCGCCGGTAGGCCTGCACCGTGCGGTCGGCGTCGACCGCGGTGGCCACGCAGTGCAGCTCTCACGGCTGGGCCGGTCGGCGGCCGGCGGGAGCGGCCGCCGGCTGCTCCAGCCGGGCCCTGACGGCGGCCAGGTGCCGGTCCCACGTCCGGTGCACGTAGCGGCGCAGCAGCGGGGTCAGCGGACGCAGCGGCCCGCGCGGCCGCACATCGGTGCGCACGACCAGCCGCGCACCGGATCCGGCCGCCTCCACGCGGCCCTCGGCGTGGACGTCCAGCCGGGGCGACGTGCTGTGCGCGGCCCAGGACCGCGGCGGGTCGAAGCCGGTGTAGGTGACGGTGCTGTCGCCGACGCCGTGCCCGAACCGCATCCGGAACCGTGAGCTGACGCCGACCGGCCCCTCGTCGAGCTGCTCGACCGCGAGCAGCTGCCGGTTCCACCCCAGCTCCTGGTGGGGATCGGTCATGAACGCGAACACCTCCGTGGGTGCGCGGTCGACGACGACGCTGTTCTCGACGACTCGCCGGGCGGCGCGCGGGGCGGCGCCACCGGCCGGCACGGACGGCAGGCGGACGCCGGACCGGGCCGCCTCGACGAGCGCGGTGGCCGACCGCTGCACACCCGTGGCGAGCACGTCGACGTCGTCGACGGCGGCGTCGGCGGTGATGCCGACGGAGAGGGTGCCGGTGTAGGACAGCGCAGCGACGCCCACGGGCACCCCGGCGGCGAGCGGTGCCACCGGCACCGCGTCCAGCAGCTGGGCTCCGGCCAGCCACAGCGGTCGATCGGGGCCGGGCACGTCCGTGACGAACAGGTTGACCCGCCCACCGGCGACGCGCCGCATCCACCGCACCGCCGGCCGCGCCAGGGGCAGGGGCAGTTGCAGGAGGTCGAGGACGTCGCCGCCGCCGGCGCGCAGCCGCTCCTTGCGCCGGGCCGTGTCGGCGTGGACGGCGGCCAGGCAGCGCAGCGGATCGGCCTCGCCGACCGGCAGGCCGACGACCAGCAGGCCGTCCGGCTGACCGGCGCCGCGCGCACCGACCGGCACCGAGGCACGCAGCACCAGGCCGTCGACGTCGTCGCCGCGGCCGGTGAGCAGGTCCCGCAGCCCACCGGTGACCGCGGTCAGCAGGAGGTCGTTGAGGCTCACCCCGAGCCGGTGCCCGGCCTCGCGCAGGTCGGGCAGCGGGAGCCGCACGACGGCCAGCCGGCGCCCCGGGCCGACCCCGCGCGACAGCGAGGTGACCGGCGCGCGGGTACGGAGGTCGGCCGCGGCGTCGGCCAGTTGCCGTCGGCGGCGGCGCACCCGGTCGAGGAGGGGCCGCGGCGGTCCGGCACCGGCGACCGCGGGACCCGGGAGGTTCCGCGCCGGTCCGGGGTCCTCCGCCGGCTGCTCCGCGGACTGCTCCGGTCCGCCGTCGAGCAGGGCCGCAGCGAGGGCCACACCGGCGAGGCCGCCCGCGACGACGTGGTGCACCACGACCAGCACCCCGAACCGCCCGTCGGGCAGGCCGTCCACGACCTCGGCGCGCCACAGCGGCCGGTCGTGGGCCAGGGGGCGCAGGACCGCCCCGGCGCACCAGTGCGGGAACGGCTCCCCGGCCGGCAGGCGGACCCCGGTGACGTGCCTGCCGGCGTCGAAGGCCGGATCGTCGGCCCAGTACGGCCGGCCGCGTCCGGAGCGGGTCCGCACCACCCGGCGCCGCAGCGCCGGCACCCGCGCGACCCGGCGCACGAGCGCTGACCGGACCCGCTCGAGGTCCAGGGTGTCGCCGCCGCGCCGGAACGGGGCGCCGTCGAACTCCCCGGCCAGGGCGATGTGGAACGGGACGGCCGGCTCGTCGACCCACAGGGTCGCCAGCTCACCCGGGGTCAACCGCGTGGGACGCACGGGACACTCCCTCCGTCTCGGGTGCGAGGTCCCGGCCGCGGCGTGGCGGCGGCCCGCGTCGACCGGGACCCGCCGGTGACGCCGACCGGCGAGACCTCGGCGTGGACCACCACGTACGGGCGGCGCCCGGCGCGGGACCGTCTCAGGCACCCGGGGCCGCGTCGGCGACCTCGCCGAGCGCGCTCGCGAGCCGGTCCCGCGCCTCGGCGGCGACGGGGGCCAGCGCATCCCGGCCGGTCAGCCCGACCATGACGTCGGGGTCCATCGCCGAGACCCGGGTGGCGCCGTGCTCGTCGACCCGGACGACGACGTTGCAGGGCAGCAGCAGGCCGACGTCCGGCTCGGCCTCCAGCGCCCGGTGGGCCAGCGGCGGGTTGCAGGCGCCCAGGATCAGCTGCGGCGGCACCTCCACGCCGAGCTTCGTCCGCAGGGTCGCCGCGACGTCGATCTCGGTCAGCACGCCGAACCCCTGACCGGCCAGCGCGGCCCTGGTCCGCGTGAGCGCCTCGTCGAACGGGAGGTCGACCTCGACCGACATCCCGTACCCCGGGCCGTCCACGACCGGGTGCTCCTGCACCGTCCCGCTCACCGGTGGACCGCGACTTTCAGCGCACCGGAGGCGACCGGGTCGGCGAACAGGTCGTAGGCCGCGGGCACCTCGTCGAAACCGAAGCGGTGCGTGACGATGCGGCCGGCGTCGAGCTTCCCGGCCTGCAGCATCCGCAGCAGCATCGGCGTGGTGTTCGTGTCGACCAGGCCGGTGGTGATGGTGACGTCACGGATCCACAGGTCCTCGAGGTGCAGCGTCGTCGGCTTGCCGTGCACGCCGATGTTGGCCACCCGCCCGCCGGGCCGGACCACGTCCACGGCGAGGTCGAAGGTCGCCGGGATGCCGACGGCCTCCATGCCGACGTCGGCGCCCAGCCCGCCGGTCAGCTCCCGCACGGTGCCGACGACGTCGTCGTCGGGCGAGAGGACGAGGTCGGCACCGAGCTCGGTGGCCGCGGCCCGGCGCGCCTCGACCGGGTCGACGACGACGATCCGCTGCGGGGTGTAGAAGCCGGCGGTCATGATCGCGGCCAGCCCGATCGGGCCCGCGCCCACGATGACCACGGTGTCCCCCGGCCGCACCCCGCCGTTGAGCGCGCCGACCTCGTAGGAGGTGGGCAGGATGTCGGCCAGCATCAGCGCCGCCTCGTCGGCGACCCCCTCGGGCAGCCGGTGCACCGAGCTGTCGGCGAACGGGATGCGTACTGCCTCGGCCTGCACGCCGTGGGTGGTGTGCCCGAGGATCCAGCCCGCGCTCCGGCACTGTCCGTACCGGGCCTCCCGGCAGTAGCGACACCGGCCGCAGGCGGTGATGCACGAGACGAGCACCCGGTCGCCGGGACGGACGGTCCGCACCCCGGGGCCCACCTCCGTGACGGTGCCGACCGCCTCGTGGCCGAGGATCGTCCCCGGGGCCACCTCGGGCACGTCGCCCTTGAGGATGTGCAGGTCGGTGCCGCAGATGGTGAAGCCGTCCACGCGCACGACGGCGTCCTCGGCGTCCTCGATGCGCGGATCGGGGACGACCTCCCACGACCGCTTGCCGGGACCGTGGTAGACGAGCGCCTGCATGACCTCTCCTCCCGCTGTCGGAGCACCCAGTCCAGCGCGGGGGACCACCGGACCGGAGTGCCGAACGTCCCGCGTGGCAGGGACGCACCGCCTGCTCGGCGGCCGGCGGGCGCGCGGGACCGACGGCCCGGCCCGGCGGTGCTCTCGGACTCTCCACGCCGCGCCGCCGCCGCCCGACCATCGACGGCACGGGACCCGCACGTGCCCGCTCAGGTCCCGAGGAGGTCCGTCATGACGTCCACCGGCCGCAGCGCCCGAGCACGCCGCCCGGCAGCCGACCCGGCGACGCGGTCGCACCGATCACTCCGCTGGGCCGACCTGAGCCCCCGCCGGAAGGGGGTGCTGCTGGCCCTCGGCTCGGTCCAGCTGTCCCTGGCGGTCGCGGCCTGGACCGACCTCGCCCGCCGCCGCCCCGACCAGGTGCACGGCCGGAAGGCCGTCTGGGCGGCGGTCATCGCCGTCAACTGGGTCGGTCCCCTCGCCTGGTTCCGCTGGGGCCGGCGTCGCTGAGCGGCCCGGCCGACGGCGCCGCCCGGACGGACACGCTCGAGGAGGAGCGCTGTGAGACCCACGTGGAGGGACGCCCTCGCCACCCTGCTGGTCGCCGCGGCCGTCCTCGCCTACGTCGCCCACCTGGTCGGCGACGACCTCCCGCTGCTGCGCGACCCACGGGGCACGGGGGCAGTGGTCCTGGTGCTCGGCGTCGCGGCGGCCCTGGTCCCCGGCCGGGCCGTCCGGCGGCCGCGGACGAACAACCGGGTCGGCCTGACGACGGGTGCGGCCGGACTGGTCCTCGGGATCGCCACCGTCTGGGTGGGCACCAGCGAGGAGCTGCTATGGTCCACCGTGGCGTTCCCCGTGGTGACCTGGGGTCTCGGCGAGGTGGCTGCCCTCGACGCCTGGCCGCCCACCCGGCGGCAGACCCCGGCGGCCCGGTGACCCGCACCCGGTGACAGGGGCCGTTGGCCCCTGCCCCTCCGGGCAGTGCGCCCGTGCCCGGACCCCGGCGCCCCGTCGAGACTCGACGGCCCCAGCCCGGACACCACGGTCGAGGAGGGCCCATGGACGTCGGTGCGATCGTCAACGGAGCACGGGACGCGATCACCGTGAAGCGGGTGTTCGCCGAGCCCTACGAGAAGGACGGCGTCACCGTGATCCCCGCTGCCAGCATCGGTGGAGGCGGTGGAGGCGGCGCCGGGCACGACGACTCCGGACAGGAGGGGCAGGGCGCGGGGTTCGGCCTGGGAGCCCGTCCGGCCGGGGTGTACGTGATCAGGAACGGGGAGGTGACCTGGCAGCCGGCGGTCGACGTCAACCGGCTGGGCACGGTGGCCGGCCTGGTGCTCGTCGTGCTGCTGGTGACCCGGTCCCGCGTCCTCCGTGCGCAGGTGCGATCCCGCCGTCGCCGGCGCGGCAACTGACCCGCGGGTCCCGGTCCACCCCGCAGCACGGCGGCGGGGGCCTCCGGTCGGCCCGCCTTGAGCGGTGCGTCTCCGCGCACCCACTGCCGGCTCACCGCGGCTGGCGGAACAACCCCCGCCACCGGCGACGGGCGACGGGGCCCGGCTCCCCCGGGCCGTCGTCGGCGACGAGCTCGTAACGGTGCCCGTAGGTGTCGATCACCGCCTGGAACGCAGCGACGACCGGGATGGCGACCAGCGCACCCATGCCCCCCAGCAGGCTCGCGCCGACGATGACCGAGCCGAGGGCGACCGCCGGGTGCACGTGCACCGTGCGCGCGGTGATCCTCGGTCCCACCAGGTAGTTCTCCACCTGCTGGTACGCGGCGCCGAACACCACGACCCACAGCGCGTCCGACGGCTGGCCGGCGAGTGCCACGACGGCAGGCAGGCCGATCGCGAGATAGGTCCCCACGGTGGGGATGAACTGCGAGACCAGCCCGGTCCAGAGCGCGAGCGGCAGCCAGAACGGCACCCCCAGGAGCAGCAGGAAGACGGCCGTGACGAACGCGCTGAGCAGGGCGAGCAGCAACCGGGAGAACACGTACCCGCCGGTCTTCTCCACCGCGATGTCCCAGACGGTCGCGATGACCCGCTGCTGCCGGGGCGGGAACCGGCGGGAGACGGTGTCCCGCAGGGCAGGTGCCTCGGCGGACATGTAGTAGGCGAACAGCAGGAACGTCAGCGCCTGGAAGACCGCCCCGATCACCGAGGTCACGAACCCGACGACGCCGGGCGTGAGGTCCTGCACGACCTGCTGGACCCGCTCGGGGGTGAGCTGCAGGGAGTCGACGACGTCGTCGGCCTGCAGCGTGGTACCGAACGTCCCGTTGGCCGCCTCCACCACGTCGCGGACGACCTCGGGCAGCGAGCTCACCAGACCCGCGAGCTGGTCGACCAGCAGGGTGCCGAACGCGGCCACCAGGCCGACCCCGACGAGCACCACGCCCAGCATGACCAGGCCGGTGGCGGCCCCGCGGCGCAGCCCCCGCCGGGTCAGGGCGTGCACGGCCGGCTCGATGCTGATCGAGAACATCCAGGCGAGGAACACCAGACCGAGGAAGCCACGCAGGTGGGTGAACGCCCAGCCCGCCACCTGGTAGGCGGCGACGGCGAGCAGCGCCAGCAGCAGGACACGGCGCAGCCAGGGCGGCTCGGCACCCCAGCGGCTCGGGGCATCGCCGTCGGGGACCGGCGGGGACGGGACGGCCTCCGACTCCCGCCCGTCCGCCGCGTCTGGCACGTCGCTCGCCGGCACGTCGGCACGGTAGAGCGGCACGCGACCCCGAAGGCGTGCCGGAGGTCCCGGGACGGCTGCCGCACGTCCCAGGGCTCCCCGTCCCCGGGGCTCGTCGCTCAGCCGCCGGGCGTGGACTGCAGGTCGGTCCGCAGCCGGACGTGGAGCGCCCGGAACGGCAGCCCGTGGGCGCCGGGCTCGGTCCAGTCGACGTGCACGACCTGCCCCGCCCGCAGCGGGCCGCCGGTCACCACGGAGGCCTCGGCCCAGCACTCCCCCGGCGGGTCGGCCAGCTCGATGACGGCACCACCGGCGTCCGCGTCCCACCGGACGACGCTGCCGGTGGT
This sequence comes from Geodermatophilus sp. SYSU D00700, assembly GCF_054050255.1. Lineage (NCBI taxonomy): Bacteria > Bacillati > Actinomycetota > Actinomycetes > Geodermatophilales > Geodermatophilaceae > Geodermatophilus > Geodermatophilus sp. SYSU D00700. Next base: position 39,482 of record NZ_JBJGZA010000012.1, on the reverse strand, counting down.
GCTCCCGCTGCGTTCCATGCCGCCAGGCTGCGCCCCGCGGGCGCCCGCGACAAGGCGGTCAGCGGGTGCTGCGCCGCTCGACGACCGCCCACGACGGCTCGGGCCCCGGCGGGTCGCCGAGGACCAGCCGGGCGCAGCGGCGGCCCTGGTCCTGCAGCGACTGGGCGACGGTCGTGAGCCCGGCCGCGGCCGCGCCCGGCCCGTCGTCCCAGCCGGTGACGGCGAGCTCGCGCGGCACCGCGAGCGGGGTCGCGCGCAGCACCGCCAGGGCCAACTCGTCGCTCATGGCCAGCACGGCGTCGGTGCCGGGCGGGATCCGGCCGAGCGCCCGCTCGGCCTCGGCGCCGTCGTTGCGCGCGAGGACCACGACCGGGACGGCGGCCCAGTCCAGCCCGGCGGCGGTGACCGCGTCGCGGTAGCCGGCGAGCCGGGCGCGCGTGACCGGGAAGGCCGCCGACGCCGGATCCGGGCCGGAGGCGACGTGCGGCTCCCGGCGGCGGTCGACCGGGAACGACAGCACCGCGGGCCGGGTCGCCGACCGGACCCCGACCGCGCCGACGGCCGCGGCGGCGGCGCGGTCGTCGACGGTCACCAGGTGCAGCCCCTCGACCGCCGGCCCCCCGTGCACGGCGACCGGCAGCCCCGACGCGGCGACCGCCCCCAGAACCGGGTCGTCGTCCGCCGTGGTCCACACGACGAAGCCGTCGACCGCGGCCTGCCGGACCCGGTCCACGTCGCTGGGTGCCCCCGAGACGGGGATGAGCGTGAGCCCCAGCCCGTGGTCGGTGCAGACGTCGGCGATCCCGGCGAGGAACGCCGTGGCCTGCGGGTCGGAGAACGCGTAGGCGAGGTGCTCGCCCAGCACGACGCCGAGGTTGCCGGTGCGGCCCCGGCGGAGGTTGCGGGCGGCCGCGTCCGGGCCGGGGTAGCCGAGCCGCGCGGCCGCCGCCAGCACCCGCTCGCGGGTCGCCACGGCGACCCGGTCGGGCCGGTTGTAGGTGTAGCTGACCGTCATCACCGAGACGCCGGCGGCGCGGGCGACATCGGGCATCGTGGTCCTGCGCGACACCGCCGGAGCCTAGCGTGTGTAACGTTACGAGCGATGACGGCCAGTCGACCGGCGTACCTGTCCTTCGCGGCCTTCGGCGCGCTGTGGGGCACCTGGGGAGCCGCCCTGCCGGCGGTGCGGGACGCCGCCGGGGTGGACGAGGGGGACCTGGGCCGGGCCCTGCTCTGCATCGGCGCCGGCGCCCTGCCCGCGATGCTGCTGACCGGCCGCGCGGTCGACCGCCGCGGCGGCCGGGTGGTGGCGCTCGCCCTCGTGCTCATGGCCGCGTGCGGGGTCGCGGTGGCCGCGGCCGCCCGCAGCGGGACGTCGCTGGCGGTGCTGCTGCTGGCGCTCGGCGCGGCGTCGGGCGCGGCCGACGTCGGGATCAACGCGGTGGCCGGAGCGGCCGAGCGGACCGCGGACCGGCCGGTGCTGACCCGGGCGCACGGGGTGTTCTCGGCCGCGGTGGTGGTCTCCAGCCTGGCCACCGGCGCGATCGTGGCGGCCGGGTTGCCGGTGGCCGTGGCGTTCGGGCTGGTCGTCGTCGCCGCCGCGGGAGCCGGGGCGTCGCTGTGGCCGGTGGGCCCGACGGCCGGCCTCGGGCCCACCGACCCGTCCTCGGGCGGTCCGGGCGGGCGGGCGTGGATCCTGCCGCTGGTCGCCGTCGGGCTGGTCGGGGCACTGGGCTTCGCGGTGGAGAACGCCCACCAGAGCTGGGGTGCGGTGTTCCTCGCCGACGAGCTGGCGGTGCCCGACGGCCTGACCGCGGCCGCGTCGGCGGTGTTCGCCACGGTGGCGGCCCTGACCCGTTTCGCGGCCGGGGCCTCCCCCCGCCTGCCCGCCTGGCTGCTGCTCACCGCGGGCGCGCTCGCGGCCACCGCCGGGTCGGTGGCGCTGGCCGGGTCGACCACGGTGGCCGCCGCCCTGGCCGGCCTGGCGCTGGCCGCGGCCGGGACCTCCGTGCTCTTCCCCACCCTGCTGCGGGAGTCGCTGCGGGGAGTCCGGCCGGAGGTGCGCGGGCGGGCCACCTCCGCCGTCGCGACGACCGCGTACCTGGGCTTCCTGCTGGGGCCGGTCGTGGTGGGCGTGCTGGCCGACGCCGCCGGGCTGCGGACGGCGGTCCTCGGCGTCGCCGCCCTGGCCGCCGTCACGACCGCGCTGGCGTGGCCGGTCGCCCGGTGGGCCGCGCGGACGGCGGCCCGCGCCCCGGCCGGTGCCGCGCACTGAGCACCCGGCACACCCGTCCCACCCGACCGCAGGGACGTCCGGTCGCGGCGTCCGCCCGCCGATCGGAGGAGCGTGGCCCGAGCGCACCCCTCCGTCCTGATCACCGGCAGCTCCTCCGGCCTCGGCCTGGAGACCGCCGTCGAGCTGGCCGGCCGCGGGTGGCAGGTCGTGGCCTCGATGCGCGACCCGCAGCGGCGGACGGCGCTCGACGCCCGGGCACGGGAGGCCGGCCTCGACCCGCTCGACGTCGTCGCGCTCGACGTCACCGACCCGGACTCGGCCAAGCGGGCGGTCGAGGAGACCCTCGAGCTGACCGGCGGGCGGCTCGACGCGCTGGTGGGCAACGCCGGCACCGCCTCGGGCGGCGCCTTCGAGGACACCGACGAGGGCGAGTGGCAGCGGGTCCTCGACACCAACCTGCTCGGCGGCATGCGGCTGGCCAAGCTGGTGCTGCCGGTCATGCGGCGGCAGCGGGCCGGGCGGCTGCTGTTCGTCTCCAGCGACTCGGCGCGCTACGGCAACCCGGGCCTGTCGCTGTACTGCGCGTCCAAGTGGGCACTCGAGGGCTGGGCCGAGTCACTGGCCTACGAGGTGGAGCCCTTCGGCGTACGGGTGGTCCTGGTGGAGCCGGGCAACTACGACACCGCCATCTGGTCGACGACGCCGCGCGTCACCGCGCCGGACAGTGCGTACCGCGGCCTCCTGGAGGCGGTCGAGCGGTTCGTGCAGGACGAGCACCTCCCGCGCTCCCGCGACCCGCGCGAGGTGGCCCGGGCCGTCGCCCGCGCCCTGGCGGCGGACCGCCCGCCGTTCCGGGTGCCGGTCGGCCCCGACGCCCGCCTGGCCGCCGTGCTGGGACGGCTCCCCTACCGGGTGACGGCCACGGCGGTCCGGCGGCTCACCGGCCTGCACCGCTGGCGGCCCTGACCGGTCCGCCTCACCCGCTCGCGACCGGGGCGCCGTCCCGGACCGCCCGCAGCGCCTCGGCGTAGGCGGCGGGGTCGACGTCGCCGAGCAGCAGCCGCTGCAGGAGGAAGCCGATCACCGTGGAGAACATCGCCGCGCCCAGGTGCAGCGGGTCGGCGCCGGCCGGCAGCCGCCCGGCCGCCTGCCCCCGCCGGGCGACCTCGACGAAGTACCCACGGATGGTGCGGTAGGCCCGGTCGACGACGGCGTGCACCGCGGGGTTGCGCAGCGCCTCCCCCCACGCCTGCACGGCGACCCGCGTGACGTCGACCGGCTCGCGTGCGGCGACGTCGGCCACCATCCGGACCGCGGCGGCCACCGCGTCGACCGGGTCGGGTGCGGCGTCCTCCTCGAGGAGCGCCTCGAACCGGACCGCCGCCTCCCCGAGGATCCGGTCGACGATGGCCGCGATGAGCTCGTCCTTGCTGCGGAAGTACCGGTAGACCGCGCCGGCCGACATCCCGGAGGCCGCGATGACGTCGGCCATCCCGGTGGCCTGGAAGCCGTTGGCCGCGAACCGGGCGGTGGCCGCGTCGAGGATCTGGTCGCGGCGGGCGGCGAGGTGGGACTCAGGAACGCGGGGCATGCCTCCAGAGTAAAACGAACGACCGTTCTTGACGAGTGCGGGACTCCGGAGCACACTCGGCCAGGTAAGCGAACGGTCCTTCGTTTTACAGGAGCGGTCCCCATGTCCACGTCCGCACCACCGCCTCCCGCCCGCAGGTCCGCCACGTCCGCGACCGCCGCCGTCGCCGTCGTCGCCGTCCTGCTCACCGTCGTCCTCACCGCCTTCGCGTGGCCGGCCGTCCGGTCGGCGCCGCACGACCTGCCGCTCGCCGTCGCCGGGCCCCCGGCCGCCACGGAGCAGGTGACCGCAGCCCTCGACGCCGCGGCGCCCGGCGCCTACGACGTCCGTCCGCTCGACGGCGAGCCCGCCGCCCGGGCGGCCATCGAGGACCGCGAGGTGTACGGCGCGGTGGTCGTCGACGCCGGCGGGCCGCGTCTGCTCGTCGCCTCGGCCGCCTCCCCGACCGTCGCGAACTCCCTGCGCCAGGTCGCCACCGGCCTCGGGGCGGCGACCGGGACACCCGTGCCGGTGGAGGACGTCGTCCCCGCGCCCGAGGCGGACCCGCGCGGAGCCGGGCTGGCCGCCGCCGCGCTGCCCCTCGCGCTGGGCGGCATCGTCACCGCCGCCCTGACCTCGCGACTGGTGCGCGGCCGCGCCCGGCAGGTCGCCACGGCGCTCGCCGCGGCGGTGGCCGGCGGCATGGTCACCGCGACCGTGCTGGGCACCTGGCTCGGCGCGGTCGAGGCCGGGTGGTGGACGACGTCGGCCGTCGTGGCGTTCGGCATCGCGGCGACCGCCCTGGTGCTGCTGGGCCTGCACGACCTGCTGGGCACGCCGGGACTCGCACTGGGCGCGGCGACGACGGTCCTGCTGGGCAACCCGCTGTCCGGTCTGGCCGGCGCGCCGGAGCTGCTGCCGGGCGCCTGGGGCACGGTGGGCCAGTGGCTGCCGCCGGGGGCGACCGGGACCCTGCTGCGCGCCACCTCGTGGTTCGACGGCGCCGGGGCGGGCTCCGCGCTGCTCGTGCTCACCGCCTGGTGCCTGGCCGGCCTGCTCCTGCTCGGCGCCGGCGCGGCCCGCGCCCGCCGGGCCCGGCCGGACGCACCGGCCCCCGCCGCCCGGGAGGCCGTACCGGTCTGACCGCCGTGCCGGCCGGGACCGCGAGGGACATCCTCGGGACGTGCGCCGCCCCTCCCCCCTGGTCTCCTCCGCCGTGCCCGTCGTGCTCACCGCGCTGGTGGGCACGGCGGGCACCGACGTCGGCTCGGACTGGTACCGGCGGCTGGACACGCCGCGCTGGCAACCGCCCGGCCCGGTGTTCGGGATCGTGTGGACGGCGCTGTACGCGCTGGTCGCCGTGGCGGGGACCCGCACGCTGCGGCGGGCCGCCACCGACCGGCGGAGCTGGTCGGGCGCCTTCGCGGTCAACCTGGTGCTCAACGCCGGGTGGCCGTGGGCGTTCTTCCGCGCCCGCCGGCCGTGGCCGGCAGCGGCGGAGGCGGCACTGCTCGCCGTCTCGACCGCCGACCTCGCCCGGCGGTCGGCGCGGATCGACCGGACGGCCGGGCTGGCGCTGCTCCCCTACGCCGCGTGGACGGCCTTCGCCACGGCGCTGAGCACCGAGATCGCCCGCCGCAACCGGGGCTGAGCGGCCACCCCGTGGCGGGAGCAGCGGACTCGACGCGCGGGCTCCCGTAGACGGGGCGGAACCGTCCGGGTCACCATGTCCCACCCGGTCGTCCGGCAGCTCAGGGGGGAGCGCAGTGGACAGGTCACGGCGAGGGATCCGCTCGGCCCGCCTCATCCCGGCTGTCGGAGCGAGCGCCTGTGCGCTCGGGGTGGCGGCGGCCCTGTCCGCGACGTCGGCCGTCCCCGGCGCGGAACGGGGCGGAGAGGACACCGCGCCGGCCGGCGACGTCTACCGCCCCACGCCCGAGCCGGCATCTGGCGCCGGGCCGCTCGCCCTGCCGAGCATCGGCGTGCTCGCCCCCGGGTTCGAGGAGGGGTGGGCACCCGCGCCGCCGGAGGCGCCGGTGGTCGACTGGGCGGCCCTGGTGCCCCAGGACCCGTTCCCGCCGTTCACCGAGGACCTGGACCGGTACCTGCGCGCCGAGGCGACCGCCGGGACGACGACCGCTCCCGCGGCCGGTCTCCCGAGCACGCCGGCGGCCGCGCCCTCGACCGGGACCTACACCACGTCGCCGCCGTCGCCGACCGCTGCGCCGTCCACCGCGGCACCGTCGACCACGCCGTCGACCACCGCGCCGTCGACCACCGCGCCGTCGACCACCGCGCCGTCGACCACGGCACCGTCCACCACGGCACCGTCCACCACGGCACCGTCCACCACGGCACCGTCGACCACGGCACCGTCGACCACGGCACCGTCGACCACGGCACCGTCGACCACGGCACCGTCGACCACGGCACCGTCCACCACCGCACCGTCGACTGCGGCACCGTCCACCACACCCACGGGGTCGACGACGCCGTCCACCACACCGCCGCCGTCCACCACGCCGGCGCCACCCACCACGCCGCCGACCACCACGCCGCCGACCACACCGCCGCCGACCACACCGCCGCCGACCACACCGCCGCCGACCACACCGCCGCCGACGCCCGATCCGACCCCGGAACCCACGCCGGAGCCCACGCCGGAACCCACGCCCGAGCCCACCCCGGAACCCACGCCCGAGCCCACCCCGGAACCCACGCCGGAGCCGACCCCCGAGCCGACACCGGAGCCGACGCCGGAACCCACGCCCGAGCCCACCCCGGAACCCACGCCGGAGCCGACCCCCGAGCCGACACCCGAGCCGACGCCGGCGCCCCAGCCCGCTCCGGCGCCGGCGCCGGCGCCCGAGCCCGCTCCGGCGCCGACGGCCGAGCCCACCGAGCCGGCGTGCGAGGTGCCCGCGCCCGCGGACCCGGCGGCCACCCCGCCGCCCCCGCCGGCGACCGACCCCGTGACCGGCGAGCCCGTGCCCTGCACCCCGGCCGAGCCCGCGCCGGCCACTCCCTGACCCGGGCGCGCTACCGGCGCAGGTCGGTGGCGTACCAGACCTCGCGCAGCCGGTGGCCGGCCCACTCGCGCTCGAGCACCTCACCCGTCGGGCGCCAGCCGGCCCGCTCGTAGAACGCCCGCGGACCGGTGTTGCGCTCCTCGGTGCGCAGCCGGGCGCGGTCCCACCCGGCCCGGCGGAGGCGGTCGAGGACGGCGGCCAGCAGCGCGCGCCCCGTGCCCCTCCCCTGCTCGACGGGGTCCACGTAGAGCAGCGTCACCTCGCCGGTGGCGTCGTCGGCCCGCGCGAAGCCGACGACGGCGCCGCCGCGCTCGGCCACCAGGAACCCCGGCGCGGTCACCCGCTCCCGCCACAGCGGCACGTCGGGCTCGGCCAGGACGTCGCCGAGGAAGGACGACCAGGCCGCCCGCCCCGCGCGCGCCTGCACCGCGGCGACCGCCGCCGCGTCCCCCGGCTCCGCCGGCCGGATCACCACCTCGTCCACCGCGGCAGTGTGACCCCGGCGAGCGGGCGCGGGTCCGCCCGGACGAGGATGAGCCGTGCCCATCGACGTCACCACCACCTACCCCGCCGACCCCGAGCGCGTCCTCGCCGTCCTCACCGACGAGTCCCTCCTGCGCGAGGTCGCCCAGGCCCTGGAGGCGCAGGTGCAGGAGGTGTCGAGCCGCACGGAGGGAGCCGGCACCACCACGCGGATGCGGCTGTCGGCGCCCACGACGGGCATCCCGCCGGTCTTCGCCCGCTTCGTCGGCAGCACCGTGCCGGTCTCGCAGGTCACCACCTGGCGCCCCGACGGCGACGGCGGCTACCGCGGCGACCTCGACCTGCGCGCCGAGATCATGGGCCGCGAGGCCCGGGTCACCTGCGCCCGGCGGCTGACGCCCGCGGACGGCGGGACCCGCGCCACGGTCACCGGCGACGCGAAGGTCGACGCCCCGCTCATCGGCCGGCAGGCCGAGGCGGCCGTGCGCGACCTGGTCACCCAGGTCGTGCTGCGCCGCGAGCACGAGGTGCTGCAGCGCCGCCTGGGCGAGGGCGGCTGAGCGTCACCCGGCGAGCCCGGCCAGCGCGCGCACTAGCACCTCGCGGGTGTCGGCCGGGTCCACGACGTCGTCCACCTCGAACGCCGACGCGACGTTGAGCGCCCGCCCCTGCGCGTAGGACTGCGCGACCAGCTCGGCGAACCGGGCCTCGCGGGCGTCGGCCGGCAGCGCCTCCAGCTCGCGCCGCGCCCCGAGCCGGACGGCGCCCTCCAGGCTCATCGGCCCGAACTCGCCGGTCGGCCAGGCCAGCGTGAGCAGCGGGGCCTGCAGGTCGCCGCCGAGCATCGCCATCGCCCCCAGGCCGTAGGCCTTGCGCAGCACCACCGCGAGCAGCGGCACCGGCAGCTGCGCCCCGGCGACGTAGAGCCCGCCGAAGCGCCGCACGGTGCCGGTGCGCTCGGACTCCGGGCCGACCATGAAGCCGGGGGTGTCGACCAGCGACACCACCGGCAGCCCGGCCGACCCGCACAGCCGCAGGAACGCCGCCGCCTTGTCCGCCGACTCGCCGTCGATCGCGCCGCCGAGGTGCCGCGGGTCGTTGGCCAGGAACCCCACCGGCCGCCCGCCCAGCCGGGCGAGGGCGGTGACGATCCCGCGGCCGAACGCGGAGCGCAGCTCCAGCACGCTGCCGGCGTCGGCGAGCGTGGTGACCACCGGCCGCACGTCGTAGCTGCGCACCCGGTTGGCCGGCAGCGCCGTCCGCAGCGACCGCTGGTCGGCGGCCTCCCCCGGCTCGACCCGCCCGGCCAGCAGCCCGACCGCGCGCCGGGCGGCGGCGACCGCGGCGGCGTCGTCGGCGACCACGACGTCGACCACGCCGTTGGCCGCCTGCACCGCCGTCGGCCCCACGTCGCCGGGAGCGACGACGCCGAGGCCGCCGGCCTCGATCATCGCCGGGCCGCCCATGCCGATGCTGCTGTCCTCGGTGGCGACGACGACGTCGCAGCAGCCCACCAGCGCGGCGTTGCCGGCGAAGCAGTACCCGGAGACGACGGCGACCGTGGGCACCCTCCCGGCGAGGCGCGCCATCGTGGTGAACGTCGGGACGTCGAGCCGGGAGAAGCCACCGCCGTCGGTGTCGCCGGGCCGCCCGCCGCCGCCCTCGGCCACGAGCACCACCGGCAGCCCGCGCTCGGCGGCGACCTCGAGCAGCCGGTCGGTCTTGCGGTGGTTGGTGCGGCCCTGGGTGCCGGCCAGCACGGTGTAGTCGTAGACCAGCACCGCGCAGGGGACGCCGCCGACCTCGCCGATGCCGGTGACCATCCCGTCGCCGGGGGTGCGGGCGACCAGCTCCGCCAGCGACCGGCGCGCCCGCTGCGCGGCGATGCCCAGCTGCCCGTACTCGACGAAGGTGCCCTCGTCGACCAGCGCGGCCACCGTCTCCCGCGCGGTCATCCGCCCGGCGTCGTGCCGGCGGGCGACCACGTCGGGCCGGGCCGCGTCGAGGGTGGCGGCCCGCCGCTCGTGCAGCTCGGCGAGCTCGGGGCGGACCGCGTCCGGGTCGTCCTCGCCCGGCCTGCCGGCGGCGTCGTCGACCTCGCCGGCGAGGACCCCGCCGAGCACGGTCCCCGCGGTGACGACGTCACCCACCCGCGCCGTCAGGCCGGTGACCACGCCGGCGACCGGCGCGGCCACCACGTGCTCCATCTTCATGGCCTCGAGCACCAGCAGCGTGGCCCCGGCGGCGACGGCGTCGCCCTCGGCTGCGGCGACCTCGACCACCGCCCCCGACAGCGGTGCGGTGACCGGCAGGACGCCGTCGACGGCGGGCCCGGTGGGGTGCTCCGGGGCCGGCTCGGGCACCAGCTCGGCCAGGCGCGCGTCGACCAGGTCGGTGTCCGCCCGCCCCTCGGCGACCTCGGGCAGGGCGACCAGCGCGGCGAGCAGGCCGGCGGTGGTGGGCACGCCGGCGACGTCGAGCTCGGCCAGCGCCCGGGCGGCGCCGGCCAGCGCCCGCGGGAGGTCGCGGTCGTGCACGACGACCTTGGCCAGCAGTGAGTCGTAGCGGGGGCCGATCTCGGTGCCGGGCACCGCGGCGGTGTCCACCCGCACGCCGCGCCCGGTCGGCGGGACGAACCGCTCGAGCACCCCGGTGCCCGGCCGCACGGTGCCGTCGGGGAGCAGGGTCTCGGCGTTGACCCGCGCCTGGACGGCGGCGCCGCGGACCGGCGGCGGGGTCTGCAGCCCCAGGCCGGCCAGCGTCGCGCCCTCGGCCAGCCGGATGCCCACCTCCGCGAGGTCGAGGCCGGTAACCTCCTCGGTGACGGTGTGCTCGACCTGCAGTCGCGGGTTGACCTCGAGGAAGGCGACCTCGTCGCCGCGGACGAGGAACTCCACCGTCGCCAGCCCGCGCAGGCCCGCCGACCCGCACAGCGCCGTCGCCCACGCGGCGAGGCGGCCGCGCAGGTCGGCGCCGAGCGCCGGCGCGGGCGCCACCTCGACCAGCTTCTGCCGGCGCCGCTGCAGCGAGCAGTCCCGGTCGCCGAGGACCACGATCTCGGCGCCGTCGCCGGCCACCTGCACCTCGACGTGCCGGGCACCGGTGAGCAGCCGCTCGAGGTGGACGGCGCCGACGCCGAAGGCCGCCCGCGCCTCCGACCGGCAGCGCTCCAGGGCCGCGGGCAGCGCGGCGGCGTCGTGCACGGGCCGCATGCCGCGCCCGCCGCCCCCGGCGAGTGCCTTGACCATCACCGGGCCGCCGGCCAGGAAGGCCGCGGCCTCGTCGGGGCCGGGGTCGGCGCCGGTGGCGGCGAGCACCGGCACGCCGAGCCCGGCCGCGCGGTCGCGGGCACGGGTCTTGTCGCCGAAGAGCGCCAGCACGCCGGCGTCCGGGCCGACGAAGGTGAGCCCGGCGTCGGCGCAGGCTCGGGCCAGCCGCGGGCTCTCGGCGAGGAACCCCCAGCCCGGGTGCAGGCCGTCGGCACCGGCGCGCACGGCCGCGCCGACCACCGCGGCGACGTCGAGGTAGGCGGCCGGGCCGGTGCCGGGCAGCCGGACGGCGTCGTCGGCGCGGCGCACGTGCAGGCTCCCGGCGTCGTCCTCGGGAGCCACCGCCACGGTGGACAGGCCCAGCGCGGCCGCGGTCCGCAGCACGCGGACGGCGACCTCGCCGCGGTTGGCGACCAGCAGCCGGGTGACGCTCACGGTCGCCGGAGTCTAGGGAGCGCGCCGGCGCGATCCGGGGCAGGCTGCCGGTCATGACGACACCGCCGACCGAGCCCGACGCCCCCCAGCCGCGCGACATCGCCGTCGAGATGGAGACCCAGCAGGTCGCCGACGACCTCGAGGCGCGCAGCGACCCGGAGGAGCCGGCGAACCCGGCCTGAGCGGGGAGGACGCCGACCCGTCCCCGGGCGTAGCGTTCTCGTATGTCCGCCGAAACCGGGACCGGACGCCTGGTCGCCGGGCGTTACGCGGTGACCGAGACCATCGGGCGAGGTGGCATGGGCGTCGTGTGGCGCGCCACCGACCAGGTGCTGCGCCGGCCGGTCGCCCTCAAGGAGATCGTGTTCCCGGCGCACCTCAGCGACGAGGAGCGCGAGTCGCTGCGCCTGCGGACCCTGCGCGAGGCCCGCACGGCGGCCCGGCTGGTGCACCCCTGCGTCACCACCCTCTACGACGTCGTCGAGGAGGACGGCCGGCCCTGGCTGGTGATGGAGCTGGTCGAGTCCCGCAGCCTGCAGGAGATCGTGCAGCGCTCGGGTCCGCTGCCGTGGCGCACGGTGGCGCGCATCGGCCTCGACGTCCTCGACGCGCTGGAGGCCGCGCACGCGGCGGGGATCGTGCACCGCGACGTCAAGCCGGCCAACGTGCTCGTCGGCGCCGACTGCTCGGCGCACCTGACCGACTTCGGCATCGCGACGGCCACCGGCGACTCGTCGATCACCACGTCGGGCGCCATCCTCGGCTCACCGGCCTACATGTCGCCCGAGCGGGCGCGCGGCGAGGAGCCCGGGCCCGCCGTCGACCTGTGGTCGCTGGGCGCGACCCTCTACACCGCGGCCGAGGGCCGGCTCGCCTTCGACCGGCCCGAGCCGATGGCCACGCTGCTCGCCGTCGTCCAGGAGGATCCCGCGCCGGTCGAGCGGGCCGGTCCGCTGGCCCCGGTCCTGCACGGGCTGCTGACCCGCGACCCCGCCCAGCGGTGGGACGTCGCCCGCGCGCGGGCCGGCCTGCGGGACGCCCTCGCCGGCGCCGGGCCGGGACCGGCCTGGACGCCGCCCGCGCCCGGCGGTCCCCCGGCCGAGGGCGCGCCGTCGCTGGGCGGCCAGGTCGAGCGCTTCGACCTCGACGACCTGCGCGCCCTGGCCTCGGTCATCGGCACCGTCGCCCGCGACGCCCGCGACCAGGCCCGCTACCTCGCCGACAAGCGCCGGGAACGCAAGGAGCGCAGGGAGCGCAGGTCCGGGGAGCGGGCCGAGCAGAAGGCGCGCGCCGCCGCCCCGCCGACTCCCCCGCCGCAGGCACCGCCGCCCGCACCGGTGCGCGGCCGCGGGCGGACGGCGCCGCCCGCGCCGGGCCGGAGCCGGGGACGGGGACGGGCGGCACCGCCCGTGCCGCGGCGCCGGCGGTTCAAGCGGCGCTGGGTGGTCGTGCCGGTCGTCGTGACCGTGCTCGCCGTGCTGGCCGCCCTGGGCGGGGTGGTGGCGCTGCTCGCCGCCCTCCTCGGCTTCTGGTGATCAGCCCCGCTGGGCGAGGCGGGCGGGGTCGAGCCGGTGGGCGGCGACGTAGTACAGCGTGGCGCCCTCCGGCACGGGGGTGTCCCAGGAGGGGCTGACGACCAGGCCATCGGTGGTGCGCAGGGCGAGCACGGTGGCGCCGTGGTCGCGGCCGAAGGCGGTCTGCCAGTCGCCGAAGGCGCGGTGCGACAGGCCGGCCGGCACCCGCACGGAGTAGGTGTTGCCGTGCCCGCCGGCGGTCATCAGCTCGTTGTAGACCGCGGTGAGCCCCGGGTCGGCCGCCTCCTCCGAGAGCAGGAACGGCATGTGCCACTGCACCACCTGCACCCCGGGGTTGACGTAGCGCAGGGTGACGCGCCGGCCGAGGTCACGCACCGCGGCCACCATGTGGACGTCGGGGTTGGCGTGGTCGACGGCGACCGCGATGGCGAGCGTCTCGTTGTCGTCGCGGCCGTCGATCACGACCGTGCGGGCGCGGGCCACCCCGGCCCGGGTCATGACGTCGGCGTGCGTCAGGTCACCGCGGACGAAGGAGACCGCCGGCTCCTCGGGCATCGGGTTGACCGGGACGTCGTCGTGCGCGCACAGCGCGATCCGCGTGCCCGGCTCGACGGTCAGCTCGGCGACGATCCGCTCGGTCCGCCCCGGCGTGTAGCCCAGGACGACGACGTGGTCCCGGAGGTCCAGGCCGACCACTCCTCTCAGCCGCTTGCCCCGCGTGGTCTGCAGGGCGGTGGCCAGCTCGGTGAACAGCAGGGTCAGCGTGACGATCCCGCCGACGATGACGTAGGCGCCGACGACCCGGCCGCCGAAGGACACGGGGAACTGGTCGCCGTAGCCGACGGTGGCGGCGGTGACGACGAAGAACCACCAGTAGTTGGCCGGGGCGGCCAGGCCGCTGTCGGCCGGCTCGACCAGCGCCATCGCCGCCCAGCTGGTCAGGAAGACCAGGAGGGCGACGGCGAGCGGCAGGCGCCAACCCGACAGCCGGGTCCGGAGGGAACGCAGCAGCCGCTGGAGCAGGAACGGCAACGCGGGACTCCCTCGGACGGCGGGTGGACACCGCAACCTACCGTCGGGCCGCCGCCGCGGGCGTCCCCCGCGAGCGGGACGGGTAGCGCCGGGGCATGCGCACCTCCGACCTCCTCCGGTACGCCTACGCCCAGATCGGCGAGACGCTGCACCGCGCCCTCGAGGGCCTGTCCCCGGAGGAGCTGGCGCACCGGCCCGGTCCCGACGCCAACCCGGTCGGCTGGCTGGCCTGGCACCTGCTCCGCGTGCAGGACGACCACCTCGCCGAGGTCGCCGGCACGCCCGAGGTGTGGACGGCGCAGGGCTTCGCCGCCCGCTTCGGCCTGCCGGTCGACGACGCCGCCACCGGCTACGGCATGTCCCCGGAGGAGGTGGCCGCGGTGCGCGTGCCCTCCACCGAGTTGCTCCTCGAGTACGCCGACGCGGTGGCCGCCCGCAGCGACGGGTTCCTGGGCGGGCTGTCCGACGACGACCTCGACCGCGTCGTCGACGAGCGCTGGGACCCGCCGGTCACCCTCGGCGTGCGGCTGGTCAGCGTCCTCTCCGACGACCTGCAGCACGTGGGCCAGGCGGCCTACGCCCGGGGGCTGCTCGGCGCCTGAGCTCCCGCACGGGGTGGGGACCCGAGTGAGCAGTCGCGGTCGGCGACACGCGCCGCCACGCCGTGTCGAGCAGCCGCGAGTGCTCATCCGGCAGCGGGGGCTCCCAGCCCCGCACGCCCGGTAGCACACCCGGCAGGACGCCCGCTCCGCGCGTAGCGTCGGCGCGTGACCGAGACCGCGCGCACCGACTTCTACGCCCTCGAGGAGCTGCTCGACCCCGCGGACACCGAGATCCGGGACCGGGTGGCCGACTGGTGCGCCAAGGAGGTCACCCCGCGCATCAACGACTACTGGGAGCGCGCCGAGTTCCCCTTCGAGCTGGTGCCCGGCTTCGCCGCGCTCGGCATCGCGGGCGGCACGGTGCAGGGCTACGGGTCGCCGGGCATGAGCGCGGTGGCGGCCGGGCTGGTCGCCGCCGAGCTGGCGCGCGCCGACGGCAGCATCGGCACGTTCAACGGCGTGCACAGCTTCCTGGCCATGCAGTCGATCGCGCTGCTGGGCTCGGAGGAGCAACGCGAGCGGTTCCTGCCCCCGATGGCGCGGATGGAGAAGATCGGCGCGTTCGGGCTGACCGAGCCCCGGCACGGCAGCGACGCCGTCGCCCTGGAGACCAGCGCCCGCCGCGACGGCGACTGCTACGTCCTCGACGGCCAGAAGAAGTGGATCGGCAACGGCTCGATCGCCGACTACGTGCTCGTCTGGGCGCGCGGGGAGGACGGCCAGGTCGGCGGCTACGTCGTCGAGAAGGGCACGCCCGGGTTCACCGCGCGGGTCATGACCGGCAAGACGGCGCTGCGCGCGGTGTGGCAGGCCGAGATCACCCTCGACGGCGCCCGCGTGCCCGCGGAGAACCGGCTGGAGAACTGCCGGTCGTTCAAGGACGTCTCCACCATCCTCGACCGCACCCGCTACACCGTGGCCTGGCGGGCGCTGGGTGTCGCCATGGCCGCCTACGAGCTGGCGCTGGCGCACTGCCTGGGCCGCGAGCAGTTCGGCGCACCCATCGCCGGCTACCAGCTGGTGCAGGAGAAGCTCGCCACGATGCTCGCCGAGATCACGAACATGCAGCTGATGTGCTGGCGGCTGTCCACCCTCGCCGACGCCGGCCGGATGACCGCGGCGATGGCGTCGCTGGCCAAGCGGCACTGCTGCGCCACCGCCCGGCAGATCGTGGCCGACGCCCGCGACCTGTTCGGCGGCGACGGGATCCTGCTCGAGCACCACATCGCGCGGCACCACGCCGACATCGAGGCGATCTACACCTTCGAGGGCACCGACCACGTGCAGGCGCTCATCGTCGGCCGCGAGATCACCGGTCTGTCGGCGATCAGCGGTCGGCGGCGCTGACCGGGCGGGGGCTCAGCGCGCCCGGCTGAACTGCGCCGGACCGGCCTCGACCGACCGGGACAGGCCCGACAGCCGGCGGCACTCGGCGCAGCCGGCGGGCCCGGCGCCGACGTGGTCCCAGCGCCGTCCGCCCTCGACGTGGACGATCGCGCCGCACAGCGCCAGCTCGACCTCGCCGTCGAGCTCGGTGGGCGGGCGGTGCGCCTCGACGGCGTGCCAGGGCGCGCGCTGTCCGGCCGGCCGGCCCCGCGTCCACCGGTCCGGCCGGGCGAGCCCGGCCGCGTAGGACTCCACGGGCCTGCTGTGCCCCGCGTCCCGTCCCGCCGAAACCCGCGCGCGGGCGGCCCCGTCCCGTGGGTGTGCCCGGGCGGGGCTCGGGGAACGGTCGGGGCCTCCCCAGCCGCGGGGACCGAGCCCGACCAGCCGGGAGACACCGTGACCGAGACCCAGCGCGACGTGGTGGACCTGCTCAGCGCCGACCACCGCGAGTTCGACCGCATCTTCCAGGAGCTCGAGCAGCTCATGGGCAGCACAGACCCCGACGCGCTCGCCCGCAAGCGCGCCCTCGTCGACGAGGTCAGCATCGGCCTGGTCAAGCACTCCGTCGCCGAGGAGACGCAGGTCTACCCGCGGGTGCAGGAGGAGGTCGACGCCGAGGAGGCCGAGCGCGCCAAGCACGAGCACGACCTCGCCGAGCACACCATGAAGGAGCTCGAGCGGCTCGACCCGTCCGACGAGCGGTACGACACCGAGATCCGCACGCTGATCCGCGAGATCCGCACGCACGTCGAGCACGAGGAGGGCCGCATGTTCACCGAACTGCGGGCCTCGTTCGACCGGGCGGAGCTGGTGCGCATGGCCGAGCAGGTCGAGCGGATCAAGACGATCGCCCCCACCCGGCCGCACCCGGCGGTACCCAACGAGGGTCCCGTGCGGACGGCCCTGGGCCCGGTGGCCGCGCTCATCGACCACCTGCGCGACGCCGTCAGCGGGCGGGGCAAGCAGGACACCTGAGCCGTCCGGCACCGCCGTCGCCCTCCCGGCGTTACCGTCGGGAGGTCGACGCGGTGGGAGGGGTCTCCGGTGGAACCAGTCAGCCTGGTGGTCGGTGCGGCGCTGCTGGTCGCCGGGTTCGTGGCCGGGCGGCTCGGACGCCGCCGTCCCGCCGCTCCCCCGCCGAACCCGGTCCCGCTGTGCGGCTGCGGCCACGCGCTCAGCCAGCACGACACCGAGACCAACACCTGCTACGCCGAGCTGCGCCGCGACGCCTACGACAAGCGCGGCCGCTGGGCCGGTCACACCTGGGTGCCCTGCACCTGCCGGCAGTACGTCGGGCCGCGACCGATCGACGAGGTCTTCGTCCCGCGGATCCTCCCGCCGGCCGAGTGAGCCCGGCGGCGCCGCGTGTCCGGCGCCGCGTGTCGATCATCGGACCGGTTGTCGATCATCGGATGTGTGCCGCCCGCACCGGCGTGTCCGCGCGTGTCGCGTGCACCCATCCGATGATCAACACGGCGGCCGTCCGCCTCAGCGGTGCCGTGCCACCTCGGCGGACCAGTCGGGCGGGCCGGCGAGGTCGGTGAGCGCGGCGACGAGCGCGCGCACCCGGTCGGCGCCCAGCTCCGCCGCCAGCGCCGACTCGTGCGCCCGCACCAGCGCCTCGAGCCGGTCGAGCCGGGTGCGGCCGCGGGCGGACAGGTGCACCCGCACCCGCCGGCCGTCGCCGGGGTCGGGCAGCCGGTAGGCCAGCGCGGCGTCGACCAGCCCGTCGACCAGCCGGGTGACGGTGGGCGCCGGCATCGACAGCGCCGTGCCCAGCTCCCCCATCGTGCGGCCGGGCCCGTCACCCAGGGCCCGCATCACGCGGTACGCGTCGAGCGTCGCGCCGTCCTCGGCGAGCACCGTGGCGACGCCGCGGGCGACCCGACGGGCGACGACGGTCAGCAGCTCGACGAGGGAGGGCCCGGTCGCCGACGGCACGCGAGAACCCGTGGCCCGCTGCTCGACCGGCATGGTCCGCACCATACTCAGACGGTGCCCGGACCGACCGTCCCGATGGACGCCTGGGAGGCCGCCCTCACCGGCCGCACCCCGGGTGTCGCGCGGGTCGGACTCGCCGTCCCGCTGTCCGGCCCCCTGGCCATGACCGCACCGTCGGCGCTCGACCTCGCGGGCCTGGCCGCCGAGGAGCTCAACGAGGCCGGCGGCGTCCTCGGCCGCCCGGTCGAGCTGGTCACCGTCGACGCCGGCCGGGGCCCGGCCGAGGTGGCCGCCGAGGCCGCGGCCCTGCACGCCGCGGGCGCGGTCGACGTCCTCGTCGGCTTCTCCACCAGCGACGTGTCCCGGGCGGTGGCCGCGGCGATGGCGGGCCGGGCCCGCTACGTCTTCACCCCGCCGCACGAGGGCGGCCGCAGTGTCGGCGGCGTCCTGCGGATCGGCTCGTCCCCGCTGTCCCAGCACGCCGCCGCGCTCGCCTGGCTGGTACGCCACCGGCGGGCCCGGCGCTGGGTGCTGCTCGGCACCGACTACGTGTGGCCCCAGGCCGTGCACCGCGCCGCCCGCGTCGTGCTGCGCGACCTGGGCGCCGAGGTCGCCGGCGAGCTGCTGGTCCCCTTCGGCCCGGCCGACCCCGGTCCCCCGCTGGACCTGGTCCGCCGCAGCCGGGCCGACGCCGTCCTGCTCAGCCTCGTCGGCCGCGACCTGGTCGCCTTCAACCGCGCCTTCGCCCGCGCCGGCCTCGACCGGCGGGTGGTCCGGCTGTCGGGGGCGCTGGAGGAGAACGGTCTCTACGCCGTCGGTGGCGACGGCACCGGCGAGCTCTACGCCTGCATGCCCTCCTTCGCTGCCGCGGCCGACGCCGCCGACGAGGGCCAGCTCGCCCTCCAGGAGCGGCTCGCCGCCCGGGCCGGGCCGTCTGCACCCGTCGTGTGCGCCTACGCGCGCGGGGTCTACGACGGCGTCCGCACCGCGGCCGGCCTGCTCGGCGGGCGGGCGGCGACACCGGTCCGGCCGCCGCAGCCGCGGCTGGCCCGCGCCGACGGGCTGGTCTTCCGGGAGGTCCCGCCGCGCGGCTGACCCCCGGTGCTTCCAGATGGAAACAACTGGGCCTACCCTCCCCGCGTCCGGCCCCGAGCCGGCCGAGAGGAGGAGTCGTGAGCGACCCCCGCACCACCCACTCCGCGCACGCCACCGGGAGCACCGGTGCCGGCGCGGTCCCGGCGGCCGGCGCCGCCGGTGTCGAGGAGTTCGGCTACCGGCAGGAGCTCAAGCGCTCGCTGAGCTTCACCGACCTGCTGGTCTACGGCCTGGTCTTCATGGTCCCGATCGCGCCGTTCGGCATCTTCGGCGGCGTCTTCCAGGCCAGCGGCGGCATGGTGGCCCTGGCCTACGCCATCGGCGGGCTGGCCATGGCGTTCACCGCGGCGTCCTACTCACAGATGTCGCGGGCCTTCCCGATGGCCGGCTCGGTCTACACCTACGCCGGGCGCGGCATCGCCCAGCCTGTGGGCTTCATCGCCGGCTGGATGATCCTGCTCGACTACGTGCTCGTCCCCGCCCTGCTCTACCTGATCGCCGCGATCGCGATGAACTCGATCATCGCGTCGGTCCCCGTCTGGGTGTGGCTCATCGGGTTCGTCGTCCTCAACACCGTCGTCAACTACTTCGGCATCGAGTTCACCGCGCGGGTCAACAAGATCATGCTGATCGGCGAGCTGATCGTGCTCGCGATCTTCCTCGTGATCGGCGTCGTGGCGCTGGCCTCCGGCGAGGGCCGCGGCTTCGACCTCACCCCGATCTACAACAGCGACACGTTCTCCCTGGAGCTGGTCTTCGGCGCGGTCTCGATCGCGGTGCTGAGCTTCCTCGGCTTCGACGGCATCTCGACCCTGGCCGAGGAGAACCGGGAGTCGGCCCGCTCGATCGGCAAGGCGATGATCGCCGCGCTGGCGCTGGCCGGGACGCTGTTCATCGTGCAGACCTGGGTCGCGGCGCTGCTGGTGCCCGACCCCGACACCCTCATCGCCGAGGGCGACGCCGCCGGCACCGCGTTCTACGACGCGGCCGAGGTGGCCGGCGGTGCCTGGTTGGGCACGCTGACGGCGGTGGCAACGGCGATCGCGTGGGGCTTCGCCAACTCGCTGGTCGCCCAGGCGGCCACCTCGCGGCTGCTGTTCGCCATGGCCCGTGACCGGCAGCTGCCCAGCTTCCTGCGGCAGGTGCACCCGACCCGCCGGGTGCCGGTCAACGCCACGCTGCTGGTCGCCGCGATCTCCCTGGTGCTGGGCCTGTACATGGAGTCCCGGGAGGACGGGATCACGCTGCTGTCCACGCTGGTCAACTTCGGCGCCCTGTCGGCGTTCCTGCTGCTGCACGTCGCGGTCGTCGTGCACTTCGTGGTCAAGAACGGCAGCCGCAACTGGTGGCTGCACCTCGCGGTGCCCGTCATCGGGTTCGCGATCCTCGCCTATGTCGTCTACAACGCCCAGGTGGCGGCCCAGGAGCTGGGCTTCGCCTGGCTGGCGATCGGCCTGGTGCTGATGGTGGTCCTGATCGCCACCGGTCGCCGGCCGGAGATCCGAGCGGAGGAGCGACTGTGACCGCCAGCCTCGAGGTCGTCTCGCTGGAGCCGACACCCGAACAGCTGCGCTACTCGTTCGGCGGCGGGGAGCCGCTGCTGACCGTCACGCCCGGCACGGTGGTCGAGCTGGCCACGGAGGACTGCTTCGGCGGGGCCGTGCGCAGCGTCGACGACCTGCCCAGCCAGGTGTGCGTGTTCCCCTACCTCAACCCGGTCACCGGCCCGATCGCCGTCGAGGGCGCCGAGCCCGGCGACACGCTGGCCGTGCACCTGGTCGACATCGCCCCGGTGCGGGACTGGGCGGTGTCGACCACCTTCCCGCACTTCGGGGCGCTGACCACCACGCACCAGACGGCGATGCTGCACGAGCCGCTCGAGGAGCTGGTGTGGCTCTACGAGGTCGACCGGGAGCGGGGCACCTGCCTGTTCCGGCCGCGCCGCGGCGGGCCGGAGGTGGAGCTCCCGCTCGACCCGATGCACGGGACCATCGGCGTCGCCCCCGGCGCCGGTGAGGTGCACATGAGCATCACGCCGGGCGCGCACGGCGGGAACATGGACACCCCCGAGGTCCGCGCGGGGACGACGCTGTACTTCGGCGTCAACGTCCCCGGCGGCCAGCTCGCGATCGGCGACGGGCACTGCCGGCAGGGCGAGGGCGAGGTCTGCGGCACCGCCGTCGAGGCGGCCATGCGGACCGTGGTCGTCGTCGACCTGGTCAAGGGCGGCGGCCCGGCGTGGCCGCGGCTGGAGACCGACGAGTTCCTCATGTCCACCGGCTCGGTCCGGCCGCTCGAGGACGCGTTCCGGGTCAGCCAGCACGACCTGGTGACGTGGGCGGCAGAGCTCACCGGCTGGGACCGGCTCGACGCCTACCAGCTGGTCAGCCAGGCGGGGCTGGCGCCGGCGGGCAACGTCGTCGACACCAACTACACGATGGTGGCCAAGCTGGCCAAGCGGTACCTGCCGGGCGCCCCGGCCGCCGACGGCGTGCACGAGCGGCTCCGGGAGACCGCCGCCGCCTACCTGGCGCAGCGCTGACCGCGGCGGCCGTCCCGGCGCTCCGCAGCAGGCGCCGGGACGGCCGTCCGGCGGTAGCGTCCCGCGGGTGGGGGCCGCGGAGTCCGTCGGTGCGTCGCCGTTGGGCGGCTCCGATGCCGTGGCCTCGCTCATCCCCATGGTCCGGCGCATCGTGGCGGCCCGCGTCGCCGACGCCACCGCCGCCGAGGACCTGGTCCAGGAGACCCTCGTCCGCGTGCTCGCCGCCTCCGGCCGCGTCGAGCCCGGCATGCTCGAGCCCTACGCCATCGCCACGGCGCGCAACGTCGTCGCCACCTCCTGGCGGGAGCAGGACCGGCAGCGGCGCAACCAGCACCGCGTGGTCGACCTCCGGGCGCCCGACCCACCCGAGGGCGAGCTGCTCGCCGCGGAGGAGCGGACGGCGGTCGCCGAGGCGCTGACCCGGCTCTCCGAGCGCGACCGGCAGGCGCTCCTCGAGCACGAGGTGTCGGGCCGGGACACCCGGGCGCTGGCCACCGAGCTCGGCTCGACCGCCGGAGCCGTCGCCGCGCAGCTGCACCGCGCGCGGGCCCGGCTGCGGGTGGAGTACCTGCTCGCCCGCGACCGCACCGAGCCGCCGACCGAGCGCTGCCGCCCGGTCCTGTTCGCCCTCTCCAGCGGTGACCGCCGCCGGCAGCGCGAGGTCGACGCCGGGCGGCACCTGCTCGAGTGCGACGTCTGCGCAGGGCTCAGCCGGCCGCTGCTCGAGCGGGCGCCGCAGCGCGACGACGAGGTCCGCATCCCGATCGAGGGCGACGCCGACGTCGTGGCCGCCCGGCAGGCCGCCCGCGCCATGGCCGGCCGGCTCGGCTGCTTCTCGCCCACCGACCTGACGCTCATCGCCACGGCGGTCTCCGAGGTGACCCGCAACATCGTCAAGTTCGCGGGTTCGGGCGAGGTCGTCGTCGAGGTCCTCGACGAGCCGCGCAAGGGCGTGCAGGTGACCGCCCGTGACGCCGGTCCCGGCATCCCCGACGTCGAGCGGGCGCTGCAGGACGGCTACAGCACCTACGCCGGCCTGGGCCTGGGGCTGCCCGGCGCCCGGCGGCTGATGGACGAGTTCGCGATCGCCTCCGAGGTGGGGCGGGGTACGACGGTGACGATGACGAGATGGTGTGGTGAGCGATGAGCAGCATCGAGGGAACAGCTCCGGCCACGGCCACGGCCACGGCCGAGGGCCCCGGCGAGGACCAGCTGCTCCCCCAGCTCGTCGCGCACCTGCGCGAGCACCGCACCCGGCTGCGCCACGAGTGGGCCGAGCGCATCCAGCAGGCCGGCCTGCTGCACGCGATGACCCCGCAGGAGATGGCGGCCGAGACGACGTCGGTCTACGACAACTACGTCGAGGTGCTCGAGACCGGCAGCGTCGAGGCGCTGCGGCGCTACGCCCGCGACCTCTCGGAGCGGATCATCCCGCGCGGCGTGGAGACCCACGAGGTCGTCGGCATCGTGCTGCTGCTGCGCGACGTGCTCGCCCGGTCGCTCTTCGAGAAGTACCAGCGCGACTTCGGCCTGCTCAACCGGGTGCTCGACGCCTACGAGCCGGCCGCCAACCGCATCGCCAACACCGTCGCGGTCAGCTTCGTCGAGGAGCGCGAGCGGGTCATCCGGCAGCAGCAGGACGCGCTGCGCGAGCTGTCCACCCCGGTCCTGCCGGTGCGCGAGCGGCTGCTCATCCTGCCGATCATCGGCGTCCTGGACAGCGAACGGGCCCGCCAGCTCACCGAGCAGCTGCTCACCGGCATCCGCACCCACCGCGCGCGGGTGGTGGTCATCGACATCACCGGGGTCCCCGAGGTCGACGAGTCGGTGGCCAACCACCTCGTGCAGACCGTCGACGCCTCCCGGCTCATGGGCGCCAGCGTCATCATCACCGGCCTCTCACCGAAGATCGCCCAGACCCTGGTCACCATCGGGGTGGACCTCAGCAAGATGGACACCATCGGCGACCTGCAGGGCGGCCTCGAGGAGGCCGAGCGCCTCCTCGGCTACAGCGGCGGCAGGGACGACGGGACGGCGGTCCCGTGACCGGGCCCCGGCTGGTCTCGATCCTGCGGCAGGGGTCCTACCTGATCGCGTCGATCCACACCGCCCTCGACGACACGCAGATGACCGCGTTCCAGGACGACCTGGTCGAGCGCATCGGCCGCGACCGGGCACGGGGAGTCGTCATCGACGTCGCCGCGCTCGACGTCCTGGACTCCTTCGGGACCCGGACCCTGCGCACGATCGGCGAGGTCGCCAGGCTGCGCGGCGCGGTGACCGTGGTGGTGGGCATCCAGCCGGACGTGGCCTTCGCCATGGTGGCGCTGGGCATGGACACCGGGCCGCTGCACACCGCCCTCGATCTCGAGGAGGGACTGGCCTTCCTCGACCGGGTCGTCGGCGCCCGCCGTCCGCTGACGGCCCCGCGGGGTGGTGCCGTGTGACCGGCGTCGAGGGGTTCGCCCGCGACTACCGCGTCGGCTTCCTGGCCCACCTCGCCCGCCGCAGCGAAGCCTCGCTCAACCGCGGCTACGAACTCGGCCGGGCCGCGGTCACCGGGGGGTTGGGGATCCTCGAGGTCGCTCGGGTGCACCACGAGGTACTGCTCGAGGTGCTCCGGGAGACGCCCGCGGGCGAGCTGCCCGACGTCGCCGCCGCCGCGTCGGAGTTCCTCTGCGAGGTGCTGGCGACGTCGGACATGGCCCAGCGGGCGCTGCTGCGCCCGCGGTGAGGAGAGGGCCCCCGGCCGGGTCGGGGGGCTTCGCTCCCGGCCGGGGGCTCATGAGGCGCGGACGGGTGTCCGCGCCGGCTCGGTCAGGCCTGCTCGAAGACGACGTCCCCGAACGGCGCCTCGCAGACGGTGGTGATCTCGCCACTGCGGTCCACGGCCCGGCCGAGCACGGCCACCAGCCCGACCGTGAGCCCGCAGACCTGCGCCGCGACCTGGGCGGCCACGGCCACGTTGACGTCCTCGAGGATGGTGATGTCGCCGACGGCCACGTTGACGAGGCCGTCCTGGACCGGCTGGGCGCCGGCGATCCCGGCGCTGCCGGTGACGAGGGCGGCACTGGCGACCACGCAGACGGCGGAACGCTTGAGCGTGCTGGGTATCGGCGTCTCCTCCGTGTGTGGCCCGGTGCGGCGTCGTCACCGCGGGGGCCGTGCACGCATGAAGACCCCGCCGGCCCGCCGGCATGACGCGGGCCGGAGCCGGAAGAGGCTCGAGAACGCGACCGGGGCCACGTCATGGCGACGGTCCGGAGGCGTCCGGGCGGGTATGGGCACCCGGACAGCAACCGCCGCCTGCGGAGGAGAGCCCGTGACCGGACCCCCGGACCCCCGGACCGCCGGACGCCGCCGCACGCTGCTGGCCGCCACCGAGCCGGTGCGCGCCGCCGCCAGCGCCGGTGCGCTCGCCCTCGCCTACCCCCTGCTGCGCGGCGCCCCGCGCGGTGAGGCACACGGCGTCCTGGTGCTGCCCGGGCTGCTGGCCTCCGACGTCTCCACGGTCACCCTCCGCCGCTGGGTGCGCGGGCTGGGTTACCCGGTGGTCGGCTGGGAACTGGGCCGCAACCGCGGTCCGACCAAGGAGATCACCGACGAGCTACCCCGGCTGGTGGAGCGGCTCGCCGAGCGACACGGCGGGCCGGTGAGCATCGTCGGGCAGAGCCTCGGCGGCATCTACGCCCGCCGGCTGGCACTGCGGGTCCCGCACCTGGTGCGCCAGGTGGTCAGCCTCGGCTCGCCGTTCGGGATGTCCGGCCGCCCCGCCGACGACAGCCCCGGCGCCCGCGCCTACGCCCGCTACCGGCACCTGCACGCGGTGCCGCGCGGGCGGGGCGGGCTCGCCGGCGGCCTGCCCGTGCCGAGCACCGCCGTCTACTCGCGGTGGGACGGCGTCGTCGACTGGCGGGCCTGCCGGCAGACGCCCGGCCCGCGCGCGGAGAACGTCGGCGTGCACGCCAGCCACCTGGGGATGGGTCACGACCCGGCGGTGCTGTGGCTGGTGGCCGACCGCCTCGCCCAGACCCGCGACGGCTGGCGGCCGTTCACCCCGCCCGCGCGGCTGCGGCTGCTCTACACGAGCGAGGACGACGTCACCGGCTGACGCCGCCGGGCCCGCAGGACCGCGTCCGCGGCGTGGACCGACCCGTGCTCGTGGCCGCGGGCCTCGCGCGGCCGCGCCTCGGCCACCTGCACCTCCCAGTCGCCGGCGTCGAGGACCGCGGCCAGCTGCTCGCCGGTGGCGTACCAGTCCGGCAGTCCCGGCCGCTGGATGCCCCGGGAGGAGTCGCTGCCGTCGTGCATGGTGACCAGCAGCGTGCCGCCGGGGGCGACCGCCGCGGCCAGCCGCCGCAGCACGGTGTCGCGGGTGCCGGGCGGGAAGTGCAGGAACGACGCGGTCACCAGGTCCCAGCGCTCCTCCCCCGGCTCCCATGCGGTGACGTCGGCGTGGCGGGTCTCCAGCGCGACGCCCGCCTTAGCGGCGGCCGCGGCGGCCCGGTCCAGCGCGGTGCGGGAGAGGTCGAGCGCGGTGACCTCCCAGCCGCGGCGGGCCAGCCAGACGGCGTCCCCGCCCTCGCCGGCCCCGGCGTCCAGCGCCCTCCCGGGCGGCAGGTCGGCGGCCTCGGTGGCCAGCACGTCGTTGACCCGGCCGCTCCAGACGCCGTGCCCGTGCGAGCGGTAGCGCTCCTCCCACCACTGCTCGCCGAACTCCGGGTCGCTCATCGCCCGGACCACCTCCACCGCGGCCCGGGTGTCCTCGGCGACGAGGTCGGCGTTGAGCGCGGCGGCGGCCATCAGCCCCGCGGCCGCGGCACCGACGACCTGGGCGCCGGGGTCGGCGACGTTGCCGGCCGCCCACACGCCGGGCACCGCGGTGGCCCCGCGCGCGTCGACCGGCACGTGCGACCCGACGACCGTCTCGCCCATGCGGAACGGCTGCGCCTCCAGCCCCAGCCCGGTCAGCACGGCCGAGCGGGCGGTGAACACCGGGGCGACGACGACGGCGCTGCGCGGCACGACCTCCCCGGTCGCCAGGCGCACGCCGGTCAGCCGGCCGCCGTCGGTCTCCAGGGCCGCGACCTCGCCGCGCACCACCCGGATGCCGCGGGCGGCGAGGGCCTCGGCGGTGGCGTCGTCCGGCTCCGGCGCGGTGTGCAGGAAGAAGACGAGGTCGGCGCTCCACTGCCGCCACAGCTGGGCCTGGTGCAGCGACATCGGGCCGGTGGCGACCACGCCGACGGGCTGGTCGCGCACCTCCCAGCCGTGGCAGTACGGGCAGTGCAGGACGTCGGTGCCCCACAGCTCGCGCACGCCGGGGACCTCCGGCAGCTCGTCGGTCAGGCCGGTGGTGACCAGCAGCCGGCGCGCGCGCAGCACCCGGTCGCCGGCCAGCTCCACGGTGAAGGCGCCGGCCGACCCGCCGGCCGCGGTGACCGTGCCCTCGACCAGCACGCCGCCGTAGCCGGCGACCTCGACCCGGCCGGCCGCGAGCAGGTCGCCGGGCGGGGTCCCGTCGCGGCCCAGGTAGTTGTGCATCTCGTGCGCCGGCGCGTTGCGCGGCGTCCCGTCGTCGACCACCGCCACCGAGCGGCGCGCCCGTCCCAGGGCGAGGGCACCGGAGAGGCCGGCCGCACCCCCGCCGATGACCACCACGTCGTACGTCTCGTCCATGCCGACGACGGTGCGCCTCGACCTGCCAGGAAGGCAAGTTCCTTTGCCATACTGGCAACGTGACCGACCTGGATGCCGTCCTCGACGCCGTCGGCCCGCGGCTGCGTGAGCTGCGGCGCCGGCGGGGCGCCACCCTCACCCAGCTGTCGGAGGACACCGGCATCTCGGTGTCGACGCTGTCCCGGCTGGAGTCCGGGCAGCGCCGCCCCACGCTGGAGCTGCTGCTGCCGCTGGCCCGCGCCCACCAGGTGCCGCTCGACGAGCTCGTCGACGCCCCCGAGACCGGCGACCCGCGGGTGCGGCTGCGGCCGATCACCCGGCACGGCGCCACCTTCCTGCCACTCACCCGGCGCCCGGGCGGGCTGCAGGCCTACAAGATGGTGCTGCCGCCGGGCTGGGGCAGGGAGCCCGGCGAGCTGCGCTCGCACGAGGGCTGGGAGTGGCTCTACGTCCTGTCCGGGCGGCTGCGGCTGCTGCTCGGCGATGCCGACGTGACCCTGACCCCCGGCGAGGTGGCCGAGTTCGACACCCGCACCCCGCATCGGCTGGGGAACCCCGACGACCGGCCGGCCGAGGTGCTCGCCCTCTTCGGCCCGCAGGGGGAGCGCATCCACGTGCGCGCCTCCCCCGCCCGCCGCTGACCGGTGGTGCTCCACCGGGTGAGGTACGGCCGGATGGGGTACCACCGTCGGCATGAGCGGGAAGTCGGCCGAGGACTACGCCGAGGACTACACCGACCCGGAGCTGCGCGCGCGGCTCAAGGAGGAGATCAAGGCCGGCGACCGGGGCGGTCGGCCCGGCCAGTGGAGCGCCCGCAAGAGCCAGCTGCTCACCACCGAGTACGAGAAGGCCGGCGGCGGCTACCGGCACGAGGGCGAGCGCACCGAGTCGCAGCGGCACCTGCAGGAGTGGGGCGCGCAGGACTGGCACACCGCCGACGGCGGCGACCGGGCGCGCGGCTCGGACGGGACGAAGCGGTACCTGCCCGACGCGGCGTGGGAGCTGCTCTCCGACGAGGAGAAGCGGGCCACCGACACGAGGAAGCGGGGGTCCACCGAGCAGCACGTGGCCAACACCGACGCGGCGAAGGAGGCCCGCAAGGCCGCCGAGCTGGTCGATGCGAACGCGACGGAGGCGCGGGAACGGGTGGCCCGGATGTCCGGCGAGTCGCAGCTCGACCGCGCCGAGCAGGCGGAGCGCGAACTCGGCAAGGGACGCAAGACGGTGCTCGAGGCGATCGAGGGGCAGCGCGCCCGCGAGTGAGGGGCGGTGGCCACGATCAGGTGACCTGATCGTCGGGCGTCCTACCCGACCGCCCACCACGAGGGAGGACGCACTGCGGTGAGGGAGGACGCCCTGCGGTGAGGGAGGACGCGCCGCGGTGAGGGAGGACGCGCCGCGGTGAGGGAGGACGCGCCGCGGTGAGGGAGGACGCGCCGCGGTGAGGGAGGACGCGCCGCGGTGAGCGAACACGACCCGATGCGCCGGGCAGTGCACGCGACTGCGGGTCTGACCCCCGTGCACTTCCGCGGAAGTGCCCCGTGCACATCCGCGGACGTGCACGGATCAGCGGGCTGGGGCGCGCCGCTCAGGCGGGCAGCCGCGGGTCGACGTGGACCTTGGGCCCGGCGCCGCTGCCCGGAGGGCGGCCGCCCGCGAGCACCGCGCCCACCTGATCGAGGCCCACGGTGGCAGCGACCAGCGGCCGGGGGTCGACCTCCCCGCTCCGATAGGCGGCGATCGTGGGGGCCAGGCCGGGGGACGCCGAGAGGATCCCGACCGCCGTGACGTCCCCGAGCACCAGCGTGCGGGTGTCGACGGTGCTCGGCGTGCCGGCGAGGCCGATGCACACGACGCGCCCGGCGGGCTCGACCAGGTCCACGGCCAGCGCCGGGGACCCGGGGGCGGTCGAGGCGTCGACGACGGCGTCGAACGGCAGGTCCGGGAGCGTGTCGCGGGTCCAGGCACCGGGGAAGCCGAGACCGCGGGCGAACTCGAGCGAGGAGTGGGTGATACCGAGCAGGTGCACCTCGGCGCCCGCCGCACGGAGGAACATCGCCGTCAGCAGGCCGATCGTCCCGGGCCCGATCACCAGCGCGCGGTCGCCGGAGGCGACCGCGGCGGCCTGCGCCGCCCGCCAGGCGTTGCCCCCCGGCTCGACGAGCGCGCCGAGCGCCGCGTCGACGGAGTCGGGCAGCTCGTGCAGCGACTCCGCAGGGACGGCGAGCTGCTCGGCCAGCGCACCGGGGCGGTCGCCTCGGATGCCCACCTCCTGCCGGTCCTCGCACACCTGCTGCTGCCCCCGCCGGCACCGGCGGCAGACCCGGTCGCCGAGCATCGTGTCCCCCGTGACCCGCCGGCCCAGCCAGGCCGGGTCGACCGCGTCGCCCACCGCGGTGACCCGGCCGCACCACTCGTGGCCGGGTCGCACGGGGTAGGAGGAGTGCCCGGTGTGCAGGTAGGACAGCTCGCCGGTGAACAGCTCGACGTCGGTGCCGCAGACGCCGGCCCGGTCCACCTCGACGACCACCTCGCCGGGCGCAGCGACCGGGACGGGGACCTCCTGCACCGCCCCCTCGCCCGGCCCGGTCAGCACGAAGGCCCGCATGGTCGGTGCGCTCACCTGGACCACCGTCCCAGCACGCGGTGAGGATGGCGGCCGTGACCCTCCGCAGCGCGCAGTGGTACTCCGGGGACCTCCGCTCCGCCTACATCCACCGGGCGTGGATGCGCCGCGGCGTCCCGGACGACGCGTTCGGCCGCCCGCAGATCGCCATCGCGAACACCGCCTCCGACCTCGTGCCGTGCAACCGCCACCTCTCCGAGGTCGCGGCCGCCGTGCGCGACGGCGTCCACGCCGCCGGCGGCACCCCGCTGGAGCTGCCGGTGTTCGGGCTGGGCGAGACCCAGGTCCGCCCCACGGCGATGCTCTGGCGCAACCTCGCCGCGATGCAGATGGAGGAGGCCTTCCGCGCCAACCCCGTCGACGGGCTCGTGCTGCTCGGCGGGTGCGACAAGACGATTCCGTCGCTGCTCATGGCCGCGGCCTCGGTGGACCTGCCCGCCGTCGTCGTCCCCGGCGGGCCGATGCTGACCGGCACCTTCCGCGGGGTGCCACTGGGCTGCGGCACCGACGTCTTCCGGCTCTCCGAGGAGGTGCGCGCGGGCACGTTGTCGGCGGAGGAGTTCGCCCGGTCGGAGTCGGCGATGATCCGCAGCCGCGGGCACTGCAACACGATGGGCACCGCCTCGACCATGGCGCTCGTCGCCGAGGCGCTGGGCACCGTCGTCCCCGGGGTCGCCGGCACCCCCGCCGCGGACAGCCGCCTGCTGGAGGCCGCGCACGGGACCGGCCGGCTGGCGGTGGAGATGGTGGCCGCCGACCGCCGGCCCTCGACGTTCCTGACGAAGGCCTCCTTCGCCAACGCCATCGTGGCGCTGGCCGCCATCGGCGGGTCGACCAACGCCGTCGTCCACCTGCTGGCCATCGCCGGCCGGCTGGGGATCGACCTGACCCTCGACGACTTCGACCGCATCGGCTCGGGCGTGCCGGTGCTGGTCGACCTGCTGCCGGCCGGGCGGTTCCTCATGGAGGACCTCCACCGCGCCGGCGGCCTGCTCGCCGTGCTGGGCCAGGTCCGCGACCTGCTCGACCCGACCGCGCTCACCGTCACCGGAACGCCGCTGGTCGACGCCCTCGACGGCGCCGCGATCTGGGACCCGCAGGTGATCCGGCCCCGCGGGGAGCCGCTGCTCGAGCACGGGGGCATCGCCGTCCTGCGCGGGAACCTCGCGCCCTCCGGCGCCGTCATCAAGCCGGCCGCCGCCTCGCCGCACCTGATGCGGCACCGCGGCCGGGCCGTGGTCTTCGACTCCATCGAGGACTTCCACTCCCGCGTCGACGACCCCGACCTCGACGTCGACGCCGACTCCGTGCTCGTCCTGCGCGGCTGCGGCCCGAGGGGCTACCCCGGCATGCCCGAGGTCTCGAACATGCCGCTCCCGCGGAAGCTGCTGGAGCAGGGGGTGCGCGACGTGGTGCGGGTGTGCGACGGCCGGATGAGCGGCACCGCCTACGGCACCGTCGTCCTGCACGTCGCCCCGGAGGCGGCCGCCGGCGGCCCGCTGGCCCTCGTGCGCACCGGCGACGTCATCGCGCTCGACGTCGCGGCCCGGCGGATCGACGTCGAGGTCCCGGACGGCGAACTGGCGCGGCGCCGGCCGGCCGAGGCGACCGTCGCCGGGTTCGCCGCCCCCCGGCGCGGCTGGGAGCGGCTCTACGTCGACCACGTGCTGCAGGCCGACACCGGCGCGGACCTGGACTTCCTCGTCGGCTCGAGCGGGTCGGCGGTGGGCCGGGAGTCCCACTGAGCGCGCTCAGCCGCCCACCCGGGTGACCACCGAGGTGCCGAAGCGCTCCGCGGCCGCCCGCTTGTAGCCCGCCGGGAAGTCGGCCGACGCCCCGCGGTCGAGGGCGGCGAGCCGGACCTGCGCCTCCCAGTCGCCGCCGGCGGCCGCGGTGCACTCCTCGGGGGCGAGGTTGGCGGCCGCCACCAGCGCGCCGGCCGCTCCGATCGCGGTGCACAGGCCGACCAGGGTCGCCGCGCCCGTGAAGAGGTCGCCGGCGAGGACGTCGCGCTCGAGCAGCAGCCGGCCGGCGTCCCCGGAGGAGTCCTTGAGCCCGGACACCGGCAGGTCGGGCAGCAGGTCGACGGGGATCCCGGGCGCGGAGGCTCCCGGGAAGTGGTAGGCCAGCAGCGGCCCGCTGGCCGCCTCCGCGACCGCTGCGTAGTACGGCCGCGGGTCGGGGACGCCGGCCGGCGAGAGCACCAGCACGGCGTCCGCACCCGCGGCGAAGGCGCGCCCGGTGAGCTCCGCCGCCTGCCGGCCGGTGGGCGCGCCGGTGCCGGCGAGCACGGGCACCTCCGCCGGCACCGCCGACCGCACCGCGCCGACGAGCACGTCCCGCTCCTCGGCGGTCAGGGCGGCCGCCTCCCCCGTCGTCCCGGCGACGAGCACGCACCGCACACCCAGGCCGGTCAGCTGCGCCGCCAGGTCGGCGGTGGCCGGCGCGTCCAGCGCCCCGTCCTCGCGGAAGAGGGTGACCAGGGCGACGCCGACGCCGGTGAACAGGGGCATGCCCGCATCCTGCTCCTACGGTCGGCCGAACTGGTCTCGATCCGTGCACTTCGGCGCAAGTGCACGGACCGGCGGGCGGCGGTCAGTCGTCCTGCTGGGCGGCCGCCCGCCGTTCGGCGCCGGTCTCCTCCGCGTAGCCGACGTCCTGGCCGGACACGCGTCCGACGAAGGTGCCGGTGGTGCCGGTCCCCGTCGTC
The DNA here is from genome assembly GCF_054050255.1 of Geodermatophilus sp. SYSU D00700. Classification (NCBI taxonomy): domain Bacteria; kingdom Bacillati; phylum Actinomycetota; class Actinomycetes; order Geodermatophilales; family Geodermatophilaceae; genus Geodermatophilus; species Geodermatophilus sp. SYSU D00700. The sequence goes on along the minus strand of NZ_JBJGZA010000012.1, from coordinate 7,312 downwards.
GTGTCCGCGTCCGGCCCGCCCCCGCCGCCGTCGCCGGTGGCCCGCGACAGCGCCTGCGCGTCGTCGCGGTCGACGTCGTCCTCGCCCGGTCGTGGGTCTCGCTGCACGGCTGGTCCTCCGGTTCCCCGGCGGTGCCGGCGCGGAGCTGTCGGGACGTCCCGGGGGTTGCCCGTCCCCGGCGCCGCCGACACCTCGGGGTCCCCGCCGCGCGGGGAGACCGGCCGGTCGCGGAACCACCGGCGCAGCCCTTTCCCCGGTGCGCGGGTCCGTGGTGGACTGCGGCCCCGCCCTCCCGGCGGCGTCAGAGCGATCTGGAGGCAGCGATGTCCCTGGAGCAGGACGTGACGGCGGCACGCGGGGCGGTCGACGCCCTGGAACGGGCGTGCGCCCTCGTCACGAGGCACTTCGGCGACACCCTGGACTCGCGCCGGCTGCGGGTCGACGTCGCCCGGCTGCGTGACGACCTCGACCTGCTGTGCGGCGCCCGGCCGCGCGGGACGTACGAGCCGTTCGCGATCGTGTACGGCGACGGGGACGACGAGGGCCTGGGCGGGTCCGGCCGCACGCGCCGGTGACCACCACCGCGCCCCGCGGGTCCGGGGCGGTGTCGGCGGGACGCGGCGACGGGGGCCCGGCGCCGCGGCGGGCGACGATCGCGGCGCGCACCCTGCGCACCGACCGGTGGTGGGTCCAGCCGCTGGTCACCGTCGTCGTGCTGCTGCTGTTCATCGCCTACTCGACGTTCCGCGCCTTCCAGAACGCCTACTACTACGCCTCGCCCTACATCTCGCCGTTCTACTCGCCGTGCATCACCACCCGGTGCGAGGGCGACAGCTTCCCCGAGTTCTTCACCGGCCCGGCCTGGATCTCCCCCGCCATCTACATCCTCGTGCTGCCCCTGGGGATCCGGCTGACCTGTTACTACTACCGGAAGGCCTACTACCGCTCGTTCTGGCTGTCCCCGCCGGCCTGCGCGGTGGCCGAGCCGCACCGCCGCTACACCGGCGAGACCCGGCTCCCGCTCATCGGGCAGAACGTGCACCGGTACTTCCTGTACGCGGCGCTGCTGTTCAACGTGATCCTCTTCTACGAGGCGTTCCGCGGGTTCCGGGACGAGACCGGCGAGTGGGGCCACATGGGGCTCGGCACGCTCATCCTGCTGGTCAACGCGGTGATGCTCTTCCTGTACTCGGTCTCCTGCCACTCCTGCCGGCACATCGTCGGCGGCCGGCTGAACTCCTTCTCGAGGCACCCGCTGCGCTACCGGGCCTGGACGCTGGTCTCCCGGCTCAACGGCAAGCACATGCAGTACGCCTGGATCTCGCTGTTCACCGTCGCGTTCGCCGACTTCTACGTCTTCCTCCTGGCCACCGGCACGATCTCCGACCCGAGGTTCTTCTGATGGAGCTCGAGAAGCACGAGTACGACGTCGTCGTCGTCGGGGCGGGAGGCGCGGGTCTGCGGGCCGCGATCGAGGCCCACGAGAGCGGGGCGCGCACCGCCGTCGTCTGCAAGTCCCTGCTGGGCAAGGCGCACACGGTGATGGCCGAGGGCGGTATCGCCGCGGCGATGGCCAACCTCTACCCCGAGGACAACTGGCGGGTGCACTTCCGCGACACCATGCGCGGCGGGAAGATGCTCAACCACTGGCGCATGGCCCAGCTGCACGCGCAGGAGGCCCCCGACCGGGTCCGCGAGCTCGAGGACTGGGGTGCGCTGTTCGACCGGACGGCCGACGGGCTGATCAGCCAGCGCGACTTCGGCGGCCACCGCTACGCGCGGCTGGCCCACGTCGGCGACCGCACCGGGCTCGAGCTGATCCGCACCCTGCAGCAGCGCACGGTCGCCCTCGGCATCGACGTCTACATGGAGTGCACGGTCACCCGGCTGCTCACCGACGACGACGGCATCACCGGCGCGTTCGGCTACTGGCGGGAGTCCGGGCGCTTCGTGGCCTGGCAGGCGCCGTCGGTGGTGCTGGCCACGGGCGGGATCGGCAAGTCCTACAAGGTCACCTCGAACTCGTGGGAGTACACCGGCGACGGCCACTCCCTCGCGCTCCAGGCCGGCGCGACGCTGGTCAACATGGAGTTCGTCCAGTTCCACCCGACCGGGATGGTCTGGCCGCCGTCGGTGCGCGGCATCCTCGTCACCGAGAGCGTGCGCGGCGACGGCGGCGTCCTGCGGAACTCGGCGGGCAACCGCTTCATGTTCGACTACATCCCCGACTTCTTCCGCAAGGAGACCGCGGAGACCGAGGACGAGGCCGACCGCTGGTACGACGACAAGAAGAACAACCGGCGGCCGCCGGAGCTGCTGCCCCGCGACGAGGTCGCCCGGGCGATCAACAGCGAGGTCAAGGCCGGCCGGGGGACCCCACACGGCGGCGTCTTCCTCGACATCGCCTCTCGCCGGTCGGCGGAGTACATCCGCAAGCGGCTGCCGTCGATGTACCACCAGTTCAAGGAGCTGGCCGAGGTCGACATCACCGCCGAGCCGATGGAGGTGGGCCCCACCTGCCACTACGTGATGGGCGGGGTGGAGGTCGAGCCGGACACCGAGGCGGCGCGCGTGCCCGGCCTGTTCGCCGCGGGCGAGGTGGCCGGGGGCATGCACGGGTCCAACCGGCTGGGCGGCAACTCGCTGTCGGACCTGCTCGTCTTCGGCCGGCGGGCCGGGCTGGCCGCGGCCGAGCACGCCGCCAAGCGCGAGCACACCCGCGGGCTGCTCGCCGACGACGCGCTCGCCGACGCCGCCCGCGCGGCCCTGGCCCCCTTCGAGCGGGAGGGCGGTGAGAACCCCTACACCGTGCAGCACGACCTGCAGCAGACGATGCACGACCTGGTCGGGATCATCCGGACGGCACCGGAGATGGAGCAGGCGCTGGAGCGGATCGCCGCGCTCAAGGAGCGGGTCGCGAGGCTATCGGTCGAGGGCCACCGGCAGTACAACCCCGGCTGGCACCTCGCGCTGGACCTGCCGCACATGCTGCTGGTCAGCGAGTGCATCGCCCGGGCGGCGCTGGCGAGGCAGGAGAGCCGCGGCGGGCACACCCGTGACGACTTCCCCGCCACCGACGCCGAGTGGGCGCGGACGAACCTCGTCTGCGCGCTCGGTCCCGACAGCGGCGTCGCGCTGACCCGGCAACCGCTCCCCCAGATGCCGCGGGAGCTCGCCGAGATCTTCGAGGAGGGCTCGGCGTGACCTACGACGCGACGTTCCGGGTGTGGCGCGGGGACGCCACCGGGGGCGACCTGCAGACGTTCACCGTGCCGGTCAACGAGGGTGAGGTCGTCCTCGACGTCATCCACCGGCTGCAGTCCACCCAGGCCGGCGACCTCGCCGTCCGGTGGAACTGCAAGGCCGGCAAGTGCGGCTCGTGCAGCGCGGAGATCAACGGGCGGCCCCGGCTCATGTGCATGACGCGGATGAGCACGTTCGCCGAGGACGAGACGGTGACGGTCACGCCGATGCGGACCTTCCCGGTGGTCCGCGACCTGGTCACCGACGTCTCCTACAACTACGAGAAGGCCGCGCAGATCCCGGCGTTCGCCCCGCGCCCGCGCGAGGCCGACGGCACCCACCGGATGCAGCAGGTCGACGTCGAGCGCTCGCAGGAGTTCCGCAAGTGCATCGAGTGCTACCTCTGCCAGAACACCTGCCACGTCATCCGCGACCACGAGGAGAACAAGCGCGCCTTCGCCGGCCCGCGGTTCCTCATCCGGCTGGCCGAGCTGGACATGCACCCGCTGGACACCACCGACCGCAGGAACGCCGCGCAGGAGGAGTTCGGCCTCGGCTACTGCAACATCACCAAGTGCTGCACCGAGGTGTGCCCGGAAGGCATCCACCTGACCGACAACGGGATCATCCCGCTCAAGGAGCGTGTGGTCGACCGCCGGTTCGACCCGATCACCTGGCTCGGCTCCCGGATCGGCCGGCGACCGCGGGACTGATCCCGGGCGCCGCGGTCAGGCCCCCGGCTGCGGCGCCACGGCCACCGGCCGGACGTCCTCGACCGGGTCCACGACGGCCGGCGGCGCGTCCCCGGACGGCGCCGGGTCGTCGTCGGGCGGCCGGGGGTCCTCGACCTGCGGGTGCGGGTCGTCGCCGCGGTCGCGGGCGCGGCCGGCGCCGGGCAGCCCCGACACCACCTGGTGGAGGTCGTCGAGGAGCTCGAGCAGGGCGTGCAGGTCCGTCGGCACCCGCCCGAGGTCGGTGACGCTCGGCAGGTGCCCGGACTTCAGCCCGCGGAGCAGGCGCGGCACCTGGTCGGCGAGCGCGGCCAGCGCCGCGGTCCGGTCGTCGGTGAGCAGGGCCGGCGTGCGGTCGAGCAGCGTGCGGAGGGCGCGGACCGCGTCGTCGGTCAGCTCGCGGTCGAGCCGGGCGAGCAGGTCGAGGGCCGCTGCCGCCTGACCGCCGTCGAGCAGTTCCTCGGCGTCGTCGAGGTGCTGGTCGGACAGCAACCGGTCGAGCCGGCCGAGCAGCCGGCGCGCCCGCTCGTCGGCGGCGAGGTCGAGCAGCGCCCGGACCCGATCGTCGGCCGCCAGCTCCAGGGCCTGCTCCACCCGGTCGCCGGTCAGGATGGCCAGCGTCCGGTCCACCCGGTCGTCGGTGACGACGTCGAGGGCCCGCCCGGTCCGGGCGTCCGTGGCGAGGTCGAGAGCCCGGCCGATCCGGTCGTCGGCGACCAGGTCGAGCAGCCGACCGACGCGCGGGTCGGCGGCCAGGTGGAGGGCCACCCCGACCCGGTCGTCGGCGGCCAGCTCGAGCGCCCGCTCGGTGCGCCCGTCGGCCAGGAGGTCCAGCGCCCGCTGCAGGCGCTCGTCGCCCACCAGGTCCAGCGCCCGGTCCAGCCGGGGCAGCAGGTCGGCCGCCAGGAGCCGGTCGAGCCCGTCGGCGAGCCGGTCCAGCCGCCCCGAGGACAGCAGGCCGTCGACGGCGTCGAGGGCGCGCGGCACGACGTCGGCCCGGGCGCGGAGAGTGTCCACCGTGCGGGTCAGCGCCTCGACGCGGTCGGGTGCCAGGGCGGCGCCCAGTCGGTCGACGACCGCGCCCAGGGTCGCGATCCGCTCGGGGGTCAGCGTCGCGGCCAGGCGCTGCACCACCCCGGCGGCCGCCTCCACGGCCTCGGGCCCGACCGCGGCCGCGCGGGCCACCGCGGGCGCGGCGCCGTCGAGCAGCGCGCGGGCGCGGCGGAGGACGTCGTCGGCCACCGGCAGCAGCGTCTCGGCGCGCGGCAGGGCCGCGCTGAGGCTGCGGACGGAGTCGGCGAGCGTCCAGGGCAGGTCGAGGAGGTCCGAGGGACCGGGCAGGCGCACGGGCGTCGTCTACCCGCGCGCCCGCGCTCGACTCACCCGGCGGGGACCGCCGGTCCGCGCAGCACCTGCTCGAGCGTCGTCGCCGGGCGACCGAGCAGGTCGGGGACGGCGCTGCTGACGGCGGCCAGCTCGCCCGCCGCGACCGCGGTGTAGGTGGACACCCACGCCTCGACCTGCCAGTCCGGCGCCCCGTAGGAGGCGCGCGAGGCGTAGGCCTCCTCGACCGTCTCGGCGTGGTACCGGACCGGCCGGCCCGTGACGGCGGTGAGCACCCCGGCCACCTCGGTCAGGGTGAGCGCCTCCGGGCCGGTGAGGTCGTACGTCGCGCCGGCGTGCGCGGCCGGGTCGCGCAGCACGGCCGCCGCGACGTCGGCGACGTCGTCCTGGGCCACCACCGCCACCCGCCCGTCCCCGGCCGGGCCGCGGACGACACCGTCCTCCCCCACCAGCCGGGGGGTGAAGTCGGCGTAGAGGGAGTCGCGCAGGAACGTGGCGGTCAGGCCGTGGCCGCGCACGTGCTCCTCGGTGGCCCAGTGGTCGCGGGCGAGGGTGAAGGTGGCGTCCGGCGCCGCGCCGAGGAAGGAGACGTAGACCAGGTGGGCCACCCCGGCGGCGACGGCGGCGTCGACGAAGCTGCGGTGCTGGTCGACCCGGTCAGGGGTCTCCGACGCCGACACCATGAGCACCGTCGAGGCGCCCTCGAGCGCGGCGCGGACCGCGTCGCCGTCGGCGTAGGGCGCGCGGACGGCGGTCGCGCCGGGCAGCCGCGGCGCGCGGTCGGGATCGCGGACCAGCAGCCGCTGGGCGACGCCGGCGTCGGCGAGCCGGCGGGCGACCCGCCCGCCCAGCTGCCCGGTCGAGCCGGTGACGGCGAGGGTCATGGGAGCTCCTGACGGGTCGGGGCCGGATGCGCCCGACAACCACCGCGTCCGGTGCGGCCTTCCCGCGACGGCGTCCCGCGCGCACCATGCCCGGGTGGACTACGCGCAGGCGCAGCAGCTGTTCCTCACCCCGCTCGAGACAGAGCGCCCCACCACGGGGATCCCCGACACCCCCGGCCGGCGGCTGCGCGATGCCGCCGAGCCGATCGCGACCATCAGCTGGTGAGGCAGGCCGGTGAACGGCCGGCTCGCCGCGCTGGGCCTGGACTTCCTCACCGGCTACGTCTGGGGCCGCGCCGCCCCGATGGGCGAGCCGGCCGCCCCGGTGGCCGTCGCCGCCTTCGGCGTCTTCGAGCCCGGCGTCCTCACCGGCTGGTACGAGCAGGCGCGGGCTACCGCCGGCCGCGCCGCCGTGCTCGCGGCCCGGGAGGAGGGCGTGGTGGAGTCGCTGCGCGAGCTGCTGCCCGGCGCCGACGTCGCCGGGGCGCTCGCCGCCCTGCGCCGCGGCACCGAGGCGGCCGCCCCGCACGTCGTGGGCCGCCCGCTGTTCGCCGGCCAGCTCTCGCTGCCCTGGCCCGCCGACCCCGCTCGGGCAGCTGTGGCACGCGGCGACGCTGCTGCGGGAGTTCCGCGGCGACACCCACCAGGCAGCCAACCTGGCCGCCGGGCTCACCGCGGTCGAGATGAACCTGCTCACCGAGTACTGGGTCGGCTGGGAACACACTGCCTACGCCGGGACGCGCGGCTGGTCGGCGGAGGCGATGGCCGAGGCCGACGCCGACCTGCAGGGGCGCGGGCTGGTCGCCGACGACCGGCTCACCGAGGAGGGACGGCGGCTGCGCGACGACGTCGAGGCGCGGACCGAGGCCGCGATGGAACCGGTCCTCGCCGCCATCGGGTCCGACCTGCCGGAGCTGACCCGGCAGCTGGACGCCTGGTCGGCGGCGATCGTGGCCGGCGGCGCCGCGCCGCCGGACCCCTACAAGCGGATCAGCGGCTGACCACCGCCCCGGCCGAATCACCCCCGCGGGGGGGGGGGGGGGGGGGGGGGGGGGGGGGGGGCGGGGGGGGGGGGGGGGGGGGGGGGGGGGGGGGGGGGGGGGGGGGGGG